>QIAA01000052.1 GCA_003224905.1 Acidobacteriota bacterium
ATGGCTGGGGAAGGCTTACGAAGCGCATGACTCAGGCTTGGTTGCAATCAAAACCGACTCAGACTTTGACAGTCTTCATTCCGATTCGAGGTTTGCTAATCTTCTTCGCCGCATGAAACTCCCGGATTGATTCGCCTTACTGGCTGAACGGCTATGCATCCCGCAACAACATGCATAAACCCGCATCCTGCGGAGGTGTCAGTCGGCGTCTCGCTTCTAAGATACCAGGTAATCACTCCCGGTTTGTCGGCTACTCTTCCATAACCTGATTGGGGAAGGTTTGTCCGTCATTCACTAAATGATCTATGAGCGAGCGATTTCCCAATGCGCGATTGCTGCCTCGCCAGCAGGTCTCTTCTTACCTCGACGGACTTACAGATAGCCTGAATCGTCGGTCTTGCAAAAAAACGACGGAATCTGCAGGTTGAAATGCGAGGCGTAACGTTCTTTAATGTGGGCGCAGGATTTTCACGACTCAACGAGGGGAAGCCACGCACGCACTTGCACAGGATCTCCGCTTTGCCTATCGCCAGCTGAGGAAGACACCTGGGTTCACACTCATCATCGTTCTCACCCTGGGTCTAGGGATTGGTAGCACTACTGCCATATTCTCCCTCGTGCATGGCGTACTTCTGCGTCCTCTGCCATTCTTCCGCCCTGATCGCCTCGTCGTGTTGGGAGATCATCTGGGCGATCACCCGAGCACTTCCGTCACTGCTCGTGAGATCGGAACATACGGGAGTTCGACTGAAGCTTTCTCCGACACTGGAGGCTACATCGATGCAAGCTATGAACTCTCCGGCGGCGCAACTCCAGAACAGGTCAATGCTGCTCGCTTTACATCGGGCGTCTTCTCAACCCTCGGCGTTTCCCCGACCGTTGGCCGCACTTTTACACAACAGGAGGAGAACGACCACGAGCCGGTCGCAGTCATCAGTTACGGCCTGTGGCTAGACCGTTATCACGCCGACCCACACGTGGTCGGAACCTCGATTGGCCTCGATCGTAAGACGTACTCGATCGTCGGCGTGATGCCTCGCAGTTTTGAATTTCCCCCAACGGCAGGACACCTCGACCAGGCACAGCTTTGGGTGCCCATGAGCCTGACACCCGACGAACTTTCTGACGAGCATGCTGGATTTTGGGGATATCACATGGTTGCTCGGCTTAAAGAGGGCGTTAGTCTCTCGCAAGCCGCACACGATGCCGACCGTGTAGCCCGGCAGATCATGCACAATCTTCCGGTGGCCCAGTCAGCCATTCACATCCGCGGTGACGTCACGCCATTGCTCGAATACGAGGTTTCAGAGGTTCGGCCGTTGCTGAGGATCTTCTTTCTAGCGGTTTCCGTCGTGCTGCTAATAGCCTGCGCCAACGTAGCCGGACTTCTACTGGTCCGGGCCATCCGGCGGCGCAGCGAATACGCAGTTCGGCTAGCACTGGGCGCTGGCGCTTCCGCAATTATCCGTCAGTCCGCATTTGAGGGCTTGCTGCTCGGCGTGACCGGTGGACTATTAGGCCTGCTATTCGCGGCGACTGCCATCCGAACCACCCTAAGCGTCATGCCTGACTCCATGCCGCGCATCGACTCCATCAGCATGGATGCAACCGTCACTGGTTTCGCCCTTCTCCTCGCCGTAGCAACGGGCGTTCTCTGCAGCCTTGCTCCTGCGTTCGCTGCCCTTAGAACGGACCTGACAGAAAGCCTCAAGGAAGGGGTTCGGACCGGCACTGGCAGCTCACATCATACGTGGTTACGTTCAGGCCTCGTCGTTTGCGAAATCGCCGTCGCTCTGATGCTGCTCATTACGTCCGGTACTTTCCTGCGCAGCTTTCAGAAGATGCGCGCCGTCAACCCAGGATTCCGTCCAGATCATGTCTTGATCGGTGGCTATCAATTGCCTCTCCGGCAATACCCCACCACCGCTTCTGCCGACGCGTTTGGTAGTGAGGTCTTGGCCCGGCTCTCGAACAAACCAGGTGTCGTGGCTGTCGGCATGACTAACGCCGCACCTGCAACCGGCTCATACCCAAAAACTGCATATACCTTGGAGGGGCAGCCCGCAGACAGTTGGAAACTGGAGTTCGCTGACTTTGCAGTTATTTCCGGTAACTACCTTCACGCCATGGGTATTCCGCTACTTGATGGTCGCTACTTCACCACAGGCGACCGCTCTGGTTCAACCCCCGTTGTGATCGTGAATGAATCTATGGCGAAACGTTGCTGGCCAAGTCAGCGGGCCATCGGCAAGCGTTTCCACGCCGGGGGTCCGCAAATGAAACTCCCATGGGCAACTGTGGTTGGCGTTGTTGCTGATACAAAAATGGGTTCCCGCGACGAACCTAGCGAGGACCAGTGGTATATGCCTATGGAACAGCCCGAAACCATATACGGCTCTGGTCAAACCGGAAAGCTCAGTGACCCAGGCGGTGGATACATAACTGTACGTTCCGCGCTTCCATCCGAGCAGATGATTCATACGCTACGGTCAACCGTTTCTGAAATCGATCCTCTCCTCGCACTGCAACAGGTACAGCCGATGAATGAGGCCATCTCGAATGTGGAAGCGCCACGGCGATTCAATACCAGTCTCATCGCTGGCTTTGCGCTGGGCGCTCTCCTGCTTGCCCTCACGGGAATCTATGCGGTGATCGCCTTCTCCGTATCGCTGCGCACGCACGAGATCGCAATCCGAATGGCCCTTGGCGCCCAGCGCAACGGGATTGCAACACTCGTTTTGGTTTCGGGCGCTAAGCTAGCATTGCTCGGGTGCAGTCTCGGTGTGCTGGTCTCGCTAGGAGTGTCGCGAATAATTCAGTCATTGCTCTTCGAGGTCAGCGCATCTGACCCGATAATCTACCTCGCCGGTGCCCTTATTATGATGATCACGGCGCTTCTCGCATCGGCGCTTCCCGCAAAGCGTGCTGCCTCTGTGAACCCAATCGTCTCTCTTCGCTCGATTTAGACGTTCAAGGAACAATGCCCTTCGCCATCCCCGAGGACTCAATATATACAGGTGTTCTTTAGGGCTGCCGCGATGCTCCGAACGGATAGTCGGCCACACGGAAACAACCTGTGATTCTTTTGTCATCTCTGCTAACAGCATTCCAAACCGAGAGCTGAACATCCGCATCCGCTCCTGAAGCGAATGCGCCTACCCACTCGTTCCGGACTATCCGGGAATCAACCCTCTTCAGAAAGGAAGGGAGACTCATGTTCGGTTACATGAAAGCGGAACCAATCTTGACCTTGAAGCCCGACTCTTCAGTTGACGAAGCCGTCCAAATTCTTGTCACTGCCACCGAGGGTGCACAGCCGGTCCGATGGCTGGAGTTCCGATCAGCAATCCTGTTGTGCGTAACCGTCACAACTGAACCCAACTCTGGCGCCTTTTATGTTTTGAACCGCAAGCGCGGCGTGTGGCTCTGGATTGACTTTGAGGGCGAGGCGTACGGCGGGTACAGCGTCAGCGACTTTGATCTCCTTGTGCACGAGTATGACTTCCTCAGCCTGGTAGAACGTCCTGGGCTGTTGAGGGCCGGTTCCGGATGGATTCTCGAACCTGGAAAGCCCGCCGAGATGGCACTTAACGCCTGACAGGAGAGGCTTTCACGGCCGTTTGACAGAAATCGAGTCCTGGAATATCTACACACAGCCACCGTGACCAAACCCCCATGCGAAAGGAGGTGGACGGTGAGTCGCCGATGCGTGGCAAGCAGAACTTTGGCTTGCTCCGTGTACCTTGCTCGGTGACTTTTGGCGCTCGTGACGCAGCCTGACGAATCTCAGCGGGAAGATCTTTGCCTGCGGTGAACCGCGTCAGTTCATCTTCGGAGAGTTTCTTGACACTGCCGCGCCAGCAACGGCGCCGCCAGAAAAATCCAGAGGTGGCCGCCTCGCCTGCGTCAGCCACCGCGGCCCGCCGGACCCCTTTTCCCCATGTCGGCAAGACAAGAATTGTCGGCAAGAACTACATCACTCGCTGTCCCTCATGTGCCCAGGCTGGCCACGACCGTGGCGGCGACAACCTCGCAATCCTTGTGTCCGATCCCCGCTTTTACGTGTGCTGGGCGGGCTGCCGCAAAGAGATGATCCGAGCGGCGATCGGGCACCCAATCCCTGTTCGTCAGACTGCTTGAAGCCAAATGAAAGGAGCGACGTTTATGGCGAGACAACAGTTCACAGGCGCTGCGGGGCTGGCATTGCCGCGGAGGGCGGTGAGAATCCTCAAGGAGTTAGGCATCTTTGGACACCCTCTCGTGAGTGTCGAGCACCAACAATTGGCGCAACGCTATGTGTTGCGCGGCTTGGAGTCGGGCGGTTGTGTGGGAGATGTAGGGCGTTATGTAACGTTTCCCGACGAAGAAGGGCGACCGCTCGAATACTTCCACCCAGTCGAGGCAATCGGCGTCAATGGCCTGCATGCAGTTGTCATCTCAGGCATTCGTTCGCGTGGACATGCTTCGAAAAGGTGCGACCTACGAAGTCCTGCTCTCGCGTCACAGGCTCAGTTCAGTTGAAAACGGTCACCGACCGGCAATTGAAACCGAGATCCTCTTTCGCGGTATCCATGGACGGCTTGAACTGGATCTGCGCGGGAAAGACAAAACTCAAGCCGGCAGGGTGGCGCCGGCGTTCTATTCGTTGGCAGGGGAAGCTGTTCCTATTCCTGATAGGTTCCTGCCAGTAATGCGTGCTGCGACGAAAGCGGTCAATTGTAGAGGCTGCTCCCACACGCACTACTTGCGAAAGCCGGTGTCCCGGCCCATGAATGCGAGCGGCAGTTTTGCGACCGACAGTGCTGTCGGCGGTGCCAGCCTCGTGGCCACACAATCGAGCGAAGTCTAAAGTTCCTTCATGAGTCTAGCTTCCTTGTGGACCTAAGTTCTGAAATCGGAGGCGAGAGATGCGAATGAAGGCCAAGCGGATTTCCCTGGTCGTTTGCCTGTTTCTCTTCTTGTTCGTAGTGATTGGAAAATGCGTTGCACCTCAATCCGGCAGGAGCTTTTCTTGCAGCGGCTACAGGCACGCCGTTGCTGATTTACGTTTTCAATCAGCGCTCAGCCGAAACAACTGCGAACGAACGAACCGGGCAATTCTTACGAGGTGCTGTTCGCGCCGATGGCCGCGATCGAGGGCACGGCGATCGTTCTGCTGATTGGAGGACCAATCTGCCAGCAGGCAGTAGTTTGGTTTGAGGTTGCGTGTCTTCACCAAGCGATGAGACGATGCCGGAAACCCGGACCGATGAGCAAGAGCAGTCGATTGAATCTGCCACGGTTTCTTTCGCGGCACGACACTGGCCCGTGCCGTCGCTATCGGACTTTGCCTTCCTGATCCCGATCGTTGTGTTGTTCTGGTGCACGACGGAAGTCAGTTGGCTCCTCACCGACTCTGATACGGGATGGCACATCCGAACGGGGGAATCGATTCTGAGCACCGGCCGCGTCCCAGCGGTCGACATCTTTTCCTTCACAAAACCGGAGTCACAATGGTTCGCGTGGGAGTGGCTGTCCGATGTGCTCATGGCAGCGGTTCACCACTTTGCTGGATTGGGAGGACTCGTACTGGCGAGCTTCTTTCTCCTTGGGTTCACGTCGACTTGTGTCTATGAGAACGCAATTGAAGAATCCGGCCATCGACTGATTGCAATAGTCCTGACGGCGTTGGCCATGGCGGCGAGTACGATTCACTGGCTTGTCCGACCGCACCTCGTGACGCCGCTCTTGGCGGCATTGTTCTTGTGGATCCTCATCCGAGTACAAAGAGACGGCAAGACGCGCTGGCTGTTGGTTTTGCCGCCACTCACAATCCTTTGGGTCAATTTGCACGGAGGCTTCTTCGTAGGCATCGTTTTATTGATCACCTACGGCTTGGGATCTGTAGCCGAAGAATTGCTCCAAGGGAACGGGTGTCACGCGTGGCAGCATGGGCGAAGCTATGCTTTGACCGCTGCGGCATGCGCAGTTGCGAGCCTTATCAATCCGTATGGATATCGTCTGCATCTCCACGTTGCGCAATATCTTGGCGCATCCTTCTACTTACAGCGGATCAGTGAATTCCAGTCCGTCGATTTCCACTCGTTCACCGCGGGTTATTTCGAGACGCTCCTCGTGCTCGCCATGGCGGCAGCTTTCTGGCACCTGAGATCGGGGAAACTGGTGCAAGTGACGTTGTTACTTAGCTGGTCGCACATGGCTCTGTTCTCCGTACGAAACATCCCGATCTTCGCGGTCGTTGCCGTGCCCGGAGTTGCCTTGGCGTTGCGTGAGTCGTTGGAGCACGTGCGCTCGCAAAGTTCTCTACGATGACTGTGGATGTTCCGCTCGAACCTCGCAGAATTGGAAGCCGGATTTCAGGTCATCGCCAGCAGTCACAAGCGAGACCGCTGGCATCTTCTGCCCTGTTTGACTCTTCTCGTGCTGGCGGTGCTTTTCATGCACCCAGGTCGTGTGAAGGCCTTGCGCGCTGAGTTCGACCGCAGTCGTTTTCCGGCCGATGCGGCGACTTTTCTTTCTGGACAACAAACAGACCACTCAATCCGGTTGTATTCAAGCTGGCAGTGGGGTGGGTATCTGATCTACCGCCTTTGGCCTTCGCTCAGGGTCTTTGATGACGGGCGCACAGACTTCTACGGCCCGCCCTGCGTTTGTCGAAGAAGGACTGCAAGTTTGGGACGCATGCCCGGACTGGGCTGGTATCTTCGCGCGGTACCGCGTGAACGCCGCGCTCCTTCCGGTGGATTCGGCCCTGGCCACTGTATTGCACGAGAGACGAGACTGGAAGCTTGTCTACAAGGACCGGATTGCAGTGTTGTTTAAGAAGAGTGATGACGGCAAGTGACGCTTTCATGACGTATCAACGAGGTTGCCATGCCAGAATTGAAGGAGGTTTTGAGTATCGAGAGGGAGCGAAAATCGTGCCGTGGACGCGGGCAAACCAAGCGGCGACGGTTCCGTGGAGCTGCGCGGAACACCGGCCAGCGCGCGGCAGCTGCCGCGCCTTGTCAGGCCGCAGAGAGCGCACTGATCGTAACGTAATATCCGTCAGGACCTCGAAGCGAGAACTCCCTGGTTTGAGTGTTCGGATTCACGTGTGGCTCCGCTTCGAGTCGAGTAACGAGAGCGCGTGCCCTTTGAAGCGCCAAGTCGAAATCATCGACACGGAAGAACAACAGGAGGCCGTTGCCGGGTGTCCCGTGATCGGGGCTCATCAATGAGGGATGCTCGTGGGCGCCCCACTCGTGGAGGCAGAGCAAGACGGTTCCATCTGAATCGAGGATTTGCCCAAAGTAATCATGGGCAGGAAGGGTAACCGGCTGACCGAATAGCGCCTGGTACCATTTCAAGCTGTCCGGCACGTCGCCTACCCCTATGATCGCCCACGTGCGCTTCATGGCTCCCCCTCTGCGGACTAATTCCTGTTTAGACCGACCTGATACAACCGGTCACCACTGAAAAGATCTGTGGAAACCTCTCCACTTCGGAGAGCCATAGATAGGGACGGGCGCGCAACGTTTCAAATCCGTTTTTCAGACTGTTGAGTGCCCGTCCCGGCGCTTCCCGAGAATCCCGCTGTCACCCCCCTGCAACATCACCACACGCTTAAGTAAGGAGGAATCGTGTTTGTTGAACTCGTTCCGTTGCTCAAAGATCGGAGCCTGCTCATTACCGTCGTCAGCATTGACGGGGAGCTTAAGGTTAACTTCATTCCCGCGAAAGCGAAAGAAGGCGAAGAACAGGCTTTGACCACGCCTCTCAGCTTTACGGGCTCAGCCGAGGAGTTGGATGTGGAGCTTGGCAGTCATCTCGCCAGCTACGCGCAGTCGCACCTGGAGTTGCGCAATACGTTGGCCGAGGCGCAGGCGGAGATGGATGCGGCAGCCAAGGCCGCGCGCCAGAGGGTGAAGACACCGCAGCAGACGGCGAAATCCGATACACCCATTAAGAAAGAGGAAACTTCGTCGCCGAGCGGAACAGGGATTGACAGGACACCCAATCTGTTCGCGCCGCAGCCGCAAAGTCCGGCTACTGAGCCGCACGCGAAAGAAGAAGGAGGGCAGAGAACGCCATGATTGACGCCAAAGTATTGGCACGCAGCTTTACCTACAACAGCGTGAAGCTTCCGGATCCAGACCCGAGAATGACACCGGAAGAGGTCAAAGCCATCTACAGTCACCAATATCCCGAACTGACCACGGCTGCTATCACGGGCCCAGAAGCGTCTGGAGATCAACTGCAGTACAGCTTCGTTCGAGCGATCGGAACCAAGGGGTGCGCTCTAACCGAGGCGACGAGCGAGATGGATGTATTGACAATGTGCGCACATATATGTACACTGAGTGTGCGCACACCGGGAGGGGCTCATGCGTGGACCAGCAACGAAGCTAAGCAAAACCCGCGGTGAAAACATCAATCTTCGTGTAAGTCGGGGGCAGAAATCGCTCATTGATCGAGCAGCGCAAGCGCTGGGCCGGAATCGCTCGGATTTCATGCTGGAAACGGCCTGCCGGGAAGCGGAAAGTGTCTTGCTTGACCGGCGCTACTTCGCTTTGCCGGAAGAAGAGTTCAGGCGGTTCACCGCCATGCTCGACAAACCTCCCGCAAGCAATCCGCGGCTGGCGCGACTCCTCAGAACCAAAGCGCCGTGGGACAAATGAGTACGCCGAGTGATCGACTCAGCGCTCCAGAGAAGCTCTCCCCAGATCACGATCTCTCGCAATTCCAATGCGGAGAGGCAACCCTTGACGACTGGCTGAGAAAGCGTGCCCTCCACAATGAAGAGAGTGGTGCATCCCGAACCTACGTTGTCTGCGTGGGAAGGCGAGTCTTAGCCTACTACGCCCTCGCGGTCGGGGCCGTGGCCCACGTTGACGCACCGGGCCGCGTACGGCGCAACATGCCGGACCCTGTCCCAGTGATGGTGATTGGCCGACTTGCTATAGACCAGTCAATTCAGGGCCAAGGGATCGGTCCCGCCCTGCTGAGAGACGCCATTCTCCGCACATTGCAGGCAGCCGAGATTGCCGGCATCCGCGCCATACTCGTGCATGCAATCTCCGAGCGCGCAAAACGCTTCTACGAGAAATGGGGCTTTGTCTCGTCCCCGGTCGAGCCGTTGACGCTCATGATTACAGTGGCAGAGGCACGCAAGGCTGTCGCGGAAAAGTCTGAGTGAAGACTCCCTGAATCGGCCCATCACCGGACCTGCAATCGGTCTTCGTCGATAGCAGGCCGCCACTCCGGCAAACCTCTTCCGGTCGCGAGCGGCGGCCTGGCCCCCTCAAATCAGCCAGCGTGGATCCTAGGATGCCCTGACTGAAACGATATCTAAGCGCATTCGTGCAAGGTCATCGAGTTCCCGGTACAGTCGCGAGATCTGATCTGAGCGGTCGTGGTAGTCGAGCAGTTGAGATGGCAACAAGCGCGATTCTTGTTTGAATGTTTGGATCTGAAGTTCGACTAGTTGGTCCACTTCGCTTCTGATAGCAGAGGCTGGGTCTGTCATCATGGCAACTCTCCACGGTGGATTCTAGCCCATCGAGACCAACTACCCAACCCACAACAATGATGCGTTGCAGTCTCTGTGGAAAAGTGGGTGGCAATTTGCTTTTTGGGGCGACTATCACCCGAATTGGAAAGCAACATGAGGACAAGCCATAGACGAGATAGCGCCTGCTCTACAAGGAATAGGAAGGCAGCGGTGCTGAGGAGCCTCCAACAGCAGGCAGCGGAACAGAATTCGCGCCGTGAGACCACCCTGGGGAGGTTCTTCGAATGTCAGGAGTTGCAGCTGGCCTCAGCTTTATTAGCGAGAGCTGCGGAGCAGTGTTCGCGTTGGCACGGGGGGAAGCGCCTTCCGCCACCCGGAGGAGTCCTACCGCCGACCTTTTGATGGCCCCGTCATGTGAAGTCGTGTTGCCTACCTTGGAGAGAATTCCCATTGAACAGCGTTTCTCGGCTGACGACCGCGAGTTACTCACGTTAGCGCAGATCTTGGTGAAATCCGATATCGCGTCCGTTGAGGACTGGGAACGGAGCGGACGAGATGCGGCCAAGTACCTGTCCCTGACTCTTCAGCGTTGGATCCGCGAACACGGCGGCGTTGCAATTGACCGGCGCTTTGACCTCGATCTCACTCTCAGCGACCGGCTGGTGGATTACTCGGATGAGCGAGGACCGGAAGGAACGCTCTACCTGATCGTCGATCCAGACGGGGCGGCATTCGTACTGATGAAACCGGTCCTTGAATTGCTGGAGACGGTGCACCCACGGTTGCCAGCGACATTCTTCAGGCACCTTGTAGGATCGCTCAACCGATGGGTGCGAGTGTACGACTACGACGACGCGGAAGAGCGCGTGGACATGCTGCGCGAATGGTACGAGGGTGAAGAGAACCCCGAGCAGTACGAGGTGCCGGACATCGAGGGATGCACACCAAAATGTCTCAAAGAGAAGCCACTGACTCTTCGAGGTTTGAAGGAATTGAGCCAAACCATCCGCGACCGGGAGGTGCAGGCATTGGTCAGAGGGCTGCTGCAGCTGTGCAGGGTCTCAAGCCAAGCCAAACGGCCGGAATTCACGGATGACATGGGAGAGCAACTCATGGACTCGAATCCACCCCTCCCGTGTCTGCTGCTGCCTTCACCGCAGGGGACGCCGTGATCGGGTGCTTTGACGACGAGGCCCAGACCGCAATGGAGACGACCCCACATCCGAATTTGATCATCCCCCTCCAGCTTTCCGATCCGGCCAGCGTGCGCAGAGGCCTCAGAATCCTCGGGGTCGTGTGTGACACATTGGCCGCAGCTAGCCGTCTTATTGACCTGATGCCCGGTAATGATGATGGCGTGATCACTGCGAGGGACAGTCATGAATGTTTACCTGCGGATCGGTGATAACCGAACCTTTGCGCTAAAGCGGGCAGTGCTTCTTTATGAAGATGGCAGCCGAGCCTTTGCCACATTACACGAAATTCAGCATCGGTCAAATGAAGCTCCTTATTTATGTGCCGGGCAGACGGTGACGAGTGGATTCTTAGAAACGCTTGCCAAAGGCTTAGGGGCTAGCATGGCAGCGGAAGTGTTGCCGGATCATGTGCTGGCAAGAACACCGGACTTGATTGCATGGTGGAGCCGGGCGCGACCGCGGTTAATGTTCTTCGGCGATGGGAATACAGAGACCAAGGTGCTGAACGGGAAGATGTATCCCCACCCCGCTCTGGTCTTCATGATCCAAGGACGGGAATTGTTCGTGCGCGCGCTCGCTGAGAATTGCCGGCCCAGCGCCAATACCCGCCTCTACAACGCTCCCTACTGGAACACCGATGCACACGGCCGGGTCTGTCTCGGGAGTATGCGCGTTCCGGACGAGACAGGCATAACCTCGCTGTCGGCCTGGGAGAACAGATGTATCGGCGGAGTGCAGGCGCTGCGCGTGGATCCGAAGTGCTGGCAACGGCTCCGCAAGAGAACCAGATCTCCGACTACATTGGAGCCGAACCCCGCACCAGTAAAACCTTTGCCTCAGCAGGATTAGAGCCAACCGGAAATCGCAATTCCCGCACGGCTCCTCTTGCCATCGAGTCAAGGGTAAGGGATAATTAATAGGTAAGGCACTAATGTTCTGGCAAGGAGTATACGATGCTACATTCTACCGTGACGAGTAAGGGACAAACGACCATTCCTGAGAAAATTCGAAAGGCATTGCGGATCAGGCCGGGCGACAAGTTGGAATACGAAGTGGAGGGAGACCGGGCCACCATTCGTGTGCACCCGGGCATTCGATCACTCAAGGGCGCGCTCGCCAGCAATAAGGGAAAGGGGATGTCTTTCGCTGAAATTCGCGAGGCCGCGGCCGAGGCTGCGCGTCAAGAGGGCACGCGGTGAGCAAGCAGAGACTGGTCGATACGAATCTGATCGTCCGCTATCTAGTGCAGGACCACGACAAACATGCCAGAGCAGCTGGCAAGCTGTTCGATGCATGTGATCAGGGCGACGTGGTAGTCGTGGTATTGCCAGTAGTTCTGGCGGAGTGTGTGTTCGTGCTTGAGTCGTTTTATAGGCATTCACGCTCCGATATCGCCTCTGCACTGGGACGCTTGATCTCCAGTCCTGGCGTCGAGATCGGTGAGGTGACGGTCCAACTCGACGCGCTGAAGCGCTATAAGGAAACGAAGGCCCACTTTGTCGACTGTCTGATCGCCGCCTCCGCTGTGGCCAAGGACCTGCCAGTCGCCACCTTTGATCAGGACTTCCGGAAGTTTGCCGACGTGCGCGTGGAAACGGAATAGTCGCGAGCCAAGGCCGCTGATGTTCTCAGTCCTTCGGCAACCTTTTCCAACCTTTTCCAACGTTTTCCTCCACCCCTTAAGAAATGTCGCCCGCCGAATTGTTGTGCCCCTGAGAGCCCGCGCCCCGCAAGAAACTGTTCGTCACTCGGACCTTGGCCAACCAACTGTGGCCGTACTGGGCATACGGAGAATTTCTTTGTCGCCGGGCGTTTCGTAAATCTCTTGTGTTCTGGCGAGGTACACGCGCAGCGCTTAGATCCGAAGTTCTGGCGAAGCCTTCGGAAGAAAGGTTCCCAGACCTTCAAGAGAGCCAATAGGAAGGATGAGTCGAATGGAACAACCACAGCAGAACCACGGCGAACCAATCGATGAACACCAGGCGGCTGCCAAGGCCGCCATTCTTGACGAATGTGACAACCTCTTGGCCGCTGGCATCACGTTTGTCGCAGTCCACTTCGACGGCTACGGCGATGATGGAACAACGGAAGAGGCGAAGTGCTATGCCGGCGAATGCTTTGCGTCTGACGAACATGAACCGGTCAAATATGACGCCTCCCGCCTGCAAGAACACTTCGAAGCTCTTGTGCCCTTTGGGTATGAGAACGATTGTGGCGGATTCGGGGATGTCGTCCTCGATGTGAGCGCTCGCAAGCTGACGGTTGAGCGCAACGACCCCTTCGAGGATTACACGACCACGACGTACGAGGTGTAGGTCTAATGGCCCATCCACTAAAGCACGCCGAGAGTAGCGCGAGGAGGTTCGGCGGGAAAGCGGAGGACTATCTTCCGATTCACAACTGGTTTGATGAATCGAAAGCGTTCTTCTCCGATTTTCGCCACCGGGCGCTTCGCCATCATGCCGAGGGTATTTTCCTCGCAGAAAAACTGTTTGGTCTTGTGATCGTGAATAGCGACGGAAAGCAGGTCCCTGTCCGGTATCTGGGAGAGCAGCATGTCCGGGAAGACCTGGGCCGCATTCCCACAGCTCAGGACTGGCTAATGCAGATCAAACCGCAGCGCTGGATGTACGGCCAGCGCCTGGACGAAGAAACACCGTCAACCAAGGAGGAAGTGGCATGAACTCTGTCAACGGTCATGCGCAGAAAGATAGTGTGCCCACATCCGGTCCACCGCCCAGGATGCTGGAGCCCGGAGTTCTTCCGCTGCGGCGGAGCGGATCAAAGAATCGGTGGCAGCCTTGGAGGTGCCATTCGATCTCTCTCAAATCGAATGGCGCGTGATGAACACCACCAAAGGCCAGCCATTGCGTGGTCAAGTGGTCCCCTATGCCGATCAGCGCGCGTACACCGACCGTTTGAATGCTCTGTTCACGCCGGCAGGATGGACGCGCAAATACGATATCCATAACCAGCGCGAATTTCGAACGGAGTGCAGACCAGAAGATCGTTGCGAAGGTGCTGGTCACCTGTGAGCTGACGATTTTCGGGTTAGGTTCGCATTCGGCCACAGGCGAGGAGTGGGCGGACAATTCGAACGCGGGGACCGCGGCGGAAGCTCAGAGTTTCAAGCGGGCTGCGACCTGTTTTGGCCTGGGCCGCTACTTGTATTACTTCACGGGAACGTGGGTTGACTTGGATGAACGGAAGCGGCCAAAAGCAGTTCCGCAATTGGCTGGGTGGGCGACACCAGCGGGTTGGCGAGAGGGTCTCAGGCCACGGTCGGTGGGAGAACCGAAAGCATCCATTCAAGCGCCCACAGCGAACGAAAGCGGTGGCCGACACAATGGAAACGGAAAATTGGTCAATGGCAATGTACTCCGCGAGATTGAAAGGATGGAAAAAACAGTCGGCAAACGCATGTATCGCGCGCATATTGAAGAGCGTCGCCAGAGTGTGGAATCCCAAAGAGATTCAAGACAAGGCAATCCAAGAAAAGGTTTTGGCACATCTGCAAGCGGCGGAACGCGGATTGCGGCGAGCCGAAGCTGCGCGAGAAAAGGCGGGGCTGGCTGCTTTCGCCAGAGTCCTCGGATCTTTGCGATTGAATTCACTCGACCAAGTGGACAATCTCAGGACTCTGCAGGAGATTGTGGTCGCCCTTGAGGGTTAAGTGACTTTAGGAAACCACGTGTCGAATGGATAGTTGACATTTACTAGATACGAACCATACAGTTTAACTGAGCGAACTGGAGAGTTTATGAATGACGGAATTGTCGTTACCGCCCTAGATGCACGGGCAAATTTCGGCAAACTTCTTCGCCGCGTCGAAGATGAGGGCCGGTCTCTGGTCATAGAGAAGCGTGGCAGCCCACGTGCCGTGCTGCTCAGCATCAGGGACTATGTACGCCTCGCGGTGCCTGAACCCGAGGTTCTTCGAATTATCGGGCAGGAGTCCAAACAAAAGGGCACGAACCGGATAGGCGCCAAGCAGATCGACCAGATCATTAAGGCCGCTCGCAAGTCCAGGCGGCGATGATTCCCCTTCGCCTTGTCATTGACACAAACGTGGTCGTTTCCGCCGCGCTCAAACCGGAAGGCCTGCAGCGAACGATTGTCTTACTGGCGATGACCAAGCCCGCGCGCTGGTATGTTTCCGAACCGATCGTTTCGGAGTACGCAACGGTTCTTGCGCGTCCTGAGCTCAAGATCCGCAAGAGTTTGCGGCAACAATTGCTGCAATTGATCAAGAACCGTGCTCGCGTCGTCACACCCTCGCGTCTGGTTCAGGTCACTTCCGACCCGGCTGACAATATGTTCATTGAATGTGCCGATGCCGCTCGCGCGGACTACCTATTGACCGGCAATCAACGCCATTTCCCTAAGTTCTGGAAGAACACTAAGATCATAAGTTCGAGTGAATTCCTCAGCGTGATCGCCCCCCACCTGCTTCCGTGAGAGAAACACACCTCCCTGGCGTTCTTGTTAAGATTGGGAGTCGCTTGTGAGCAAAGTTTCAAAAGAGGTGCTGCGGTTGCCGCTTGAGAAGCGAGCTGAGATTGCTTTCAAAGTCGCGGTGGCGAAAGCTATTGACGAACACACTCGCCTGGGATTGCCTGTCTATGTCTGGCGCAACGGTAAAGTCGTAGAGTTATCCCCGAATGAGGTTCGTGACCCTTCAAGATCGAGACGGAGCACGTAGGTATTCTGGTAGAAGATCAAAGCTTCATGAAGTGCTACGGTGTCAAATGAGGCGAATCCGGAAGAGCATCCTGCGCTTGCCAATGGAGAAGCGCGCCGGATTAGCATTGCAGGAAGCGGTTGACGAGGTCATTGCCGAGCATGCCCGACTCGGATTGCCCCTATATATTGGACGTAACGGCAAAGTAGTCAAATTGCCGCCTCGCAAGGTGCGCGGCCTCTCAAAGTCGAACCATTGCAAGTAGTCACCCCTCGTCTTCCTGGCAGTCCGGGTTCGCCAGCGTTCTCCAATCTTTGCTATTGAGTTCACTGGACCAATAGAGAATCCCAAGACTTTGCAGAACTTGTTGTCGCGCAGGAAGCGGCAGCTTCGCCGGGGCAACTGACAGGCTCGTTTGTTCGCCGCCTCATCATCCAGCTACCGATGCAGTCGCGCTGTTCCAATCGCTACCAATCCAGCTTAAATCTTTTGCCTTCCTGTTTACGCCGCACGGAGGACCTCTCCTTTCAAGTCTCCCTGAACAAGTTCCATGCGGCACAAGCCTGAGAGAGGAGCCCAGTCATGAATTCTCTCCCGACTATTCCGCCGTTTTCTTCGGGTCGGATTGTGACCACACCGGGCGCACTGGCACTGCTGGAGAAGACCCACAAGTCACCCTCGGAGTTCCTCTTGCGGCATCTTTGCGGAGACTGGGGTGACCTGTCCCAAGACGACAAAGCAGAAAATGAATTGAGTCTCAAGCACGGCTTCCGGCTGCTGAGCAGCTATCGGATTACCGACACTGCCACCCTCTTTTTTGGATCATCACCGAAGCGGAGCGCTCGGTGACCACACTGCTTCTTCCCGACGAATACTGACGAGTCTTTCCGCGGCGACCTACCGGCCCGGCGCACTCCAAACCCGCTGCAAACTCCCACAGAAATGAGGATGAGCCATGAGGATTCGTGTATCTACGAAGGCCGAGTTGTACGAACAACGAAAACAACAGCACATCGAGCGGGGCTACCGAATTGAAGATGAGCGGCCAATACCTGTGAATGGGTTGTGCTCGTTTATCGCATTGCGAGAGGAGCCTGAGTCTGATTCAGTGGACGCTCTGGTAGCAGAAGCCCTCGGAGGCAGACCGCGATGAGGCCGCACGGAAAGACCAAGCTGGGATTTTTCCCATTGCCCGTCCTCGAGGCTGAGCGCCTAAGGCATTGCCTGGCGGCCAATTCTGAGTTCTCCTCGCTCGATCCATGTGTGGGAGATGGAGTCGCATTTGCTCATCTCACCCAGGGGACGCAAGCGCGTCGCTACGGAGTTGAGATAGACGCGTACCGAGCTCAGCAGGCCAGGGATCAGGGTATTGAGACGTTGCAGGGGAGCATCTTCGATATCAGAAGTCCCGCAGAATCCTTCTCTCTTCTCTACCTCAATCCTCCCTATGATCTCGAAACTGGCGCGACCAACAATCAGAGGCTGGAACTGGTTTTTCTGGAGCACACGTACCGTTGGTTGAAACCGGGAGGCGTGCTGGTGTTCATCATTCCTCAGCCTCAGTTGCGCGTCTGCGCGCGCATTCTGAGCGAACACTTCGCGGACGTGTCCGTCTACAGGCTTAAGGAGCCGGCGAGCGTGCAGTACAAACAAATTGCCGTGCTGGGCGTCCGGCGTAAGCGACACCAGCACGTCAGAGACTCGCTATTACTGGACTCCGTCCGCTGGCTGGAGCACCTTGCCGTGAAGTCCGACCTTGAACCTTTGGGTGAGAGGCCTTCCATTGGTTACGAGATTCCGGCTTCGGGCCCAGTCACACTCGTGCACACGGGGATTCCCCCTGGATGAAGTTGAAGACCTGCTGCTTGAGTCTGCGGCCTATCGCCAGGCCAGCCGCATTCTTTTACCGAAGCAGCAGGATGTCCGCGGCCGGCCGCTTACGCCTTTGCATGGCGGGCATGTTGGACTGCTCTGTACGGCAGGAATGCTCAACGGCGTCTTTGGCGAAGGTGAGAATCGGCACATTGCACATTGGCGGTCGGTCAAGTTTACGGATCATTGGGAGGAAGAGGAAGCAGAGGGCACCCGCATCCTGCATGACCGGGAGCGGTTCTCACACGAAGTGACGCTGGTCTTTGCCAATGGCAAGACGCAAATTCTCACCCATGAAAAGAAGGAATCCAGATGAAGAACGCACACCTTCGCTTCGGCTGGCTGACGTATGTGAAATGTACGGAGAAAACCACGACCAGTATCAAGTTGAGTCTGGACCGCTTCATCGGAGAAGTCCTACCCGATCCGCCACGGCAAGCAAAAGCACATTTAATCTCCGTCATTGGCGGCGATACCCAGATCTCGGCCATCAGCGCGGCGATATCCATGACGGAGAAATTCATGGTTGAAGGGCCGGATGTGTAGCCGATCCGCGTGTGTCTGGAGCGAAACGCGCTGTGCTTCAAGGGTTCCATACAGGTCCCTGGACGAAAGAAACCGCTGCGTCATCTCATCGGAATGTCGGAGGAATTCGCCTCAGGGAACATGTCGTCCAATAGGGGAAGAACCCTGTTAGCAGGCTCGGATAAACAGTTCGTCTGGGCTTCCATCGCCCACACCTTCGGGATTCCTGGAGTGCCAGAATGGGCGGACTGGTTTGCGGACGAACTGAATACGCATCATGCGTTGTCGTATGCCCTCGGCATTGGATGTGATCCGGTGATTATCAAAGGAGAAAAGGAACAGTTTCTCGACTGGCTTAGCTGGGGCGTTGAGAGCGGAGCCGTGTCATTTCCCACCCAGACAGGTTCGATTCGCTGGCCCGGTCTGAGTCTCGAAGATATCTTCCTGCGAGCTGAATAGTTCCCGCGCCACACTTCCCTCCTCTTCTCTGCTTCTTCCCTTCCCTTCCCTTCCCTTCTCTTCTCTTCTCTTCTCCTTCCGTCGTCTCCGTACATTCATTCTTTTGCAAAAGGACTTCTATGACAGAACTGTCCACGATTTATGACTACATGCGCGCCAACGCTGGGTTGCTCGGGACACGAATCCTTCGGGAGTACCCCGCTCTGCAACAGTTCGACGACCCGATTTCACCGCGGATTGAAGGATTTCTGCGCAGACCCTTTCCCGCACAAACCATCGCGATCATGGGGCTCGCGAAGCGCTGGCAGCAGGCGCGGACCGGCATGGTGGTCGCAGAGTGCGGTACGGGAAAGACATTGATTTCGTTGGGGGCGATCGAAGTCCACAGCGAAGGAAGGCCGTTCACGGCTTTGGCGATGGTGCCTCCGCACCTGGTCGAAAAGTGGGCACGAGAAGCTTTTCTAACGTTGCCGAGAGTGCGCGTGTTCCTGATCGATGATTTGCGGAATGGGGGAGATGAGAACAAAGCGCACGGAGTCAATGAAGTCCGGCTCCGGCAGGGTCGCATCGTGCGGGAAGGTTTTCAGACCAGTCTCAGCGAGATGCGATTGCGAAGGGCATCATCGAGTCCGAAACGATGGTTGTCGTTGTGTGGAAGGCCGTCCTTGTTCCTTGTGGGACGTGAGCGGGCGAAGCTCGGCTATTTCTGGCGTCATGCTTACTGTGTACCTCGCTCCGGTCCTTATCTCGGATGCGTGCTCAACGCTGAGACGGGCAAGCCTGTCATCGTGGATGAGAGCCGACTAACTGTTGCCCGAGTTTGAGAAGGTGAAAATCTCGGAGACTGTCGAATCCAGAGGGGACAAGTCCTGTCGGCCGTTCCATAGCGCGCTCTGGCAAGCCGACGCCGACAAGATCCGGCGCATGGCGCCGATTGAGTTCATTGGGCGTTACATGCCGGGCTGGTTTGATTACGCGATCTGTGACGAAATCCACCAGCTTGCCGGCGATACAGCGCAAGGCAATGCCCTCGGCACGTTGGCGTCTTGTACCGACCGGATTGTGGGGCTGACGGGAACGCTGCTTGGAGGCTATGCGGACGACTTGTTCAACACATTGTTCCGGCTCGAAGCCGCGAGAATGAAGGAACATGGCTACGAGTGGGGCACTACAGGTCGCAGCTCCTTCACCCAGGACTATGGCGTCCTCGAAACGATTACCAAAGTAGAGCCTTCTGACAACCGGTGTTCCAAATCCAAGACCACTAGCACCGTGCGCCGGAAACCGGGGGCATCGCCCTTGCTCTTCGGCGAATTCCTGATGCAGTTGTGCGCCTTCGTCTTCCTTGAAGACATCTCGGGAGAACTTCCACCCTACGAAGAGGGCTACCTCAGCGTCCCGATGGACCCGCTGATGATGGCCGCCTATCGGGAACTGGAAGATGCCATCCGGAAGGCGTTGAAGGAACACCGAGGCAATCGGTCGGTGTTAAGCACGATGCTCAACACTCTGCTCCTCTATCCGGACCATCCCTATGGATTAGGAACGCTATATGGCACGGAGTTCGATCCGGAAGCTAAGCACAACGTTCGATTCGTGATCGCGGAGACGCGCGATCTTCCTGAAGAGCGGCTGTATTCCAAGGAAAGAAAATTAGTCGATGAGATCAAGAAAGAACTTGCGGAAGGGCGCCGTTGCCAGGTGTTCGCGGTGTACACACGGAAACACGACGTCACCTCTCGGCTGCAGCGGATCCTAAGTAATGAAGGCATCCGCACGGCAGTCCTCAAGGCGAGCGTGGACACATCGAAGCGCGAGGCTTGGTATGCAAGGCAAATCAAGGAAGGGGTACAGGTCGTCATTTCGCATCCCAAACTGGTCGAGACTGGGCTGGATCTCCTGGATTTCAAAACCATTCTCTTCTATGAGTCGGGATACTCACTGCACACGTTGCGGCAGGCTAGCCGGCGCTCCTGGCGCATCGGCCAAAGACGGCCGGTGCGTGTGAAGTTTCTCTGCTATGAGGGGACCATGCAGACAGCGTGTCTGCGTCTGATGGGAAAGAAACTCCTTGTGGCGCTCACCATGGAGGGCAAGTTCGCGGGCGAAGGACTCCAAAACATTGACGAAGACGACGACATGCTCTCCGCGATGGCTCGAGAACTGGTAGAGAGAAATGGCATCGGTGAAAGTGCTGATTCCGTGTGGAAGGCTTTGAGCGCAGAACACCAGAAGCTATTTCCCGCAGCTTCTCACTCCATCGATGATGCATGCTCTATCGAAGCGCCGGCCAGTCTGCCAATCAACCAGGCAGATCCTTCCACCCTAATCGAAGAGGCCATCGCGGGCGATTCGGTCTTGATCTTTGGGCAACGACCAGGGTCGCTATTAGGCAGGCGGCCGCGCGGCAGGCCGGCTGTCCCAGAGCAGGCGTCGTTGTTCAGTTGATATCAGGTTCGACTGCTATGAAGCTGAAGTATTCAGCCGCACCCCACCTTTTCTCACGCTTTTAAGGAATCACATTTCAATTCAACTAAGGAGGAAGCAGTATGTCCGAAACAAGTACGCTGATTGGCTACGGCGGCCGAACGATTGGCCGTGAAGAATTAACTCTGGTGCCAACACCACCGGCAACCGAAACGCACCGGCCGATTCCGCATCACGAGATCGTGCAGGCCCTGGTCGAGACCCTGGGGTTTCGCCATATCGGAGTCGTCCATGACGAGTATGCCGTCTCGCCGGACGGCATGAAGATGTTCGGCGTTCTCGACCTCGCAACCGAAATGGAGGGTTGTCGGTTTTCCATTGGACTTCGGAACTCGCATGACAAGAGCATGCGCCTGGCGATGACCTGTGGCTATCGTGTGTTCGTGTGCTCAAACATGGCGTTTGCCGGGGATTTCACCCCAGTGCTCGCCAAACACTCGAAGTCCTTCTCACTCATCGACTGCGTCTCGGTCGGCGTTGACCGGATGCAACGGAACTTCGAACCCATGCGCAAGCAGGTGGAGGCGTGGCGGGAGAGCGAACTCACAGACGTCACTGCCAAGGTGGTCATCTACGAAGCGTTTGTCGAGGGAAAGCTGGAAGCTCCAAAGCATCTGGCGCGGACCGTGCATGATCTGTACTTCGAACCAAAATATGAGGAATTCTGGCCACGGACGATTTGGAGTCTCTCCAATGCGTTCACATCCGCATTCAAGGAACTCGAACCAATTCCGCAGTTCAAGGCGACGGCGAAACTGGGAGAGTTCCTGGAGACCCGATTCTCACAATCCTTCTAACCAAAGGCGGTATCGGCCGGATCGTCCCATGCGACCCAGTCTTCCTACCTTGGTTGGGCTACTGGATCCAGGCAATCGCGGTCAATCGAAGGACTTGGCAAGTCAATTCCGCCACGGGATTCCCACCTCGACCGGCGCGCGCTGCCGCAGTGGGTTGGTAATGAAGCGGGATTGTGGCCTTATGCGCCGTCGGAGGCTCCGTCAACGCGAGTTTGCATCTCGGCGGCCGTTTGTCTTCCCGTAATGTTTCAAAATCCGCACGACGGCAAGGATTGTGTTCCAGTTGCGTGTGGTTGCCGGCACACCGAACAGCTTATCGATTTGGCCAAGATAGCCGATCGTCTTCATGTGGCGACGGTACACTCCGAAGACGAATCGGTTTTTCGACGCGATAACTCGCACGAACCACTCTCCCTCGGGAGGAAATGTGACTGGCAGGACAGCCCGGAGGCCTCCGGCTCTCGACAGGATACTCACGAATCGAACCGTATCGGGGCGCGGCGGCCTGCCTCCAAACGGATTCTCTGTCTCCAGGCGGATGAGATCGCGACCATCGCAGAGGGCAGCTTCCGCCTTGAATGGCAGCTTCCGAAGCAATTCAGCGCGGAACTTCGTTCGAGATCCAGGTCTGCGAACGACAAACGTTCCGGCAGCGCCCACGTTGACGACACAGTACTCGCTCAGTTCTTTGGCAAGGACACTCGGACGAAATGTCCTATATCCGCCGATGTTGACACCTCGAAGGAAAACAATAAGAGCCATAACTGTCACCGGCTCGCCATTGTGCCAGCGTTTTTCAGTTCGACTGCCGCTTCTGAACGGCGGGAATCTCCTTGCGCGGTTTCAGTGTGCGTTTCGTCCTGACTCGAGTAGGCCGAGGAGCACCAATCTTGTATTCACTCTGCACCAGGCCGCCTTTGTATGTGCGCGTGGCTACGTGGTGAAGGCTGACGTCGCGGGGCAACGGGCCGAAAGCAGGATGCCCTCTCCGATCAGCACAGGGACGCGCGTGATCACAAGCCGGTCAATGACTCCGGCGGCCAAAAAGCGCCGAATGGTGATGCCGCCATCAATGTAGGCGTGTTTGAATCCGCGCGCTTTCAGCTCTGCTGCAATTTCGGCAGGCTCGCCTGACATCTGCTCTACCACCCCGCCCTTGACTGTTGAGAAATCCAACGGACGGCTGCTCAGCACCACCACCCGCTTCTTTCCATAAAACCATTTGCCGAAAGTGAGCACGACCTCGAAGGTCTTGCGCCCAATCACGACGACATCGACACTGGCATAGAACTCTTCGAATCCATGCGGCTCCTGCCCGCCGGCATCCAGAAAATCGAGCGCATGGTTCAGCCGGGCAAGAAAGCCGTCGACGCTCACCCCACAAAAGACGGAGAGCTTCATGGCGAGGCTCCTCGATGAATCACGCAAGTCTAGTTTTCCTGAAGTGCCTTGCGCAAGAATCCGTGTCTGAGGAGGTATCGGGGAAGAACTCATCGGCGAATTGGAGTCAGACTGATCGAGTATCCAAAAGCCTAGGTGGAAACCGCTCTGCCTTACACGTGGGTTCGCCGTAGATGCTCTTGCTTTCACACAACCCTGTCCGTACCCCTTTTGTTTGCGGAAGGCGGCAGTGCCTGACATGCCTGAAATAAACGTTGCCGGCTATCTTCCTTCCGCACTTGCATTCCCGCACAATAAGGGCGTGCTTTCTGCGCTCGCGGGATTGCCTTGCGGTCAGCTGTCTCTGAAATGCCGTACTCGCTCATCAGCCATTTTCTAGTGGCCGGATCCATGAGAGACAGGTTGATTTCGTTCCCGTGCTTTCGGCAGAAGTCCTCGAAGGACCTGTCCGTGACGAACGTATCCAAGAGCTTAAGTTGTCCTGCAGCAATCAGGCCCTGGATATCCTCGACTGTGATGCCCAGGAGCTTGGCCGCTCGTGTCCAAGAATAGGGATTCTGTGGGGAGATTGCGGTTCTGGGCCTGTGGTTGTCGCTAACATTTCCAGGTGGCCCGTTCTTCTCGGACCACCGGGCTAAGGAACTTCCGGTGATGCGCGGATCACGAACCCGCAACATCCCGCTTGCGGCCAGATACCACAACCGTGCACGACTGACGCGCAACAACTTGCGTAAACCGCGCTGCGACCAGCCGTCCTTGACCCGCGCGCTCATGCCCAGCGCTCCAAGCCGGAAGCGAACGGCGCGGACAGAACGTCCGAGGCGCTCGGCGATCTTTGTGACCGGCTCGTAACCAGCCAGATCCAGAAGTCTCTCGTCGTCCTCTTGGAGCCACGGGCGTGAGAAAGACCGATGAATGTAACCGTTGTTTTCCGTCTTCTTTAGATCTTGGTCCACAGGAGGAGTTGCCAGTGCGGGCGTTCGTCGTAGCTGCCGGATACGGCGCCAGCAGTCTCCACGCTTCCACTCCGGTACCAATTGCAGAATCTTGTTGATGGCATCATGCTTTTTGCTGAGCCCGAGTTTGATGCCCGCGACCAGCAACTGATCAATCGCTGGCAGCAAGCGAGGATTGATTGTCGCCTGGCCTCGAACGCGCTCGACAACGCCCGACATACAGAAAACCCGCAGCGACTGGCTCAGGGATTGACTCGCGACAAGCGGCCAGTACCGCGCTGAATGTCCCTACAGCATCCAAGAGGATGCGAAGATGGGAAGCATCCTCGCGCGTTCTCTTCTTCATCGGCTATTTTTCTCTTGATCGGTCGGAATTTCGGGCAGTGACTCAAAACAGAGAACTTAGGATGGGCGAGAAAAGCTTAGGGTAGAGCTGAACTGCCCGAAAACCCCGTACAGCGGCGGTGTTTGAGGTCTTTGTTGTTGGCCGATACTTTGTTGACGAGTTACTCTTCGACCGCTCGGGCTACGTCGTCAGGTAGGTTTGCTACGGGTCTGGCCGTTCTTGGGCGAGGCTCCGAGCAGCTCGGAGATTGCCAAACCTCCAACAACCATCCAGATCAAATTGCTCCTCTGCGCGGAATCCTTGACTCCCAAACTGAAGGTAGGTTCGAACAAGAATGCCGCGAAAATTACAGCTGCAAGGATTGTGCCGAGCATCCCTGCGACATTACCGAACACTGTGGCGGTCAAGAGTATGAAGCCTAGAAACAAGAGCGGCAGAAGCGTCTTGAATGAACTCGTATCGAACGCGAGAGCCAAGGAACAAGCAGCGGCAGCACACACAGCAGTGCCTAACGTCGGCCACACCCACTCCTGCATGACAAGAACATAGCTCCATTCCAGCTCTCACTCCAGGGGAATCGTGCTACACCGCACTACCTAATCACAATTTGCTTTCCAGATCTGCCCATTTTCAACTGCCTCCAGGGGACAAGCTGTTTGCCTTTGGCATTAAGGGCACTGCTCCAGTTTCGAACAAGTCGTCGCGGAAGCTGCGCTCACCGAATCCAGGAAAGCCAGAGCCAGCCAAACAACAGCGTCAGAAGTGTTACAGGCAGGCCGATTCGAAAATAATCGAGGAAGGTAATTTTTGCTTCTGTGCGTGCGCGCTCGACAACGATTATGTTGGCAATGGAACCCGTGATGGTTAGATTCCCTGCAAGCGTGCTGGCCATTGCCAGTGTGAGCCAAGCCGTATGCGGGTTGGCAAATTGGCTCACGACAGATTTTAAAAGCATCACGGCGGGTACGTTGCTTACCACGTTGGATAGAACTGCCGTGACGAGTGTAAACACGGCCAAATGTTGTAGATTGAGACGCTCGCCGAAAGCTAGCAAGTGATCCGCCAAGCCCGCGTCTTCTGCGCCTCCAACGATCAGAAAAAGCCCGATGAAAAAGACGAGAAGGCCCCAATCCACTTCTTCGTACACCAAGCGAGGTTCTCGCGTGCGTGTGATTAACATGATAGCCGCGCCCACCGCGGCGACTAGAGGCGGAGGAAAACCAGCAAGGAATCCGGCGAGAACCAATGCGGCTACAAGACCGACCTTAAGCAGTGCTGCATCGTCGATCGGTACTGCACCTACCGCACCGTCGGTTTGGACATCGTGAAGACGGCCACGGAAATAGAGCCACCAGAGCACAAGCCAGTCAAGAAACAAACCTACGAGCGCAACCGGACCCAAGTGCCAGAGGAAATCCCTGTAACCAATGCCAGAAAAAGAGCCAATCAGCATATTTTGCGGATTGCCGGTGATGGTCCCTGTGCTTCCAATGTTTGACGCCGTTGCTACTGCAAGAAGATAGGGCCCTGGCTTTCCTCCCATTCGCGCAATTACTTTCAGTACGAAAGGAACCATGACCAGACAGATGATGTCGTTCACGAAGAACGCGGAAAGCAAGCCGCTGAGAAAGATCACTGTAGGAAGCAGGTGATGGGGCTTGAGCCGGGTCACGACCAGGTCGGTGACCCAATCGAAGAAGCCTGCTAAGTGGAGGTAGGCCACGACAAGGATCATCGAGAAGAGCAGCACGACCGTGCCGAAGTGGATGAAATGCAACGCATTTTCTGCACGCACCGCGCCCGTGGTGAACATCAGGACCGCCCCGATGATCGCTGCACCGGGCCGGTCAATCTTCATCCCTGGAAACTTCCCCAAGGCGAATACGACGTAACTCGCAATGAAAACCGAATACGTGCCTATGGTGGCGAGCTCGGACATCGTGGCTCCGTGGAGGTGATTCGGTCATCTTCGGTCATCAAGTCAGACAACGAATGTCGTCTCAAAGTTTGCAATGGTCGAGCGGCACGTTCCGACATACGGTAGGTGAGCGATTCGAATTGCTCATTCAAGTGAAAATCCTTCTCAGTACCCTACCATTTGAATCGAAGTGCGGTTGCGAAGTAGGATGGCAGCGTCGTGAGCAAAAAGGGGACGTGTCGTGCGCGATTTCTCAAGATGGTGGGAGGGCACCGCAAATCGGTACATCAGGGGCTCTCTTTGGCCTCGGCACAAGATATCGCAACTCGCACTCACGGCGCTAGCGCCGCCCAGCTTGAGGTTCTGCCCCTGCTTGCGGTGAGCGACCACGTTGATGGGGTCTCATTTTTTACGGCATTCTTTCGGAAACGGCGTCATAAGATCATGGTGTTTCAATGGTGCTCCTGCCCCACGAGAAGGCTGTTTAAGAGCGGTCGGACGAGGTAGCCCTTAACAAGGGCCACATCCAATGGAATACGGTTCGTACAGTACGGTTCGTGAAATTTGATTAAAAAAAGAAGGGACCATTCTCTCAAATGAATGGTCGCCTGGAGTTCTTATGACCATGTGGTTACTGTATCGTTAAGCCCACCGTAGTCGAATGGGAGACACCCCCACTCGTGCCCTTGATTGTCAACGTATAGGTCCCCGCAACCGCGGTTGGGTTAGCTGAAACCTTCAGAGTCGATGTGCCTGAGCCTGTGAGCGACGAAGGCGTGAAGCTTGAAGTCGTCTTCTTTGGCAATCCGCTCAGAGTGAGGGTTACTGTTCCCGAGAACGGGCCTTGAGTTCCAATGCTCACTGAATAAGTTGTCCTTGATC
The DNA here is from genome assembly GCA_003224905.1 of Acidobacteriota bacterium. Classification (GTDB taxonomy): domain Bacteria; phylum Acidobacteriota; class Terriglobia; order Terriglobales; family Acidobacteriaceae; genus QIAA01. Next base: position 27,014 of record QIAA01000052.1, read on the forward strand.
CGCGACTGATGGTCTGTGACGTAGGACTTGCCGAAATGGTAAAGTCCGAAGGAACTGTCACAACCAGGGTTATGCTCGTGGTATGGGTGAGAGCGCCGCTGGTCGCAGTGATGGCGATTGGATAAGATCCCGCCGGTGTCGTAGTCGCCGTAGTGATTGTCAATGTTGATGATCCGGAACTGCTGATCGTGGTGGGGCTGAAGCTGGCGCTGGCCCCTGCTGGTAATCCGCTAGCGCTCAAACCTACATTGCCATTGAATCCATTCAACGCGGTCACGGTTACCGAGTAAGTGGTGGTGCTGCCCTGGGTAATCGTTCGCGAAGATGGGGTTGCCGAGACCGAGAAATCAGGGGCTGGCGGAGCTTGCATTAGATGAACAAAAGTTGCCACGGAAGGCGTGCCTGCGCTGCCTGCGTACTCAGGAAGCGCAGGACATGGCCACGGGAGAAAACCCCCTGTAGGTGTCCATCGGAAACAACCGGCAGCTGGTTCATGTCCTCGCGGCTCATCAGTTCAAGGGCGCGGATGGCAGGCGTGTCCGGGGCGACGGTGCGCAGCTGACTGAGCGGACGCATCACACTTTGCACGCTGGTCTGCGACCAGCTCTCGCGATCAACTTTCTTTACCTCATGGGTCGTGATCAGTCCGGATACCCGGTCGTTTTGGACAACGACGAAGCAGCGGCGTCCAGTTCGCAACACGTACTCGTCGACAAAATCCTGCAAGCTCAGATGACCCTCCACAGTAGCGCAGTCGCGGTCCATGATATCGGCGACACGCCGGTTCCGGAGTCCTGCGATCAGTTCTACCTGAACGTAGCTGGAACGCGCCGCATCAAGCAGGAACCAACCGATAAACGCCAGCCACAGTCCGCCATAGTTCGCGCCTACGAAGAATCGAAACAAGCCTGACAAGATAAACAGAAACGCCACAACCTGGCCGATCTGAGCCGCGAGTCTCGTGGAGCGCTCGGCATTGCGAGTGATCCACCAGATGGCGGCACGCAAGACACGCCCACCGTCCAGCGGGTAACCGGGAATCATGTTGAAGACAGCCAGCATGATGTTGATGTAACCGAGCCAAACCAGCACGGAGATTAAAGGAGTAGCAGCTTCGGTGCCGGGCGTCCAACCACTCACCCAAGCGGTCCCGAGCACAACCAGGCCGATTACGACACTCATAATCGGACCAGCGATGGCAATCCAGAATTCGGATTTGGCGTCCGAGGCTTCTGTTTCGATCTGCGATACGCCTCCGAGGGCGAACAGGGTAATGGCACGGACGCGCAAGCCACGCGCCTTCGCCAAGAGGGAATGCGCGAGTTCATGGAGCAGGAGTGCAGCGAAGAACAACAGACCTGTGGCCACCGCGGCCATCCATACCACAATGCTGCTCCACTGTGGCGCCACCGCACGGAAATGTTGAGCAAGAGAAAGCGCAATCAGCAGCGCGATGATGAACCAGCTGTAGTCAAGACCGATCGAGATGCCGGCGATCCGACCGACCTTAACTTGTGCCTTCATGGTCGTGAAATCTCAGAAGCACGGCATAACACGCTCGTATTCTAGACGAAACTACGCATCTGGAAGAGGGGATAGGCTATTCGGCGCTGCTACGCAATTCGCTTATGCGCTGTCGTCCGGTCGTGTAGTTTAGAGGTCAACAGGTCAACACTGAAGTTTCTCGGGCGAACGATCATCTGGTCGTGTATTCCTGCCGATGGATCATGGTGTTTGGTGGATGGGAAGGCTGTTTACAACAATACAAACAATTTCCCACTCTGCGGCAAGCACTCGACTCGTCAAAGTTTAGTTGTTTCCAAGTGGCCCGTGAGAACGAAGCCGCTCGCACACGCGTTTCAAAATCCAGACCAAGCTAGGAGTGGTCCCGACAGTGTTATTGGAATCGCTCCAGGGCGGAAGATTCTTGTAGCGGCATCAGGCGCCCCGCATTGGTGGCGAAGGGGCAGGCCAACAGGTGCTCTTCCATGTCGTTCTTGGCGCGTTCCATATCAACCTGTTGCTTAGCCGCGAATTCCGTATTGATTCGGTAAAGCACCGCGGAACGAGCCGCATGGTACTTGGCTAGCTTGGATCCGTAGACCCGGTTGAGATTTTCGCACTCTCGGCAATTTGTCATTGGTCGTCGGTTCAACATCTCGCGCTCGGCTTGGACCCAGTCCTGCTGGTCTTTACCAGGTTTACGACCGCGGCATTCGTAGAGCTGATGGGCACGTTCTCTAATCTTGTTTTCTAACGTTGGTGCATCGGAGATTGTCGCCACTCGTGCCAGCGTGTCTTGGGCACGGTAAGAATTTTGGGCTTTGCTGGCGTGCATGCGTGGGAATCAGACATGCTGAACCTCCCGGTCCATTATTTCCTAAGGGGAAGATGCTTCAGATGGACTGACTTAGCTCAGAGAACCTGAACGAGGAACGGAAGTACTCACTCATCCTTCACCGTACGCTGATTGTTCTGCTGTGTCAAACATCGCCGAGGGCGTCTAAGCCCTTTCGATAAGAGGGTTAGCACAAGTCGCGTGGTCAATGTTGAACAGCTTCGCAGGAACTTCTCAGGTAGCGTCATCTTTAGCCGAGGCACACATCCTTAAACTATACTCTAATCTCAGAGACATCTTCTGCTACAGCTGCCGGACGAATGTACCCGTAGTTAGAGATCTCTTGCCAAAGAATTGGCGTTGGGTTTTCTACGTCGTAGGTAGAACCAGGGATGGACAAGAGGTTAAGGCCCACGTCCCAATGTGCCCACAATGTCACAACAAGGGACTGTGGCGGGTGTAGAGGCCACATTGACAACACGTTTGGCGGTGAACCTTCTTTAGAGCAAGAGGGGAGATGTGACCAGGAAATCAAGTGCGACCCTAGCTGGAACAGGTCGAGAAAATTAGAACAAGCGAAGAGGAAGAATTGGTGGCGCGTATGACTATGCGTGCGAAACGTCCGGGCTTGTGTCTGAACTGAACGATGCTTGAGCAACGGGGCACACCCGGCACTTTCGCCGTTGTCATCGGCGGCGCTTATCGCACCGCACCAGAATGCGGTCCTAAGGTGGGGTAAAGTTGATATTAGCCGCCAAAGGATTTCTTGTCAGGCGCTCTTTTTAGACGTGATCGCGGAGAAGGCAGACCTATGGCCCGGAATACACGCTTCCGGCGAATTTGCTGCGGCTCAAGAGCAGAGGATTGGGTGCAAAGCGGTCACTCGCAATTCGGGAGTTTGCTTTGGGATTGGAGGCGCTGGAGCGGTTCGTTCATCAAGAACCACTCCGCAGAGTTCACGAGTGTGTATTCGGAGTCCTGGCGCTAGAAAGCGAACCAGTTGATCCGAGACTGTAGTTTGAGCACGAAAGGTTTAGCAAACACTCTTTGTGGTCGATGCCTCAGCGTCGATTTCGCTGTGTTAAGATAAATCTCGCATGAGAACACAGAAATTTGTAGGCGGTTTGGGGGCGGTTAAGCCAGAACCAGCCACCATCCTGGACAGAGGATGCGAACTGTGCGTTTTATGCAAAGCCTGCAGAAGCCTTATCCATAGCGGCTTTTGACGAAGTCTGAGTTTTGAGCGTGGGGACGTAGTTCAGTTGGTTAGAACGCTGCCCTGTCACGGCAGAGGCCGCGGGTTCGAGTCCCGTCGTCCCCGCCAATTTTGCAGCCCAGGGAAAGTGTTCAGCGGCGCTCTTACAAAGCATCGGTCAGCACTGAGTGACGGATACGTGGCGCACCAGATTGCCCCGAAATCGCAATGCTGCTTCTGCTATTTAGTCGCAGCTACGGAATTCCAGAAAATCATTCAACATCGAGGGAATGAGCAAGGAAGCACGCTATTCCGCTCAGTCTTGATTCGCGCGCGCATTTGATAAACTCTCAGTTCACCGCTGCTTCCTCCACATCCCAGCTGAAGAATCAAGGCGAGTCGAAAATCACTCCCAACGCGCGGTTCAGCGTTTTTGTCTTTCTCAAGCGATCTGCGGAGATCCGAATCCGAGGCTTGCTCCCGGCAACCGGATCCCTTGGACTATCCTCAGCGACGTTCACGATCTAGTCTGATGGCTAAATTGCGCATTGGCAGCGGCAGGCCAATTACCTTGCAAGGTACGACGTGGGGCTGACGCCGCCCCCATCTGGAATCGGTATTGAGGGAATCCTACTCCTGGCCCGTCTGCCTCGAAAGCGCAAACAATTCATTGGCGCGCCGGATCAGTTGGCTGCGCTCGACATTGCGGTATTGCTCAGGCAGCAGGCTCTTGCTCGTGCATTCCAGAACCGCTACCAGATTCTGAAGATCGATTTCGGTCGGATAATAGGGAGGAATGAAATCTTCCAGAGCTGACTTCAAGTCTTCCCTATCCACTGAGGATTTATTGCGCAGCGCGCTTGCCAGTTGACTGCGAACCAGCACTGCCTCAATATCTGCGCCGGAGAGAGTTCCCGAGTTCGACAGGAAAAATTTCTCTACGTCAGCTGGAAACAGAGACATGCCGATTTTCTTCTGCATTGCACGCAAAAGCGCAAGACGTTCTTCCGGCGTGTCAGGATAAAACAGAGCAATATGTTCTTCGGCGCGGCCTTGCCTCTTTAAATCCACGGGGAGAAGGTCGGGCCGGCAGGTGAGCAGAAACCAGATCACTTTGCCGCGGTACTCGGTGTTTCCCATGAACTGCGCAATTTGCGCAAAGACCCGATTACTTACTCCGCTGTCACCGGAGCTGGAGCGATCTCCCAGTTGCGCGTCCGCCTCGTCCACGATCACTGCGATGGGACTCATCGCTTTCAGCAGATTCAGCACTCGCTCGAGGTTTCCTTCCGTGACCCCTTGCCACATGCTGCGAAAGTTTTTCAGCGTTACCGCCGGGATGCCGACTTCTCCGGCAAAGCAGGTCGTAATAAAAGTCTTGCCGGTTCCTACTGGACCGCAGATTACGTATCCCATCGGAAGCACGTTGGTGTTGCCGGCACGAATTGCTGTGGCCGCGTCTTTTAACTTTCTTTTTGCCTGATCGTTTCCCGCGACGTAAGACAAATCGAACCGGCTCTGGACAAACTCCAGCAGCCCGCCGGATTCGGCCTCAATGAGATCCTTCTTTTGCTGGCCAATAAATTTCATGGTGAGCGGCTGGCGATTCTGCACCGCGTGCGCGATCAGGCTCTGCAACTGCACTCGTTTCAGTCCGGCACCCAATTTGGCCAACGTGGACTCGTTGACATCGGAGCCCGGGGGGAGCGGCTGCTTCTTCAACTGCCACCGAATAAATTCCAACCGTTCCGCCTCATCCGGAAGAGGGATTGAGATCGCCGAGACACCCGGATTCTGAACGATCCCCTGATTTAGTTCGATTTGGTTTTCGGAGATCAGGCAAATCGTGACATCGGCGTTGAGGAAGCTCGGATTGCGCGCCCATCGCTTCAGGATGACCAGGGAATTACGGTCCTCCGCAGACATGCTGGACAAATCGCCGGCCGGAGCTATCGTTTCTGCAAAGTCAATGACCAGACCAATTTTTTTTCCGTCCGCGATCCGCAGGCGCAGATAATTGTCCAGCAGATTCAATACCGCGTCCGGATTCCGCGGGATGCCCTGCGCGTACGTGGTAGCGTGATAACTGTCGTACCCTTCCAGAGCGTGGCGAAAATCGGACTGGCTCTCGGCTGATCCAAAACTCAGGCCGCCGCGGTCATAGTGGAGCATGAGATCTCGTTGCCCGAACAATGCTCCAGAGAGAAACTCATCGAGCGCGACGAAGTCCACGCCATCCGGTTTGCGTATGGGGACAAAATCCCGCACGTTGCCGTAGAGCACGAACATCGCAAAGGAACGTGAGTAGTACTTCTCGGAAAACTCGCGTGCCCAGGCCGTGAGCGCCTCAAGGTAGTTTGCCGAGGTTGGGCTAGTCGCCGGCATTTAGCTGGTTATCCGGATGCGCTGGCCGCCCGCTGAAGCGGGAGTATCGTTTAGAGACATTAAGCCATCCAGTTCCGGGGCTACGCTGCTGAAAATGGATTCGACCTGCTGCACGGTTTGTTCGGTCTGTTCGACATCGCGTACAAGGTTCTCAAGCTGATCGCTCACCTGCTGCGGGTCGCGCATGGTCACGGATTGGTCGCGGACCAGGTGTAGGACGTCCTCGACCGCCGAGCATTGTGCGTCGACTACTCTGCCGTTATCGCGCAGCTTCTGATATTTTTCCAGACGCTTGGTCAAAATCTCAATACGCTTCTTGTTGATGTCCTGAACCTGAGGAGGATCGCTGTTGAGCGTTCGCTGCAAGCCGGCAATTTCACGCTTAATTTCATTTGGGTCGGTGCTCTCGAGGTACTGTTGCTGCTGGCATGCCACGGTCAACAGCCGGGCATAACCGCGCAGCAAGCCCTCGAGCCGGGAATCCATTTGCTGCAAGAAGATTTGTGAAGTAGTGGACAGTTGGGCAAAGTTGGCGCGGATCGAGCCGCAGACTTCGGCCAGTCGAATGTACCGGCTCTTGAGCTCCGACGGTAAACTGCGCAACAGCTCCGTGAACTGCTGCTGATGGTGCCGCTGCTCTTCCGCGAATTTCCATGACTTAACCAGGCGCTGAAAACGGCTATTCTGGGGAACTATGGCCAGGTACATCAGCTCCACTCCGGCCGCCAGCACTATAGGCAGGAAGCTGCCGCTCAACAGTGCGAAGGCGCCGGCCCCGGCAAGGGCGATCCAGTTGTATTGGAGATTGAAGGCTTCCTTGACAAAGCTGATTTCATGCCGCTGATCGCCGCTGGGCTGATCCTGAAAGGCGGCAACCATTTAGACACTCACCCGCACATTCCCACCCGCTCCCGGCGCACGACGCAGGCGACCGAGAACATAACTCTGCAGTTCATGAAATTCATTTCGTTCTTTCAAGCCCAGGTCACGCGGCCGTTCAAACGGGACTTGAACGTCTTCGACAATTGTTCCCGGGTGCGAACTCATAATGAAAATTCTATCGGCGAGATAGATCGCCTCTTCAACGTCATGCGTCACAAATAGAATTGTGCTGGCGCTTTCATCCCATACACGCAGGAGAAGCTGCTGCATCTCGCTGCGGGTTTGCGCGTCTAGCGCGCCAAAAGGCTCATCCATCAGGATTACCGCCGGACGCAACGCCAGGGTTCGTGCAATCGCAACCCGCTGCTGCATTCCTCCGGAAAGAGTCTCCGGATAGGAATTTTCGAATCCTTTGAGTCCTACCGCATCGATCAACTGCGCCACGGTTTCTTTGCGCTTCGCGTCCCCCACGCCGTTGATCTTCAATCCGTAGGCTATGTTACCAGCTACCGTCAGCCAGGGAAACGAGGTGTATTTCTGAAACACCATGCCTCGATCTCTACCCGGGCCATGCACCGGCTGATCATTTACCAGCACTTCGCCGGTGTCGGGGCGATCAAGTCCGGCGATCATGCGCAGCAGCGTAGATTTGCCGCACCCCGACGGCCCGAGCAAAACGCGGAATTCTCCAATGTCGCGGCCTTCGCGAGAATACGCGTCTTCCACATTGAACTTAATGTCCTGCACTGCATCGATTCGCTTTCCCTCAGGAGAGAGAAAGCAGCGGCTGACATTGCGCACGGTAATCTTGGACTTTTTAGGTTCCATGTTTCACCGCCTTCAAATGGGCGCTGGCGCTGGGGACAGCAGCACCCGCAGCCGCGAAACTCGGAGTCGTTCTGCGCCATGGAAATAGGCGATGTTCAAGGAAAGTAAGCAGGAATCGGAACAGGAAGGCAGCAATACCGATGGCGATGATTCCAGCGTACACACGCTCGAAATCCAAAACCTTTCGCGCCGCTTCCACCATGTAGCCGACACCTTTGCGGGCATTCACCATCTCGGCAAGAATCACATAAGTCCAGCCAATGTCGTAAAGAATGCGGAAGGAGGAAAAGATTGCGGGAAATGAGGCGCGGAACAGCAGCCAGAGCACATGCCGCCGTTTTGCGCCCAGCGTGTAGGCGGTTTCGAGCAGAGAGTTATCGACTCGATTGACCTCTTCCACTACCACTGCCAGCAGGTAAAAGAACATTCCAAACCACAGGAATGCAACCTTCATCATTTCGTCCATCCCGAAGAGGGCAATGAAGGCGGGAAGGAAGGCTGTCAGCGGCATCGCGCGCATAGGAGCGGCGACAGGGTTGATGAACTCAAACAGCCAGCGATAGCTGGCCATTAGAATGCCCAACGGAACGGCCACGACCGTACACCAGAAGAACGCTTGGGCGATGCGCCACCAACTCTTCACCACGTTCCCCAGCAGATCGTATTCGGTCCACAATTTTCCGAATGCCCGAATCACCCCCATGGGCTTGGGAAGAGAGAACGGCGGCAGGATTTCCCAATTAGTAAGGATGATCCACAGAAGAATGATCAGCCCCCAGCTCAGGAAGCCCAGCATGACTCGCAGACGTGGCGAGACTTCTCTCCGAATCGTGAACAGATCATGCATGGGACTCTTCAAGCTGCAGGATTGGCGTATACCTTGATATCAGTGCGCCGGTTTTTCTCGCGCCCTTCCGCCGTGGCGTTCGTGTCCATGGGCTTATCGGGGCCATTGCCCGCCGTCCGCAGGCGCGCGGCGGGAAAGCCGTATCTGTCCATCAAATAGCGCTTAACTTCATCAGCACGCGCGTGTGAAAGCTGGATGTTGTAGGCTCGTGCGCCGGTAGAGTCGGTGTTTCCCTCGATGTCCACAACGGTGTTCTCATACGCCCGCATGGTATTGGCTAGCTCATCCACGACGGCGCGTGAGTCCAGACTCATGCGGGAAGAATTCGGCTCGAAGTAGATGGACCGGTGCTGAGTGGCAATCGGAGTCGCTCCCCGGGCAGGCTCCCTGTATTCAATGGGGGCCTCAGTCGAAGCTGTAGAGAAGCTGCCGGAAAGTTTCTCGATATAACGACGGTCGAGGCTCTCCTCCGCATTGTTTGAGTGCTTGATGATCCGCAGCTCGCGATACATATCCTGCGCCATTTGAAAAATGTTGTTGTAATCGGAATTCGAACCGGCCGACCCCATGAAGGATTTGTTGTCGGCATAATCGGCCAGCTTCACGCCGCCGAGCATGGTTTTGGCCAGGTCTGATGGAATGTTGAAATCTTTGACTGCACCGATCAGATTGTAAGCGCGCGCCGGCTGCGACTTGATGAATTCCACTCCTTCCAGCCAGCCCTGCGAGAATTTGAGGAGTGTTTGCGGATATTTGGCCGAGAAGCGGTCACTCACTACCAGAATGTCGGCAATGAGGCGGTTCGCAATTTTTGTATCGTAGATTTTTTTCGAGCCCGGCCGCTTTGTTACCGCGTCGCTCATGTCGGGATCCCAGGCGACCGCAGCGTCAACTTTCTCCTGCGCGAACAGCGTGGCCGGTTCGATTCCGTCCTTGGTGTGGACGGCTTTGTTAAAAATTTCATTTCGCTGATCTGTGCTCAACCCCGAAGCCTTTAATCCATTCCACAGCAGGAAGTGCGATGGCGTGTAAGGAGCAAAGGCGACGGTCTTGCCCGCCAGATCCTCGATGCTGTTGATGCCTTGCTTGCCGATCACGCCGTCAGCCCCTCTGGACCAATCCACCATTAAGAAAGCGTGGGAGCCGAAGCCTTTATCACGGAACTGCGCATAGTCTTTGGCGTAGACATCCGCCGTCGTAAGCATGACATCGACGTTGTTGGTGGCTAGTGCCGATGCGCCTTCCGTCCAATCGTCGATGATCTTGAACGAGACCTTCAGACCCTTTTTACCGTAAATGGAATCCGGCGCGGTGTCCAGACCGCCGTTCGCAACCAGGCCGCCAACGCAACCGACCCACACATTCACTCGCACGCGAACTTCCGCCTCGTCACTGCTGGAGGAAGCAGGTATCAGCAGCGGCTTGGAGGCGTCCACGGTCTCGCTGCCACCGGAAGCGCTCTTACTGCCACCCCATTTTCCGAGGTCGATGATCCCATACTTGTTGAGGCTGTAGCCGACCAGTGCTGCCCCAATCAGGAAAATGAGCAGCCAGCCACCCTTTTCGATTTTCAACGCCATGGCGCATCCTCCTTACATAGTTGCTCACAGCACTCTGTCGAACCGAACCTACGGAGTACGCTGCGGTTCTTTCACCCCAATCGTTTTCTCCACTGCCGCCCCTGCCGGTGTTGCCTGAGCGGGCGCAAGCCCCATCTCGATCTTGAACTGCTTGACCAGTTCGTTGGCCTGAAGTTTCTGGGCTTCTTCTTCGATTTTCACCTGTTGCTGATCGACATTGCCCATGGCCATATCCATGCGGGCCTCGTTGACCGCGGTCATTTCCTCGATCTTGCGGACCATCTCATCGTGGGTCTCGCTGATGCCTGCCACCTCGAACTGCTCCATGGCATCGGCAACTTTCTTCTGCCACTGAGCACGCCGGTAGTCGGCAATCGCGGTCAGCGCCTCCTGTGTCTTGCGCTCCTTCTCCCGCATGAAGGCCTGCTTTACTGCCATTGCCTTGTCGAAGGCGGCTCGCGCGGTGGTGAGCTGTCCCTGAGTCCTGGCCAGAGCGCCCTTGGTCTGTTCGAGCTGGACGGCAAAACTACCCGCCATGTCGTCGCGGTTCGCCTGAATTGCGGCCTTTACCTTCGCAGTGAGATTCGCCATGTCGGTCTTATACTTTGCCTCTTCGCGTTCGAGCAGCGTGACATTGGCCTTGACCATGGCAATGCTCTCGTTCATACGGGGAACCTGGTCATTCATGTCGCGAATGTTCTGCTGCAGAATGAGCTCCGGATCCTCGGCTACAGAAATGAAGAATCCCACAAACGACCGGATCATCCTGCTCAAGCGTCTAAACATGACTTCCTCCTCAGGATCTCTGGACTGTCTTTGAAACTGGTGGCGCACTACTATCGCCAGTCGTGATCGGGTTCTCGCTGACGAAATACCCGACTGCGTCAGCGATTTTTTTCTCTTCCTGCTGTTTTTTCAAGCGCCAGCCGGTGAAGCGTTGTTTCTCTTTCGCAATCTCATCATTGTTGGCCTGAATCTTGGCCCGCTGCTCGGTAACGTAGCGGTCGATTTCGGCCTGAATCGATCTGTTCTCTTTACTTTTGCGTGTCTCGAGTTCCTCCACCGCCCTTTGCTGCACGCGCTCGTAAGTGTCGAGGGCGCGGTCACGCCGCACCGCGTCTTGAATTACTTCCTTGATGTCGACGCCGGCAGCGTCAAGCGCGACCAAAACTGAGGATTTTTTCACATCAGAAGGCAAGTTGCGGATGTGCTCGCTCTCCAGCATCTGCGCAATCTTCAAAATCGAGTAACCCTGTGCCGGAGACGGGATTTCGGCGGCTTTATAGATTTCATCAAACGACGTGGGATCGGAGACCGGACTAGTGAACTTCGGCTCGGCAGCTACGGTCGACGCGATTTCGGCAACGCTTTGGGCGGCGCTCATTTCGGCTGCCGGTGCACTGCCAGAGCCGGGCGCCTCTCCGGTGCGATTAGCCTCGTCTACCGAGACGAAATAGTTGTACCACTTCTTAGTCATTCGGCCTCCGACTTGGTCATCATATCCCTACGATTCGCATATACGATTACAACTGCGATTTTATGACCCTGAACGGTAACTGTGGTCCGAACGCTTGTCAATTTCAGCGCATCACCGACACTGCTGTTACACACGGTTGTATACAGTAGCGATGTATCGCCTTCTTATGCAATTCAGATACAATGAGCACTTTTATTGTTCAAAATGGCCGCAGTTTTGAACCGGCCGAAGTATGCAAGGATCGACGTGCCTGCCAACGACCTGCCTTCCATTCTCAGCCGGGTTGTGGAAATCAAAGCGGAATACGATATTCGTCTGCTCGCGCAGCAACTGGGCACGAATTACCGTTCTCTGATGTACTGGCTCCGTGGAGAACGGAATATCCCCGCCTACTTGCTCCCGCGTCTGTGTCGGCTGCTGCAAAACTACGAGGCGCTCGATTGTCTCGAGAGTGAGGCCGGTCGCGTCGCTTTTAAGATTCCCGATCCGAACATCACCTTGGAGAGAGAACTGCGGGCCATTTCCAATCTCATCAAGGAGGTCGGCGAAGCCCTGGAAAGTGTGGCAGAGACTCTAGCGGACGGACTGGTCGAAGAAACCGAATTGAAAACGACCATCCCCAAGCTGGAAGCGGTGATCCAGGAATGTGCTTCGCTGAAGTATGTCCTCGAAAATCTCTATAAGAAAAGAAGAAAGAAGGTGAGGACTTAAGCTTGGTGACCTAGAAGGGCAGCTCATTCTTTGAACAGGCGACTGGTCGAACTGAACAAAAACGACTTGTGGACGACCTGACGATGGCCTTCTGGGTGGGACGTCGCTTTTCTTCTGGGTTGCACTTCGTGGTCTATCGAGCGATGCACATCGGCTTCCCCTTTTTCGCAGACCTCCTTGTAGCAGGTGTGGCAATACGCGTGGTCCGAGTCGCACTTCGAGTCCTGACAAATGAAAAACCTTGCCATGCTGCACCTCCTGTTTGAAGTTCACTCGGAAGGTACCAGTCGACACTCCGGGCCAGCCATCAGCCGAGTGACAGTATCGGAACTGTCACAAGCGGCCGAGCAGCTATTGCCGCCACCAGCGGTACAATCCAGCTCGGAAATTAAGTGAAAATTCGAATCAACAAGAAAAGTGAGATCCCGATCCGCGAACAGATCGCGGAGCAAATCATTTTTCTGATTGCCACCGATGAATTAAAGCCTGCCGACCCTTTACCCAGTGTGCGGCAACTCGCACGCCAGTTGGGAATCCACCGCAACACAGTGAGCCGGGTATACGGCGATCTTGTGCACCGCAGCTGGCTTTCCGGGAAGCGAGGCGGCCGGTTAATGGTGCGTCCGCAAGATGAATTCACGAGGATCACGCGGGCGCAGGACCTGGATTCCATGATCAATGCGGTGATCCGAGTCGCACGGCAAGGTGGCCATTCTTTGCAGGAGCTTCGTAAGCGGGTCCGAGAGCGCCTGCTGGAGCAGCCTCCCGATCATCTCTTGGTGATCGAAGACGACCCTGGGCTACTTAAGCTACTTGAGGAGGAAATCAGAAAAGCGGTCCGCTGGCCCGTCCGGGGCTGTTGCGGACAAGACTTGCGGTCCAATGCCGGCCTGGCAGTTGGGGCCCTGCCCGTACTCGCGCAACATTCTTTGCCCGAAGTTGCGTCGCTTCTTCCAAAGACGCGCCCCGCTGTGTGCGTGACGTATTCTCTCGCCGATGAGCATCTGCAGAAAATTCGCAAGTTGTGCGAGCCCTCGGTCATTGCGCTGGTATCGGTAAGCGAAGCCTTTCTGAAAACAGCTCGTGCTCTGCTGGCGCCGGCGCTGGAGAATCGGCACACGCTTTTGGAGGTTCTATGGCCAGCCAAGAGAGCAACGGATCTTCGCGCTGCTGATCTGGTGTTTTGCGATTCAATCACCTTCGATAAGGTTAAGCACCCCCGGCGCGCGTTATATCGCTTGATCGTGCCTTCTTCAATCGATTACATCGTTTCCGCCATGAACTCCTATTTTGAGAGTTCCAAAGCCGTTACTTATTAGGCGTATCGGCGCAAGGTAAGGTTTGGCTATATCGAGGAGCTTTTCGGATGAGCAGTGCGGCGACAGTCGAGACAATTTCGTGCGTCACTACTTCCTCCTCGCGCCCCGCGGGATGGGTGATCCCGAAGAGAGGTGACCCACGCATTCCGTTTGCATGCATCCTGACCGGCTATACGGTCTTAGGATGCACCGTTCTCGGCTTCAATCGGACGCCGCTGCAGATGCTCCTGACAGTGGTGGCCGGCTGCGCGCTCGACATGCTGTTGCATTGGCTATTCTGTAATCGCGAGCGGCTGGTGCCACTGAGCGCATTCATCAGCATGATTTCGATTGCTCTGCTGCTGAATTACGCTCACAACTACTACCTTCTCCTTCTTCCCGTATTTTTCACCATTGTTTCCAAATATGTACTGACCCTTCGCGGGCGGCACGTTTTTAATCCGTCGCTTTTCGGTCTGGTATGCGCGCTGATTCTGGGCAGGGGGCTGTACTCGTCCGCTCCTGCGTACCAGTGGGGCGGATCGTTGGCAATCGTTGCATTCATGATCACGGCGGCTTGTGCGCTCTTTGTATTTCGCATCGGACGGACACCGCTCATTCTTTCGTTCGTCGGTTTCTATGCTTTACAAACTCTGCTGAGGGCCTACATTTTGCGCGACCACTTGCCCATGCAGACCATGCTTCTTGGGACGCTCACCTCGGCCCGATTTTATCTGTTCACTTTTTACATGCTGACCGATCCCAAAACATCACCGGCGGGCAAGTGGCAGCAAATCGCATGGAGCTTCAGTGTTGTTCTCGCGGATCTCTGGTTCCACACCATCGAATCACTCAGTACGCTGTTTTTCGCTTTGTTCCTGGTCTCTGCTGTTCGCTTTTGCTGGCTGCACGTTCTGGCGTTGTGGAAACAGCGCTGGACGCACTTGAAGCAGGCTCTGGATTTGCAACTAGCGATGCGAGTCGCGGTGTGCGGGGCCATGGGAGTGGCCGGGTTCGCTGCTTACACACAAGTCATTCATCCGCGACTGGCGATTAATGATCCGGGCTTCGAGTTTGTCGAAGTTCCTTCCTCGGTTTCTGGAATCGATTCGCAAATGAGCGGGGTGATGAACGATGTTGATCCGCGCGTTCGCCATTTTGCCAAATGGCTGATGTCGGTGGGTGACGCGATCGCTATCGGTGATTTCGACAATGACGGGCTGCAGGATATTTTTCTCACCAATCCGCTGAAGCGACCACAGGACCGCAATGTTTTGTATCGCAATCTGGGCGATTACCGGTTCGCGCGGATCGAGATTCCCGCGCTGCGGGAAATCAATCTTCATCCGGAGATATACGGGTTCGCCGCCGGCGCGCTTTTCGTTGATTACGACAACAGTGGGGCGCAATCGTTGCTCCTGACTTTCGCCTATGGCAAGAACCGACTGCTGAAGAACAGGCTCCCGGTTACAGGGAAACCTGAGTTCGTGGATGTCACAAATGAGGCCGGCATCGGCGAACACAGCACTTCAGTTGCAGCTACGTTTTTCGATTACGACCGCGACGGCAAGCTCGACCTGCTGATCGCCAACAGCTTTTCTCCCTATTTAAAGGATTACCCGCAGCCTACACGGCTGAACATCTTTTCTCTCCCCCAACCTGGGTATGCGGACGATCGGCGCATGTTTCACTTCATGCACGAGAGCTGGAATAACGCGCATAACGGTGGGCTAAACCTGCTCTTTCACAACTCCGGCGGTGGCCAGTTCGAGAAACTGAATATGGCGGCAGCCGGCATGCCTGAAACCCATTTCACGCTGGCTGTCGGCACTGGAGATCTCAACGCCGACGGCTACACCGATCTGTATTGTGCGAACGACTTTGGCCCTGACGATCTATACCTCAATGACCAGGGACGCCGATTCGTTCATGTGCAGGGCAGGATGTTCGGCAGCATCGGCAAGGACACCTACAAAGGAATGAACGTCTCGATCGGGGACCTCGACAATCGCGGCCAGCTTGATATCTACGTGTCGAATGTCCATGTTCCCTTGCAAGCCGAGGGCAGTTTGCTATGGAAAACTCATCTCAAACGCAGCTCATTTGTTCCCGGGTTTCACGACGAAGCCACAGGGCGCGGTCTGTTGAATGAAGGCGGGTTCGGTTGGGGTGCGGCGATGGGAGATCTCAATCTCGACGGCTGGCTCGATCTTGTGCAGGCGAACGGGATGGCAGATGACTCCGTCGATCACCGCTTCGCGAAGCCGCGCAATTATTGGTATGCCGCCGAGAAGGTAATGCTGGCGCCGCCCAATGTCCACTCTTACGTTGACCGCTGGCCGGATCTGAGAGGCTACGAAATTTTTGGGCACCAGGCTAACCGCGTATATCTCTCACGCGGCCAAGAGACCAGCATGCAATACGTCGATGTGGCTCCGCAAGTTGGTCTTACAGAATTGGGCAACTCTCGCGGCATTGCATTGGCCGACTTCAACAACGAAGGCGTGCTGGACATGGCGATTACCCATCAGTTTGCGCCCCTGACACTCTACCGTAATACGGTAAAAGACCGGGATCGCGCTGCCGGTGTGGTCCACCACTGGGTCGGCTTGGCGATGCGAGGAGATGGGGAGAAGGTCAGCCGCGAGGCAGTGGGTACGCAGGTATTCCTTAGTTATCGCCGGAATGGCAGGTCCGTTCGCCAGATGCGTGAAGTCCAGATCGCGAATGGATTTTCTGCGCAAAACGACAGACGTTTACTGTTCGGGCTAGGCGACTATGCAGGACCGGTTGAGATCGAGGTGCACTGGTACGGAGCAGAGACGGTCGTTGTGCGAGATTTACCCCTCGATCGGTATCACGTGATCCGTTATCGCGAACCGTTGCAGTTGGCTAAGAGGTGATTATGGGGTTGAAGGATCATTGGTACATCGCAGCCGAATCCCGTGAACTGAAACGCAAGCCTCTAGCGGTAAGCCTTGTGGGCAGTCACATCGCACTCTTCCGAACTGATCAGGAAGAAATCGCCGCGCTCGAAGACCGATGTTCGCACCGCAACACGGCTCTTTCACGCGGTGTGGTGTCATCGGATTGCATTACTTGTCCTTATCACGGATGGCACTTCGACGGTGCCGGCCGATGTGTCCAGATTCCTTCACTTGGAGCCAGCGCCCATCTGCCGGATCACGGCGTCCGTGCTTATCCCGTACGGGAACAGGACGGCTACATTTGGATTTATCCCGGCGAGTCGCTTCCAGATTCCGAGCCTTTTCACTTTCCTAATTACCATGAGCAAGGCTGGTCTAGTTTTCGCATGAAAACTCGTTTCCGGGCGTCCGTCGAAGCCTGCCTGGAAAATTTCCTCGACTGCCCCCACACGGTGTACGTGCACCAAGGTTGGTTTCGGAACCACGATACACGCCAGCTTTCAGCAGTCGTGCGGTCAACCAGCGATACCGTTGAAGTCGAGTTTCGCGGTGAGCCGATCACCAGAAGCTTGGTGTCGCGACTGTTCTTTCCTGATGGAAGAGAGTTGCGTCACACCGATCGATTCCTGATGCCAAACATCAGCCGCGTGGACTACGATTTCGGTCCCGACCGCCATTTCATCATTACATCGCAGTGCACTCCAATTGCTGACTACGAGACGGAGGTGCACACCCTGATCACGTTCAGGTTCGGCCGGATTGCGCCTCTGGTGCGGCTGTTATTGGAGCCGGTCTGCCGCAAGATCATTCGGCAGGATGTCGAGATACTCGCCGCGCAAACCGAGCAGATTCGCCGTTTTGGCGGCCCGCAATTCCATCATGTTGAAACCGATCTTCTTGGCCTGAGGATTCAGTCCATGCGTCGCCGCGCCGAGAGGTCGGAACCTGTAATCGAACAACCCGACCAGGAGCGGGAGATAACAATCTGCTTCTAGCCGAGGACGTTAATGAAAAAGGAGAGTTTACATAGCCGAATCGTTTCCGTGGAGCAGGTCACCGAGCGGGAGCGGGCAGCCATGTTTGCGATCTTTACCCGGCATTACGACTGCGTCCGTTTCGAAAAATTCATTTCTGATCTGCGGGAGAAGGATTGCGTATTGATGCTGCACAATGAAACCGGCACGATCTGCGGATTTTCAACGCAAAAACTTCTTCGAGTCACAGTCGAAGGTCGCCCTATCCGAGCTGTATTCTCAGGTGACACGATTGTCGACCACGCCTACTGGGGAGAGCAGGAGCTCGGCCGTTGCTGGTGCCGTTACGTCAGCGCTGCGTATGCCGAAGAGGCCGACGTGCCTCTGTACTGGTTCCTGATCTCGAAGGGTTACCGGACATATTTGTATCTGCCGCTCTTCTTTGAGCGCTTCTACCCCAATTGTCATTCCCCGACACCATCCTTGGAACAGCTCGTGCTCGATGCACTGGCTGGAGCGAAATTTCCGGCTGACTATGATCCGGAGCGTGGAGTCGTGGCGTTCGCACAGTCCCAGGGTCAACTCAAACCGCATCTGGCCGAAATACCAGCGCGGCGGCTACGCGACCCTCACGTTCAGTTTTTTCTCGCGCGCAACCCCGGATATCACAAGGGTGACGAACTGGCCTGCCTCGCTGAAATATCGCCTTGCAACATGAAATTGTTTGCCCGACGAATTCTTGCAGCAGCACCAATCCTCGAGAGTCACTCATTGAGCGGAGATTGACGGTGCACAGGCTTCTCTATCGCACGCTGAATCATGTGATTCTGAGCGGATTTCGGTCTGCCGCGCGTGAATTCGAGCACGCGCTGGCGGAACCGGAGCAGCCGCAGCGACAGATTCTGCTGCAACTCTTGGAGCGAAATGCAAATAGCTTGTACGGAAAGAAGCATGGTTTTGCATCGATTCGCAGCGTTCAGGAATATCAGCAACGTGTTCCAGTCGTTTCTTATGACGATCTGGCTCCATGGGTCGAGCGCATTAAAACTGGCGAAGCTGGTGTCCTCACCACAAAACCAGTCCTGATGTTCGAGAAGAGCAGCGGATCAGCAAGCGCCGCCAAGTACATTCCATATACACGAACGCTGCAAGCGCAGTTTCGGTCAGCATTGGGTCCGTGGATTACCGATATGTATCGCAGTTTCCCGGGACTCGACGACGGCTCGGCGTATTGGCTGGTGACGCCGCTGTCTCGCGAGCGGGAAACCACTGTTGCAGCAACTCCTGTCGGGTTCGAGAGCGACACTGAGTATTTCAGCCCGGTGGCTCGATGGATTCTACGCAAGGCCGCAGCAACTCCGCCGGAGCTGGCGCGCGTCGCGAACCTTGAAAGCTGCATTTATCTCACGCTGCTTTACCTGCTGCAGGCGCGCTCGCTGACCTTCATTTCGGTTTGGAATCCAAGCTTCCTTCTGATCCTTCTCGAAAAGCTGGAACACTACGGTGATCGGCTGGTTCGTGATTTGGTGAACGGCCGGACGGAAAGTCCACTTCTTCCTGTAGTGGCCCGCAGCCTGCGACGAGATGCGTATCAGGCGGAAAAGCTTAAAGCTATGCTCCGTCGCGGTTGCATTGAAACCGCCGTGGTTTGGCCCCATTTGCGCCTGATCAGCTGCTGGACGTCAGCCGAGTCGGCCAGGGTCGTGCCAGAAATCAAGCAGCGATTTCCGGGTGTCGCAATTCAAGGCAAGGGCCTGCTGGCTACCGAAGGCGTGGTTTCCATTCCCATTGAGACTTATGAAGGTTGTGTCGCCGCAGTGACGTCACACTTTCTCGAATTCATCGATGACTCTGGAAACTGCCGGCTGATTTCGGAACTCGAAGAAGGAGCAACCTACTCAGTGCTGCTGACCACCGGCGGAGGACTTTGGCGCTACAAGTTAGGCGATCAGGTAAAGGTAAAGGGATTCGCGAAGCGCACCCCGATTCTGGAATTCCTAGGAAAGGAAGACTGCGTCAGCGATTTACGGGGCGAGAAAATCAACGCATTCTTTGTGGCTAATGTACTTGCTGACTTCGATTCCTGCCGCTCGGCAACGTTCGCGATGCTGGCCCCCTCCGATGCGGCTATTCCGCACTACACTCTTTTTCTCGAGAGCCCGCTTTGTAAGCTGGATCTGGCCCACCGAATAGATGAACAATTACAGGCAAATCCGCATTATGCATATTGCCGGCGCCTCGGCCAACTCGGAGAACTGCACCTTTTCCGGGTTCGACAGGGAGCACGCGAGGCGTTCTTGAAACACTGCGAGGCCCTGGGCCAACGAGCGGGGGCGGTGAAGTTCGTTTCGTTAAGTAAACGGGCTGGCTGGGAACGAGTTTTCGAAGGCAATTACGTGCCGGCTGAGCACATGGCAGAGGTTTGCGCATGATTGCCCCAGTCGTTCCTCTGCCGAGATCACGATTCGATATTGAATTGGCGACCCCGGCCGATGACCAGGAACTTCGGGCGTTGCTGCGCAGGAACCCCATTCCAGGCTCGATCAGTGTGACGTTCGAGCGCGAACCTGATTTTTTCGCGTCCTGCCGTATTCGCGGAGATTTCTTTCAGGTGGGGATTGGTCGCGATCGCAAAACTGGAAGGATCACCGGCCTCGGCACGCGCTCGATTGCACCTGCTTTCGTCAACGGAGAGCCCATGCCCCTCGGCTATCTGGCCGATCTCCGCCTCGAACCCGAGTACCGCGGCGGAACTCTGATTACGCGCGGTTACCGTTTTTTGAAAGCTCTGCACGAGGATGGACGCACTCGCCTGTACACAACCATGATTTTTGCGGGGAATTCGGTCGCGCTGAAGACGATCGCCAGCGGGCGAGCGGGTTTGCCGACATATCACGACATGGGTGCCCTATATTCACCGGGGATTAACATTCGGCGGACAAAACCGGCAGTTGCTGCCGCTTGCGATATCCTGCGCGGTTCTTATGAACTCCTCCCTGAAATTGTGGACTGCTTGAATCGAAACAACGCGCGCCGCCAGTTCGCTCCCATGCACACGATTTCTATGTTCCGGAAGCAGTGGCGCGGTTTTGGAGTGGAAAACTTCTACGTTGCGGTTCGAGACAGTCGGGTTGTCGGCGTGTTGGGTTGCTGGAACCAGAGTTCGTTCAAACAGACACGGGTTGTTGGGTATGCCCTGCCACTGCGCTGGCTGGTGCCGTTCGCGAATGCATTGCGACCACTGACGGGCGCTCCGCGATTTCCCCGACCGGGAGAGGAGCTTGCTTATTTCTACATCAGCTTTATTGCTGTGGACAACGACGACCTCCGGACATTTCGCGCGTTGCTCCGAACAGCGTACAACGATGCGATCTGTACCAGATATTTGTATGCCATTCTCGCGCTGCACGAGCGAGACCCGTTGCTGCCCGTGTTGCGAGAATATTCCTTGACCCCATTCTCCGGACGATTGTTCTGCGTGACCTTTGATGGCGGCAAGAATCTGTTTTGGAAACTGGACGGGCGCGTTCCCTACTTAGAGGCAGCGACGTTCTGATGAGTGTTGGAACCATCCTCGGTCCTCTGCGCTACCGTGCCGACCTGCGCACGTTGATGTTCCTGTCCGGACTCAACACGTTGTTCGCTCTGCAGTGGCTGAATATGGCGCGCGGCTGCCATCTGCTGCTGCCTACGTACCTCCTGGCCGTCGTGGCTCTGGTGATAAAACACAATCACGTGCACTCACCGACTTTTCGCGCGCCAAGCTGGAACAGCGGTTTTGAGATCTGGCTGAGCCTTCTAACCGCACACCCCACTTCCGGCATCATTACCAGCCATAATGTTCTGCATCACGGGAACAACAACGCCGAAGCAGATTTTGTTCGCTGTTCGCTGGTTCGTTATCGCAATAACCTCGCCAATCTGATGACATTCTTTTTTGCTTCAGTCGCAGAGATGTACCGAAACAAACCCAGTGATCTGGAGGAATGGCGCTCATCACGCCCCGCTTTATACCGCCAGGCAATCGCCGAGCGCGTTCTTACCTATTCATTTCTGGTGATCTTGGTCCTGCTCGATTGGCGGTCCACCCTAAAGTATTGCGCCGGACCCTGGCTATTTGCGCAGTGGGTGCTGGTCACGATCAACCTTCTGCAACATCAGGATTGCGACTTTCGTTCCGAGGTCGATCACTCGCGAAACCTCACCGGACGCATTGTGAATTGGCTGCTTTTGAATAACGGGTATCACACCGCCCATCACATGTTTCCTTCTGCTCATTGGAGCACCCTGCCGCTCATTCATGAACGCGTCGTGGAGCCACGGCTAGACCCATCTTTGAACGAGCCCTTCTTATGGCTGTGTGTGTGGCGCAGATTTATTGTTGGGAAGGACTGGCAGGGGGCAAGGGCGTGAACCGATCTCAGCATGCACCCGGTCCGAAGGCAGGTTTGGGGATTCGAGACCTCTTGAGTTTTCGTCGGGATCCCATCGCCTTTTTGCAAAATCTCGCTTCACATCATGGTGATGTCACGCATTTCCGTCTCGGCTGGAAGAACGCTTTTCTGCTGAATCACCCGGACTTGGTGCACGAGTTTCTGGTGACACATGCCCCAAGCCACCTTCGCGGACCCGTCATGCAGCGCTCACGCGCCATCATGGGAGATGGCTTGCTTACCAGTGAAGACCCAATGCACGCGGCCCAGCGGCGCCTCATCCAGCCCGCGTTTCACCGAGACCGAATTACGCGTCACGCAACCGTGATGGCCAAATACACCAGCAATATGTGTGCCCGGTGGCGCCCTGGCGAGATCATCGAGCTGCGCAAAGAAATGATGTCCCTTACCTTAGCCATTCTCGGCAAGACACTCTTCGACACACCGATCTCCGAAGACGCCAGTGAAATCGGCGAAGCTGTCACCGAGTTGATGGCTCTTGTTGACCTCGTGTTTGTACCCTTCTCTCGATATCTACCGCTTCCTGGCCTGCGGCGGCTAAAGAGAGTGCGTGCCCGGCTCGATCGCCTCATCTACGGTTTGATTGACGAACGGTTGCGCTCTGGTGTGGATCACGGTGATCTGCTGTCCATGCTGCTGCAGTCTGCCGGAGAGAAATCGGCTAGTGCCATTCGCCAAGTTCGTGACGAGTGCCTAACCATTCTTCTGGCCGGACATGAAACGATCGCCAATGCGTTGGCCTATGCGCTGTTTCTCCTGGCGCAGCACTACGATTGCGCAGAGAAGGTCCGGATCGAAGTAGAGAAGATCGCAGGGCAAAGGGAACTTGGCGCAGAGGATTTCGACCGCCTCACTTTTACTCGCGCCGCGCTTGCCGAATCCATGCGCTTGTATCCGCCGGTGTGGGTCCTTGGGCGAGGAATAACGCAGCCCTGTTCGGTCGGACCCTACACCGCACCCGCAGGTTCAATTCTGTTCGTAAGCCAATATCTGCTTCATCGGGACTCTCGTTTCTTCCATGAGCCATTGCGCTTTCATCCGGAGCGGTTTTTGGAAAACAGCCCCACGCAGCGTTTCGCCTACTTCCCTTTCGGCATCGGTCCACGCCGCTGCATCGGCGAAGGATTTGCCTGGATGGAGGGAGTACTTGCTTTGGCCACTATCACGCGGAAGTGGAATATCGAACTGTTGCACGAGACGAAGCTTGTTCTCGACGCTAAGATCACCTTACGTCCGAAATTCCCGATACAAGTGAAGTTGACACCGGCACAGCAGAAGGCGACGAGCGGGGCGCAAACAACCTGCGAAGAACACGCAAGCGAGCGCGTTACCGCCAGATTAGCTGCAAGCTGATGATGACGGCGCATTGCGCGATCAGATATATGTGGAAGTAGTTCCGGTCCGAAGAGAGGCCAAAGTGCTGAAGAGTGTCGGGGCCAAAGCTCAGACGGATGAATAGCCGAAGACCAAGCAGCAACAGCAGGGCAAAAAGAATCGGGCGATAGCGTGCCGGATCATAGATGGGCAAGATGCCAACTACTCCCGCAAACACGCCCAGTGCTCCCCAGGGACGCAGAACTGCGGTTGCGGGGGAACCGGCCGGCAAACTGGCTCCGAACAGACGCGAGTAAAGACCAGCGGCACGGTCTGGGAATAGCACTCCGGCCAGTCCAGTAACTAAATGATCGAGCGCGAGAATTGCGAGATTCAGGTTCGCCACCAAATGCCAGAGTCTCATAACGTAAAAGCGCTCACTCGCAGGGAGGATTGTATTTGAAGGACCTGACACAAGGTTCAGTAATTGGAAACCTGGTGCACATGTCCGCATTCCTCGTGGCCAGCATGGTTATGCAGGCGCTTTATTTGCTTGCCGACATGTATTGGGTAGGCCGCCTGGGCAAGGAGTCAGTTGCCGCTGTGGGGCTCGCCGCCAATCTCATGGCGCTGACCCTTGCTTTGACCCAGATGCTTGGCGTGGGCACGACAACGCTGATTTCGCACGCTGGAGGCGTTAAGGATCAGAGCCGCGCAAGTCGTGTGTTCAACCAGTCATTTGCGCTGTCCGTATTCGCAGGAGGAATACTCTGCCTGCTCACTTTCCTCTTTCGGCGCGCCTACTGCCAGTCGCTTGCCGCCAGTCCCGAGACCGTGAGGCTGGGTGTCGAATATCTGGCGTGGTTTGTGCCAGCTCTGTTTCTCCAGTTTCCCCTGATTTCAATGGGCTCGGCCCTTAGGGGAGCCGGAGTAGTTAAGCCTACCGTAGCAATTCTCGTAATCACGGTCGTTCTCAATCTCGTGTTGGCACCAATCCTTATTTTTGGATGGGGCATTGGGTATCGCTTCGGCGTGCGCGGTGCAGCTATGGCAACTTTTTTTGCGCTGGCCGTGGGGCTTGCTGCCATACTCGGATATTTCCTGATCAAAGAGAAGTATTTGAAGTTCGAACCGCGAGTGTGGCGACCCGACCTCTCACTCTGGCGCGACATGTTCCGCATCGGCCTGCCCGCAGGAGCTGAGCTTGCCATTCTCGGTGTCTACCTGATTCTCGTCTATGCGGCGATCCGTCACTTCGGCGCCGCCGCCCAGGGCGGATTCGCCATCGGAGCACGGATCATGCAGTCGCTGATTCTGCCTGCGGTCGCGGTCGGCATGGCGAATGCGCCCATTGTGGGTCAGAACTACTCTGCGAAGAAGTTCACGCGCGTGCGCGAGGCTTTCTGGTCTGCATGCGCAGTGGGATCTGTCGTGATGCTACTCCTGACCGCGATGTGTCAGATTGCACCGGCGTTCTTGGTCAGATTGTTCTCGCAGCAGGACGACGTTTTAGCAGTGGGGGCCGAGTACCTGAGAGTGATCTCCGTCACATTTCTCGCGACTGGTTCAATTTTCGCCGCTTCCAGTGTCTTTCAAGGACTGGGCAATACAAAGCCTCCATTTGTGAGCTCTGTGGTGCGGCTGTTTATATTTGCCATACCTGTACTGCTGCTTTTTCATGTGCCGGGACTTAGGTTGCGCCACGTTTGGCTCCTCTCAGCCGGATCAATCTGGGTGCAGGCACTGATGAACTTATGGTTCCTGAGAAGAGAATTCCGAAACAAGCTGGCCGCGCGCGATGGCATTATCGACGATCGGGTAACTCTGCAGACTGTGAGCTAGGATCACATGTCAAACGCTAGGACATTCCTCTGGCTGTTCGCATATGTGCAGCTTGGATTCATCAGCCTTGACCTGTTCGAGCACTGGTACTCTGTGCGCTCTGGGGGAGTACGCGGTTTATTGAACAAGAATCTTGCCTTGATTTGCGGAATTGGTATCGCGTGTTTTGCCTATTTCGGTATTCAGCTTGCCCTCGCGTCAACTCTCCCAACTCTCGACAAGCTCACCGTCGTCGCAACCGGGCTTGCGTCTAGACATGCTGCCGAGCCCAGCCGGGTGTGGGCTGGTCCCATCTTTCTGGCGGCCTTTGTCACCGGCACTTTTTTCGATTATCTCGTTCACCGCTTTTTGCTACATGGGCCGCTCTGGAGACTGCACGAAAACCATCATCTTCCTTCGGTTGTTTCCAACGTGATGCCGGGAATTGCGGCGCGGCCGTTCGTAGTAGTGCCGAACTTTTTGATCAACGTCTGTTCCTGCGCTGCAACATTCGGGGTCGTACGTCTGCTAGGCCAACCAGAGCTGATCGCGACGTTTATATATGTACTGCCGGCGTTGTTGCTGAGTTTCGCCTTCGTGGCAAGCGCCAGCCATTCAAACTTTCTGCGTCGCTTTGATTTTGTCGATAAGGGATTTCGCTTCTTACTGTTGATTAGTCCGCGGGAGCATTTACTGCATCACTCCGCCACGCTGAAGGGCAACTACGGAAACTTTACTGCTATCTGGGATCGTCTGCTCGGTACGTATATATCTCGCGGCGAAGCTGGCGAGCTCACCCTCGGCCTGAACTACGACCAGGATTTTCTCGGTGCCATTACCGCCGGCCGGATGAAGCTTCTCAGCGCGTGCGCGCCCGTTATCAGGTGGGCCGGGTGTGCCGGCTCGATCCAGAACTAGGCGGCCACGGTGACCCTTAAGGTGCACATCAGTTTGCACTGGTATTCGCCACAATGTTGGCGCAGCATTTGAAGCAGATTCGGAGGAGGGAAATATATGAATCACCACACGGGAATCAAGGCCCTCGCTGGTTTCATGGGCGTTTACCATGTTTTGATGGGGGTCTTCGGGATCGCGTCGGGATCCATGGCAGCGTGGGCGGCGCACGCGCTCTGGCACGCCAACGTCAATGTTGACGCGCAGTTCACATACCTGGCTAAGTTTCTAGGAGCGTACGTCGTTGGGTTTGGTGTCATGCTGCTGTTTATTGCTAAGGACCCGGTCCGTTACGGCGCGCTCGTTTACCCCGCCATTGTCGTCGGCTTATTGCGAATTGCCGAAAGGCTGGTCTTCGCCAGTGAATTGAAGAGTGCATTTGGGATCGGAATGGACCGCACCATCGGGACCATCATCGTAGTGGGCGCACTCAACCTTGGATTATTTCTATTGAGACCTCGTGAGACACATTGGTCAGCGAAGTAGTTATGGCAGCGCCCAATTGCTGGAAGAAGAGACGCGATCTACGAGCCCTCAGGTTGTTTGCTCCACCAGCGTAGAGCACTGCCGCGCACGAAGACGGAATCAAAGACTATCCGTAATGAAGTGAGCGTATGGCAATCCCTCCATGGCGGCAAGCCGTTCTTCGTCGCCCGCCCGGAATCGATAATCTTCTCGACGCCGTGCGATCGTCCTGTCGAATTTGCAGGAGAACAGCTGCTGACGGGGATTTAAAAGGAGGGACCGGGTCCCTCCTGATCTTCCGCTTGCCGCCATCACTCGGCTTAGGATTCGGCCCTAATTCTCATTGCACTGTCACCGTCACGGAAGCGGTCGTACGCCCGAATTGATTGGTTGAATACAACGTGTATGTTGTCGTGGCCGATGGCATGACCAAGGTGCTGGTGCCGCGTACAGGCCCGGCCTGCGGATTAATTATGTTGTAAACGCTATTCGACACACTCCAGTTCAAGGTTACAGGTTGCCCAGACATGACCGTGGTTGGATTGGCAGAGAAGCTACTGATCGTCGGTGAAGGTCCAGTCGGTACGTTTGTGGGGGTAAAAATCGTGCCCGTCTGTACCACTTCGAAGTTGGAAGCTGTAATCTGCTTCAGCAGGTTCAGATTGTTGTTATTCCAGCGATTGTCCGGGACGCCACTGATGAAAATACCGCTGCCATTGTCCGCGAGGATCAAGCCATACTTCTTCATGGCAGTCAGGATCACCTGATCATCGGCGGGATAACCGGAAATATTGAAGCTGGCTTTGAGGCGAAGCCGAAGACCCATTGGCGGAGCATTCGGATCAGTTGTTGTCGATGCCCAGTGTGTCGCAGGCAAGACGTACGCCCGCTGTGTGGTGGGCACTGTGAATCGCAAAGCGTGATTGATCGTGCCCGCAGCGACCTCATCGTATCTTGCCAGGCCGGGGAAGATCGGCAATCCGGCCGCATCAGCCGACGTCCAAGTATACGGGCGCTGCTCATTGACGGTCATGTCCCAGATGGCGGTTGCGTCGGCGCTCCACTTTCCACTCTTCAGCGTCGCTTTATAGAGTTCATATAGCCAACAGCCATCTTTTTCGAGGACGAGAACATGGCGGTCTCCGTTGCCGGGTTTCGGATAGCCTTCAATGAGCGCATTGGAGGGGATGGGTTCCGGCCCAGGATCGCTTTCATCGAAAAAGGCGCCAAGTGTGACTGCCACTTTAGGCTGGGTTCCCGCCACAATCTGATACGGAATACCGATGGTCTGATTGTGAAAGGTGCCGGCTCCGAAGTCGGGATGAAGCGTAACGGTGGACCCTATGAAGTTGATGTAATTCGCCGAATTGGGATCGACAGGGGCGTTGGATATGTCCGTATTCCACAAACTGGTGGACTGAAACGGTACAAACCCATTTAGGCTTGCGCCCTGGCCGAGGCTCATTCCGCTGCAGGTTCCGGCCTGTGAAAATGCAGTCCCGCAAAGCACAATCAGAGTGGCGAATGTGAGGGCAAACGAGTGGTTCAGGTTGGGTCGCATATGTCTCCTTCGAAAGGCTGCTGAGCAGCAGTTTGGGGGTTGACTGTTGCGCTCCCGGAGTTTTGGGTCGGCGCAAGAAGTAAGAGACGAGATGGCGTGCCCCAAATACGCGAGTCAGACTCGAATGATGCCCAACGTGATGACAAGTTCATTGTTTATCTTTAACGAGTTTCAGTAGACCAAAGCGCTCCGGCACGTGAAAGCTGTCGCTCATCGGAGACTGCCAGGTGACCTGCTGCGTTTGCGGAAGCGGTCCCTGGCTCCGAAAGAGATTTGCCCGCAGGAGATTGCCCGGCGCTGGCGGGTGGTGATCGATCGCGGAGTATGGGATTCGCATTGCGCCGTACCAAACGTGTGCGGCCCGATCGATACGGGCAGAGACTTCGAATCCCGAGTTCCAGGTCCAGCCACCTTCGTGATGCGGATTGTGGAGGTCGATATCGAGATCAATCCATTCGCCTTGCGGCGAGATCTCGAATTCCTTGTAGCGCTTGATATCTTTGAAGTCTGAGCCGACGAATACTTCGGCCACATCCCAATTCCAGAGCTGGTTGGTTTCTTTCAATGTTTGCGGGTCGGGTTTCAGGTTGGGCTGCTGGTAAGGGCACACAAACAAGAAATAGAGATTCTTGTCGGTCCAGCGCGTACGCACCTCGGTCCGATACTCCGAAACGCGGTTGCCGTGAGCATCCACTTCCATGTACACAGGGCGGGCGGCACGCCAGAATTGGGAAGCCGGGTTGGTGTCGAGAACGGAATCTTGCGCGGCTCGTGTGATCTCAATGACGGGGATATCAGCGGCCATCGTAACGGCGGAGTACACGAGCACGAAAATCAAACTCTTAACCGAGCCATTCATCCAGATGCTCCTTAACAAAGTTGTCACTTTGTAAGTGCGGATATAGGTTGCAGAACCGGTCTATTTCATACATCGCTGTTGGGCCTCGACAGCCGCTCTTCCGGTTCCCGGACGGTGCTGATACTTGTCATTAGCCGAGCTCAAAACCTGCGATCGCGTACACCAAGTCATCACGTCCGTGCAAAGGTTTGCCGCGCGCCATGCGCGTCAAACTGCGCTGCCGCGTGAATCCCAGTTCTGAAGCAATTGCCACTGCATGCCTGTTCGCAGGCAGTAAATCCCACGACCAGCTGACGTGAGCCTCATTGATCGCTCGTGTGATGACGTTGCGCCCCGCCACCGGATCAGAGGACACACAAGGCCCGAGATATGCGGTCGTGCGTCCAGATCTCACGAGCAAGTAACCGTTGGAGTCTGAATAGGTGTTGCTTCGGTGCGTTAAGTTTTGAAGCAGAGTCGAGCGATCCACCCCAAACGCCTTAGAGTCGCAGTCGAGTACATGTTTGGGAAGCGGTTGGTGATCGAAAATTATTTGCGATTCCGTAGAACCCGGCCGCAACCAGCGTTCGATTGGTTGTTCGGCTTGGAACCCAAAGGCTTCGTAGAGTGGACGTCCCTGATCGGTTGCGTCCAGCTTGATGGTTTCTATTTCCAGCGAATCGGCGTGTTGCAGCGCAGCAGCAAGCAGGCGGCGCGCGAAGCCCCGGCCGCGATACTTCGCTCTTGTCAGAACCATCCCAATCCATGCGAGCCGCCGCTGATAGCACAACAGAGTCGTCGTGGAAACAAGTTGGCCGTCTGCTTCAAGGGCGAAGCAGCCATCCGGCGTGAGATCCATCAGCATCTCCCAGTCTTCTGCAGTCTGGTTCCACCCGGCCGCACTGGAGAGTTCAACACCCTCCTTAAGATCATCCGGTCGCAGCAGCCGCTGTTGCCCGGTCGAACTGTGCGATATTTGCATGCTCAGGTCATCCGCTGCAGCATCTGCCTGGTGACTCGATTCACTACGGGCTTACCTTGGAAGAAATTTTCGAGATCATCCATCACAGTCTCAGCCATCTGTCGTCGAACCTGACGGCTGCCTCCGGCGACGTGTGGCGTGACAACCGCTCCGGGCAAATTGCGCAAGGGATGATTCACTGGAAGCGGCTCGATTGGATCGGTAACATCAAGGGCACACCGCAGGCGCTTTTTCCGAACTTCCTGGGTAAGAGCCGCCAGGTCCAGGAGGCCGCCCCGCGCGATGTTGATCACCACGGCTCCGTCAGGCAGCAGTGACAAAGCTTTGCGGCTCAGCAGACCGCGAGTGCGCTCTGTCAGCGCTGCGGTTAAAACGAGAAGCTGTGCCCGTCGCAACAAAGGCTTCAGGTCTCGAAAAACTACCGGATATTGCCTGCTGAGTGTTCTCGGCGCAAACGGGTCGTAAACAATCCAGGTGAGATCGAAACCGCGAAGTAAATCCACCAGCGCACGTCCTACTCGGCCGAAGCCGATCATGGCAACTTCGCGACCTGCTATATGGTCCACCGTGCCATTCTTGTGAACATCTGAGTACACACGGTTTGAGGCCTTGCGAAGTTCGTTGCGATAGTGGTCGACATCGCGCGCACAGTAAATAAGGAATGCTGCGCCCAACTCAGCGGTGGCACGAGCCATTGGATCGGCTGCATTCGTAATTGTCAATTTGTCGAACAATCGAGAGGCGAAGCGTGACTTCACCTCTCCTCCGCAGTGCGCAATGATGCGCAACCTGGGAGCAGTTCGAAGCAAATCTTCGCCAAAGTATGGGCTGTCCCAGGAGGTCACCAGAGCGTCAACGGTAGCGAGCCTACGGTTGAACATCACGCCGGAGCTGCGGGCGCCGTCTCTTTCCCAGGAACACAAGCAGCTCAAGCGCGCTTCTTGAGCCGGCGAAAAGAAAGAGGCAAATAACTCCGGTCCAGCGGAAACCAGGAGTCGGGGACGCATCGGCAGACAGTTTAACATCCAGTGGGGATCGAATGGTTGTGATTATTTACTATTAGCTTCCAATTGCCCGGAAAAGACAGTATAAGAAACCCAGAAATGCGTGGCGCAAATCTCATCGACTATTCAGTGATCGGAATTTACGGCCTGCTGATGGTCGTGGTCGGCCTGTACTTAATGCGGTTCAACCGCGGAGCGGCAGAGTATTTCCGCGGCGGCAGCCGAATTCCGTGGCTGGTGGCCGGCTTGAGCTGTTTCATGTCTGGATTCAGTGCCTGGACTTTTACAGGTGCGGCCGGAGTGGCATACCGGGCGGGGATTGCGGCGACAGGACTTTATATCGGCAATGCTGCCAGCTTCTTGCTGGGATATTTCATCTTTGCGGCTCGCTGGCGCCGCAGCCGCATCACCACGGTGATGGAGTACCTCTCAGACCGCTACAATCCGGCAACACACCAGACATTTTCCTGGGTCACCATTTGTTTTCAGCTCTTCACTAGCGCCAGCACGTTGTACGGATTAAGCCTGTTCATCTCGTCCGCCTGTGGGTTTCCCGTGAACTGGACCATTATCGGCGCCGGCGGGCTCATCATCTTTTATTGCGTCATCGGCGGATTGTGGGCAGTTGTGGTTACGGACTTCTTGCAGGCTTCGATTCTGATGCCGTTCTGCCTGGTGCTCGTCATTACTTCGCTGGCGAGGGTAGGCGGAGTGAGCGGACTTCTACATTCACTTCCAGCCGAAATGAAGACGTTGCACTTCTCAGGAGAATTCGGCTGGGTGTACCTGATTTCGTGGACCATTATGGTTTCTTTCGGTTACAACACCAGCGCTATGGCACAGCGCTATTTCAGCGTGGACGATGAACGGTCGGCGCGCAAAGTGGCGCTACTCTGCTGTGGCCTGTTTTTTGTCGGTGCGTTTCTTTGGTTTGTTCCGCCGATGGCTATGCGCGTGGTATATCCCGATCTGCGCGCGATCTGGCCTACGCTTGCCAATCCGAGTGAAGCCTCTTACGCAGTGGCGAGTCTGACTCTGCTTCCACATGGGCTGATCGGCATAATGCTGGCGGCAATGTTCAGTGCCACGATGGCCAATCTTTCCGCGCAATTCAATCTGAAGTCGGCAATTCTTTCTAAAGATGTTTATCAGTCACTCATCCGAAAAAGCGCGACCGACGGTGAACTGCTGCTTGTGGGCTGGATCAATACCTTCTTGATTGGGGGTACCACTACTGCCATTGCAGCTCTCATGGCTGCCAGTGGGAAGAGCGTGTTTCAAATCATGCTCACCTTCAACACCTTGATCTCCCTTGCTTATGGGCCGCCAGCGCTGCTGGGGCTGGTGATCCGCCGCACTCCTCGATGGTCGGGCCTGGCTTCGTTTATGACCGGACTGGTACTGGGAATTCTCGGAGCTTTCGTTTTTCATTGGTCACTGATCCAGCAGGTCGCCATCATTATTCCATCCTCGTTCGGTGTGTTTTTCCTGAGCGGATTGTTTGATCGAGGAGACAGTCCGGGCCGGGCGCGTTTGTTCAAGAATCTCAATACGCCAGTCGATATTGGAGTGGAGTTGAAAGATTCGCTGATTTTACGGTTCAAGTATTCCGGTTTCTTAGCCGTGCGATTGCGTGTATTGGATTGCTCAGCCTGCTACTGCTGCTGACTGCTCCGGCATCCGAGCGAGGCACAATTCTCTGGTTCGCGGGTCTTACAATC
Source organism: Acidobacteriota bacterium (assembly GCA_003224905.1). Classification (GTDB taxonomy): domain Bacteria; phylum Acidobacteriota; class Terriglobia; order Terriglobales; family Acidobacteriaceae; genus QIAA01. Next base: position 59,570 of record QIAA01000052.1, read on the forward strand.
ACGATCAGTTTAGCGCTGTGGCTCGTACGACGAACCGCGCGCAGGCAGGCAAATCTGTCGAAGGAGTACACAGAACGCCTGCCGATTCCATCGCGGCAGACTTGAGAATTAGTGCGCACTTTCTGAGAGTGCGAGTCTGGTGAGGTGGTAAGTCAGCATCTGATCAGGGAAGAGGAGAGCGTCATGGAAATCCTCTTCCGCCTGTTGAGAATTGCCTACCGCTCGATTCAGCATGGCGGTGTTGTACAACCACCACCCGGTTCGCGAACTGATTTCGCTGGTGCTTTTAGCGTGTTGAAGGACAGATTCGAGCTTTTGTTTCCCGGAATTCAATTCGAAGCCGGGCAATTCCTGGGCGGCTTTCCAAGCCCAAACAGCGTCTTCAAGACTGGACCTCCCCGCCGCGCTCTCAAAGCTAGCGTGCGCCTTATCGGACTGGTTGCATCTCTTATATAACGTTCCGAGCAGATAATGGATTCTCGCCGAGCGCAGCAGCGGCTCCAGGCCATCATGCGTAAAAGCTAAATCGGCAACTTGATCTCCAAGATGATCAGCCGCGGAGACCGCGTCGCCACACTGGCCGTTTTTCGCCGCTAAGTTTGCCCGCTGTAAGCGCACTTCGAGCCAGACTTGGCGGACGTTTGTGCCGCCTTCCTCGCGCTGAAAGAATCGGTTGTGAAACAAGGCGATGGCTTTGTCGTAATCCCCCGCCTCGGCCAGACTGAGAATCAGCTCATAGACCAGGTGCGAGGGCATCTGCGCGCGATCGGGATAGCGCTCGAGCGCGGCCACGCGTTCTCTCGCAGGCCGGCGCAAAATACTCAGAGCTTCATCAATGCCCGTGTACAGTTGCACGTTGGCCGGATCAGTCTGTAAGCCTTCCTGAAATATGGCCAGCGCCTGCTCGGGATCGTTTTTCACATGCAATAGAGCACGCCCCATGCTGGCGTGCAAGACGGGAATTTGCCGATTCAACTTGCGTGCCTGTGCCCACTGGTCGAGAGCATCCTCTGTAAGGCCGCGCGAAAAATACAGAGTTCCCAGCAGGTAATGGGCGCTGGCATCCTGAGGGTTGGCACGCAACGCGGCGTTCAACACCTCCACTTCTTCCGGACGGCTGGGAAACACGTAAGCGGTGGAGAGTTTTGAAGCCGCATTGAAATCCTCTGAGCCGCGCTGGCGCAGTTTTTCCAGGCAATATCCGCGGAAGTAAGCGACCATCGGATGTTTCTGGGGAGGAAGAACACCGGGCTCGCTTTGGTCCCCCACGGGAGCGGGGTAGTCGCGCGAGAGCACCTCGAGCGCACGGGAGTACAGCCCGAGCCTCATGTACTCGGATGCGACATTCAAAACACGTTCCGCATCGTTGCCGAGATGATGTAAATCTGGTTTTCCCACTTGTTCGAGCAGGAAATACTGCTGTGGGAATCGAGCCAGCAATTCCTGAGCTAGCTTCTGCGGTTGCTCTCCCTGGCCTTCAGCCCGCAGGATTGTCGCCAACTCCTCGGAGGTTCGAAGATCGTCGGGTGCCGCTCTCCGCGCTTCTTGCAGGTAACTTTCTGCCTGCTTCAGATTGCCTTCGCGCGCCGAAAGCTCGGCAAGGCGGACACCACCAACGGCACGGAACTCTGGCATGCGGTACGCGGATTCATAGGCTTCGCGAGCTTCGCGCGTTTTGCCAAGACCGTCGTAGGAAGCACCCAAGTAGTACGAAACCTCAGGGTCGGAAGTGTCGCGAGCATGAACCGGCTCGAGATAGTCTTGTGCTTCATTGAAGCGGAGCAGGCTCGCGCACAAGCGTCCGGCCGCTTTGCGAGCTTCGAGACTGTTAGGAAATTTCGCCAGGGTATCCTTGTAACTCTGCAAAGCCTGAAGAAGCCTGCCATTTAGCTCATGGTCGTTACCGAGCTGGATCCAATCGTCTTCGGTTCGACGTTCCGGCTCAGGAACCTGATAAGAAACTTGTGGCCCGGTGTGAATTTCCGACACCGGTGTCCAGTCATATTCGTCCTCTTTGTGCCGCAGAAGCACGGTTCCCTTTGCGTCGCGGAGCTCAAACGTATATTTCTGCTGTGGCTCCGCGCTCGGAACCTCATGCGACCACGTACGCTCCGGCGTCAGGTCACCCTTTGTGTCGAATACCTGCCGATCTCCGGATAAAATGCGAACCGTAGCGCCCCGCACCGGCTGGTTCAAATTGAGCCGGACGAGCATCGTGTTCCCCTGACGGCTTAGGTTAACTACACCAGCCAGATTCGCCCGTGAGATTCCACCAATTTCGCGTACCGGCATCCAGTATTCCGAGAAACTGATCGTCTGCCGAGGCTCGAGAAAGGCGTAAGTTTCCTGATTGCGAAACAATCCCGCCTGAACTTCCACATACGCGCTGTCATTGTCGGAAAGTGCTTTGCGCCAATCCAGGCCGTCCGCATCAACGCCCCAGGACCAGATTTTTTTCGCGGGTAGTTGCGCGTAATCGGCAAAGTGGACCGTGCCCGTGTTTGTGTGTGGATTCCACACCCCCACAAAAGGCTCGCGGCTGCCATGCACAAACAGCGATACCGGTCCTTTTGTGTGATTCTTGATTATGCTGAGGTCGTTCCCGTCTGCTTCGATTGGCCACGGTTGTACATCGCGAAATCCGTGGCTCGCGGCGAATCGCATCGGGTACTGAATTCGTGAGTCATCCCAGACCTGAATTCCGGCATTGTTCCACCAATAGAAGCGATGCCTTACGTCACTGCGATTGTTCAGTGTGACTCGCTCTTCCAGAACGGTCGAAGCGGGACGAAGGATCAGTTCCACCGTCCACTGCATCCCGTACACGCGATCAACATTTCCTACCTGGACCGACGCGCTGCCGTCGTCCTTTTTTTCAATTGCGAAATCGACGGGAGAAGCAGTGACCCAATTGTGTGAAACCGGAAAGTTGAATTCGATTCCAAACGCAGCCCAAGCGCCGCGATAAGCCACGTCTGCCTTCTTGATGGAAGGATTTTCGTAAAAGATGGGCTTACTACTGATCTTGTCAGTGCAGCTATAGAGGTGCCCGCCGATATCGGGCAGGACTGAGCATTTTAGATATTCGTTCTCCAGAAACAGCGCGCGCCAGGCGTGATCCGACCGATGGTCGGTCAGATTGCGGCGGAGAGTGTACGGATAGTTGAAGCGGTTATTCGCGTATTGATCGAAAGGTGGATTGGGATCGGGCGGGCCTTCTTCGTACGTGGGCAAGGTCAAAGTACCCTGCCACACCCGCACCTGAGCTGTGGCAAGGGTCAAAGCAAATAACAGGAGCGTGACACTCAGTATTCTTGCGCGCATCATATTGTGATTCGCAGCTGCCGGGCAGCGTTCTGGTTGTAAACTTTGTGCAGAATTGGCTCGGGCAACTCGATGCCATAGATCCGCCATCGGCCCTGCGGCGGCACCTTGGCGGGAGCGTAATCGAAATACTCGTCGCCGGTTTCGAGAAACCGGAAATAGATCTCATACAACTTATCGTTAAACACTTGTTGCGGGAATTCGTCTCCGTGGGGGGTCGCATCAGTTCCGAACAGGATGCGGTCCTGATAACGATCGAAAAATTTGCGCGAAGTTCTTGGCTGCCGCCCCAACTCTCCGATGCGGGCGCCAATATCGACGAACATATTGGAAAAACGGTCGAGGTTCTCGGAGACATTGGCCAGATTCTCGGCGAAGTTGCCCACGTGCAAAACTACGAACTGTGTCTTGGGATGACGGGCGAACACCCGATTCCGGGCTTCGAGCAATTCCGCATTGCTGGGGAAATCGTGGCCATAGAAAGACCAGTCTGGATGGTTGTTGAGCTCCTCATATCGCTCGTTGAAACGATCGGTGGGTGTGAAGAATGCGATCGGATCAGAGACGTGAATTGCAACTGGCATGTTTAGTTGTCCGCAGGCATCCCACATGGGGTCAAACCGCGGGTCATCAATCTTCACCAGCTTGCCCGAGGTGATATTTTCCCGCAGGTAGAGGCCGAGGGTTTTCAGGATTTTCAGCCCGCGGGCGCCCGCACCATGTGCGCGCTCAATTGCATCTGCCTGCAGGCGAGGGTAGTTGGGCTCCAGGAATTTCGAGTAACTGGGTTCGGTGAAGGTGTAGAACCGCCCTGGAAATGCCTTGTCGTACTTGGTCACAGCTCCCACCAGGCCGTTATCGAAGCCGCCGGTTAAGTTCACCATCGCCCGAAGATTCTTGCGTTCCATAACGGCCAGAAGCTCGTCAGGTGCCCCCAGATAATTGCGCTCCGGGGCCAGCTCAATTCCATTCTCTGATTTTGCGGAAAAGGAAATATGAGTGTGAATGTCTACGACGGGGAATCGTGCCCGCTCCACACGGGTCTCGCGCACCTGCAACATGCTCTTGGGCTCGTAGTCGGTAAGATCTAGACGCTGACCGGAAGAACTCGGCTGCTGGTTTTCCTGCCCGGCGGCGGTGATTGCAAGAACCGCGCTGCTGTGGGCAGATGCACCGAGAGAAAGGCCTAATGCCTGGAGCCACTGTCGGCGGCTGATCACTTGCCGTCTCCTGATGAGTTGGCTGTTTGGGTTGAGGCGCCGCCTGGGAAATGCAATGTGAAGCTCTGCACGACGCGGTTGATAACTCCGCTCTCCGAGGGAGAGTCGGGACGGAAACCTGCCCGCAAACAGCGGAAGAATCCCAGCAGTTGGCCCACTAGCACGTCGATGACCGGCGCAGTGTCGTCGCCGATTTCAGACAAGCCGGGGCAGTCGATTACAACATCTTGTTCCCGCACGATATCTGCGGGGACATCATCACCGACAATGAGCTTCAGCATACCGAGACCCTTCTGATCAAGTTCGCGCATTAAATCGCACTCGTAGGCTCTGGCAGTGGGATCGGAGGACAAGAAGCAGACTACGAGCGTATCTGCATGCACGTAACTCATCGGACCGTGGCGCAGTCCAAGATAGGTTTCAGCCATCGTGCTCACCTGGCCCGCGGTCATTTCCAGCATCTTCAGCGCGCCTTCACGCGCGGCGCCGAAGCGCGCACCGGTTCCCAAGAATACTGCCCGCCTGAAATTCAACTCAGCCGCCGTGGCAAGCGTTCCAAAGTGATCCCGGATAACTCCGCTGGCGATTGCACTCAGTTTTCGGCAAAGCGACTGGTAAGCACCCTGCTGATTGAGGAAACCCAGGAACTGCGCCGCGATGACCAGATTGGTGAAACTACTTGTCATTACCAGACTGCGGTCGTTCGTTCCATCGTCGAGTGCTACGACGCGCACCCGAGAATCGGCGCAAAAGCTAGTCGCCAGCTTACCGTTTGCGTTGCAAGTCAATACTAAGTGCCGGAACTGGGGAGCTACTTCCAGCAGCAACGAGACTACGCCGACACTTTCAGGGCTGTCGCCCGAGCGTGCCAGCGAAACTACCAGTCCGGGCTTTTCGGGAGGCAGCGCTTTCGCGTCGTGGGTAAGCAAGACGCCCCCACCGATCGCCAAGACATTCACGGCAAGCCTCTTCTGCAGTATTAGGCGAACACAATCGCCGGCGTACTCCGAGCTTCCTGACCCAGTTAGTACCAGATTCTGTATGCCAGCTATGCAGCCTCGCAGAGTGGAGGCGAGGGTAGACATTTGCTCGGATGTATGGGTCCAGCTGGAGGGTTGTTGGAGGATTTCGTGAAGAGTGTGAAAGTACCCTTGCCGCTGCTGCTCTTCTGTTGAAGTCGACAGCAGCTTCGCGAGCTCCGGCTGGCGCTCGGAAATCTCGTTCAGCCAATCTGAGAATGCTGCTGTGGTGCTGAAACTCAAGCGAAATCCTCTAAAAACCAACGCAAGAAAACGACGAGCGCATTATCCAGCGCGAAGATGTCTCAACGTCCAGGTCGCAGCTCCGGAGTTGCAATATCAACAGGCTCATCCCTGCCGATCAGAGAACCATGCCAAACACTGCCGCCGAAGGTTGAGACGTAAATCTTGTTCGCATCGGAGGGATCGAGAATCACCCGATACGACCACTTGAAATTAAATCCGGGAATCCGCGACCAGTGCTCGCCGCGATCTATCGAACGCCAGGCAGACGATTCGAATCCGGAAGCATAGAGCATTTTCGTATCGTTCGGATCGATCGTGAGATCGTACACATGACGATCCCGGTCGAAGATTTGCCGCCAGCTGCGCCCGCCATCTTGAGACAGAAAGATTCCGCCACCGTCGCCGTGAGTGCCTGATGCCCGTGCCCATGCTGAAAGATAGAGCCGCTGAGGGGCCTTCGGATCGATGGTAAGCGCATTCGGACCATTCACGCCGCTCGGAAGCGCGACCGGTTCCCAATGTTCTGCTCCATCCTTCGAGCGATAGAGTGCGCCATCGTTTGCATTGCCGATGCTGCCATCCTCGGAGCGCCGTGCAATGACGACGTACAGAGTGCCCTCGGAAGCCAGCGACAATCTCCAAGCGAATGGTTGCCCTTGCTTAATTCCCTGGTTCTTGAGAGACCATGTTTTGCCGCCATCCGTGCTCTTGTAAACTCCGCGTCCGAATCCGGCAACATACAAAACACGCGCTTCGGGTGGACTGCTGGGATCGAGCAGAATATGAGTGGCGGCGGTTTCATCCATTCCCGCATTCGACTTCTGCCAAGTCTTTCCCCCGTCGTCACTCACACAGACTCCGCCCTTGTAATTGGCGGGATCCTGGTGGCGCCACATCTTCGGACGCGGCAGGTCGTGTGTATAGCTGTTCAAGCTCCACATGCGCCCGCGCACTTTGGGATCAAACGCCAGCCAGTAGGTTGTGTTCACCCAATCCGCGGGTACACCTGCAGTTGAACTTTGCCAGGTGGCGCCCGCATCTTCGCTGCGGAACAGACCTATGTCAGTGTAGGTGATGAATTGACGATCCGAGTCAAAGAGATCGAAGTGAATGCCGTAAGCGTTGGTGACGTCCAGGCCCGTGCTGACCCACTCGCCGGCAGTTGTTTTTCGCGAGTACACCGCCCACCAACTGGCGCCGCCGTCGGTGGTCTTCATTGTTCGGCCGAGATCGGTACCGTAGGCGAGATTTGGATCCTGATCGGCAACGCCAAGTTCCAGGGGGTTCTCTCCCCAGCCGACACCAAAACGAGGGGTAATCCACGCATCGTGCACGTTAGCTGCTGCAGCTCCAGACTCCTTCCACACCAGCTGCCACGAATCTCCCGCGTTCTCGGTTTTGGCGACTCCAATCCAGGTCTTGCCGTCCAATGACAGATCGCTGTATGAGACATACGCGATTTCGCCGTGCTGACGGCTTGCTGCGACCGCCCGAACCTTCGCCCCCGAGCCAGGAAAGGAAGCTTTCTGCCAATTGCTGCCACCGTCTTTCGAAATGAAGATGCCTCGTTCGGATACTCCGTAAAGAATCGGCTGCGAAGCCGAATTGAATCCCAGCGAAATGCCGGTGAAAGTGATGGATTCCGGCAACGGTGAGTTATGTAGCCCGGTCTTGCTCTTCACCGAGACAAAATGCTGTCCACCAACATATAGGGTCCGGAAATCTTTGGTCGACTTGGGATCGACCCAGATTCGGCGTGGAGTTTCCGGCAGAGTATCTTGCTGATTCCAGGTTTCTCCCCAATCACGAGAAACGAAGAGCGCCGCATGATTTTTGTCGCCGGCAGCTGCGTACAGGATTTTGGAGTTTGCCGGATCGATTGCAAGCGCCGAGATCAGACCCAAGGGGTCGGCATGAGTGACAAGATCTTCGTCCGCGTGATCGGACCTCATGACGATCGTTGTGATCTTGCTGGGCTTCGGGTAGACAAGCTTCCAGGTGTCGCCCGCATCGGTACTACGCCACAGTCCGGTTGCCTGTGCGTACATCACCTTGGAATCCAGCGGGTCAAAGACAAAGAACCTAACAACTCCGCGTAAATTGAACATCCGCCACGATTGCCCCCTATCGTGGGTGATGTAGGCGCCGGTCATGTCGCAGGATATGAGGACGGTATTTGGATCATGCGGGCTGATAGTGGGGTTGAACATCGCGCCTCCGCCCCCGGGACCCAGGACTTTAAAGTCGCCGGGACGAACCGCGAATGCAGTAGCCGACAGCAGGAGGCAGAATGTGAGCTGTCGCCCGATGTTCCCCATTTGATTCTTTCTTTTACTTTCTATATCTTTGCGTCACCACTTTCCGGCAAACCCACCAAATTGTCAACGGCAAAGTGGCACGAGCAGCTACTCCACGATGCAAAGAAGAGGCTTGTTAAAGGGCGTCGCAGTGCTGGCGGCGCTAGGTCCCTCGTCCGGCATTAGCAAGGAAGTCGGAAGTCAGGACTTTGGCTGGCCAGTCACACCCCTCGATCGGCTCGAGCAGGGGCCTTTCGACACTGATCAGGACGAAGGCTGGCTTACTGCGCTTTTCACAACTCCATCGGAGAAACCGCTACGCAATCCCGGGCTGGGTCTGGTCGGCTACGCCTGGGAAGAAGGTGGCCCTTCACTGGCCGCTCGCGCAGGTCGCGAAACTCTAGAGAAGCATATCGAAAATATCTCAAGCCTCCCGTTTGTTGATGTCCTTTACATTCGTTGCGACTGGCGCAATGTGCAATCTCGGCTCGGCCGGCTGGATCTAGATCCGGTATGGCGATTGACTCTCGATGCTGCAAAGCGCCGCGGACTGCGAGTTGCTTTTCGCGTACAACTCTCAAGCCCCGTGTTCCAGCCTGAGCAACTTGCACTCCCCGAATTTCTGCAATCGCGCATCCCTCTCGTAAAGATTGGAAAGATTCCGGAGCACGGAGACTCTGAGTACCTCGAGCCGCGATACGATCATCCCGAATTTCAAAAGGCCTTCACAGAGCTGAACGCTCTGCTGGCAGCCGAGTTTGACGGAAATCCCCTCATCGAATGGGTAGACATGATGCAGTACGGATTCTGGGGCGAGGGGCACACCAGCAATTTTCCCAATCCATTTTCCGACTACGCAACCGGTGAGCGCACGTTTGTGCAAATGACCGAACTCCAGCTTGACACCTGGAAGAAGACTCCGCTTGCGGTAAACACTCAACCCGATATCAGCAACGTGGGAAATCGCAAAACGATGGCGATGGCAATGGGTGCCGGGGCATGGCTGCGATCAGACAGCATCATTGTGGAAGAGCCGATACAGATCGATCAGATCGCGAACCGGCCACCGTGGCTGGCGGCAATTCTCGAAGACGGATACTTCCGGCAATACGATATCTCCAAGCTGACGAAAGACCCGAACGGCGTGAACGTGCTGGAAAACTACATGCTGCACACGCTGGATCTGGGTGCGAATTATTGGTCGCTCTGGACTGAGGCTGCAAAGCTTGCCCGCTATAACGAGGCCTATCCACGGGGCTTCGAACGCTTGCGCTCGAACCTCGGTTACAGGCTCCGCCCGTCGTGGGTTTGGCAAAGAAAGCGGCACGGCACATTCGAGCTGATTGTCGCGGTATCGAATCGCGGAGTGGCCGGCGTTCCCGGAGTGCTCTGGCTGCAACTGGCCAGTCTGGACGGGCAGCTCAAACTGCGCGGCACGCTCGATCCCGGTCATCCACACGGTGGAGGGATTCGCCTGGCATCGTTCCTACTGCCCAAAGGACTTGTGAATAACGTTCATCTCTCCGCTGAGCTAGAGCTTCGTCCCGGAGTACTGAAACCAGTGGCATGGGCGTGTGAACAGCCGCTTAACCCGGACGGCTCGATTGTGATTGAACTAAAAAAGGCCGACGATCGCCGCTGGAGAAAAGGGGTCTGACCAGCTTGCTCTTATGCGCACGTCGCGAGTTGTTTCAACATTCGTTCTCGCACTGATTTTTTGCCTGCCAAAACCCAGGGCCGAAGGTACGCTCCCTGCTTCGGAAGAAACACGACTGGAACAGTTGGTCGAGGCCAACATCGCTGCAGTGCATGCGTATCAGATGTTGCTTGCTCGCAAACAAGGAAATATTGATCCGTCCTGCTGGCCGCTGCAATCGCCATCGGATACGGAGCTTCAGGCACTCGTGGCACATCAGGCTTCTCTGCTTGCTGTCCCGGTCGAGACAGTAAAAGCATGGACGCAGGGACAGCCCTCGTCGTTTGATCCTTCCGCGGATTTGGAGCCTCTACTTGCGGCCAAACTTTCCATGAGTCCCGCGCTTCCGGTGAATGTGTTCACTAGTTATCTTCAGAAGAAAGCGCCGTCGCACCCTCAATCGCATATTCGAAGCGTTGCAAATCTTTACCAAACGGTATTGGAAGTCGAGCGTGATGGCGATCGCCTGCAGGAGCTCTTCGCCTTCTACATCGGGCTCAGGCTGCCGGTCTACGTCGGGCAGTTGGGACTTTCCGGTACCGATGAAGACTTTTTGGCCGCTGGTCGAGAGCTGGAAGCACCCGCCTGTTCCTCTCCGGTCGGCCTGAGCGCCGGTGAATGGCAAATCGCCGGACGAAAGATCTGGAACTGGGGAGAGAAGAATCTACACAACCGTGATGCGAACGTTCTGGCAGGGGAACTCCTGGCCGAGCCCGATGTCCAACCTCTCATCCCGAAGATGAAAGCTTTCCCGGCAGAGCGCGTTGCGATTATCGGACACTCCTTCACCATGGACATTCATTGGTCCTCGCCGTCCGCATTCGTTCCCATTGTGACGGCAATGTTTGCGCGGGAGAATCCCAAAGTTGAGTTCCGGCAGTTTCAAGCGGGCGGGCTCACATCCTCTCGCGCCTACAAGAGATTCTTTAGCGACGCGCTAGCCTGGAAGCCTTCCATCGTTCTTCTCGTCCTGATCAACAGAACAGATGAAGACCGAACTGACTTGCGAAAAATGGCCGAGGGATTCAAAGCCTCCGGGATGCGAGCATTGATGTTCGACAACATATTCAATAACGACGACTCCGACAACGAGCGCCTGAACGCGAACTTGGCGGTCGCGCGTGATGCGGGAATTGAAATCATCAATGTGTCTTCAGTCCTGAACTCATCGCCGGATCGCGGCCACTTTCTCTGCCTCGACGACATTCACATGACCGAACCCTACCACCGCCTGATGGCGAAGCAATGGCTGAAAGCTCTGCTCGAGACGGCGAACGATGCTAGAGCAGGGCGCTGATCAACCTTAAACACGCGACAGGGATGACGCCGGAGTGAGCAGGGCAGCAGAATCCTGGTCGAGGTAAACAGTAGTTCCCTCATGAGTGCGCAGAATTGAAGCGGGAGTATTGGGACTGATCTCTCCCTCAAAGCAGGCGGCAACCGCTCTCGCTTTTCTCCTGTCGGGAACCACGCAGATAATCTCGCGAGATTTGAGAATTTGGCGGACGCTCATCGAGATCGCTCTCCTTGGAACCTCTTCAATACTGGTGAACCAGCCTTCGCCGAGTTGCTGCCGGCGGCAAGCCTCATCCAACTGAACCACGAGGTATGGCTCCTCCGTCTCAAAATCCGCAGGCGGATCGTTGAATGCCAGATGCCCGTTTTCGCCAATCCCGACAAACGCCACATCCACGGTTGCAGCGCTAAGCATCTTTCCAACTTTACGTGCGACTGAGGCTGGATCAGCTTCTCCATCGAGGAAGTAATAACGCGATATCCCCACTTTGTTGATGAGCCGATTCAGAAGGTAATTGCGAAAGCTTGCAGGGTGCGAAATTGGCAGCCCAGTGTATTCGTCCAGATGAAACATCTCGACGCGCTTCCAGTCGATATCAGGAGCCTCAGTCAGAGCGTCCAGGAATTCAAACTGTGAGGCCCCGGTTGCAGCAATAATTCGCGCCGTACCCTTCTCGGAGATGGCGCTCCGGATAAGTGCCGCCGCCTGCTCAGCTGCAGCGCTCGCGAGTGAAAGTTTGTCTTTGAAGACCCTGATGATCATGCCAATCGCTATCGCGGCTTAGTTATTGAATCAGGTGCAAGCGCAAACGTGCATCCTTATGTCCGTTGAAAGGAATGCGCAGCACGCCTGCACTGTCCGTATCTGCCGTAGTGCTCCACAGATGAACTCCCTGAAACAGACCGCCTCCCCACGTCTTTGTCTTGCCTCCGGTGAGATCGAGCTCGTATTTTGCTTCAGGTTTTAGGCCGGTCGCGATTAGGGTCTCGCTCTCAACATCTGGGACGGTGACTTCACCGCTGGTGACCGGCAACTCGGCTGTGGCAAACAATACAAGCGTTTGGCCCTCGATGACTGCGCCGGTCAGATTGCTTCCATCTGCAAGCTCCACTGTACGCTTTTTGGTGTCGCCCTTCTCCCCGATCTCAAGCACATTCAAAAACAGATCGTCTTTGCTCGGATTGCTCGGTGAGATTTCAATCCGCCATGAGCCTGGCACGACGTGAAGCATGTTAGAGGGCGAAATCTGCTTGAGGTCTTCTCCCCAAAACGTAAGCCACATTTTCTTGAGGTAGGGATCCGAGGGCAGTGGCCCGCCCTTTGCATCTTCAATGGGCCAGTTTTTTCCCGTGCCCCACGCGCCGCCAAACTCATCGCCGGGCGTCCAGAACTCCCAACCCGGACCGCCACGCTTAACCACCTCGCGTTCACGCGGCAGGAGTGTGTGCACACGCAAGCCTCCCCCGCCATCTTCGAATGTGAAGGCCTCCGCATTGGAGTAGGAAGTCCCACCCTGTGCCACGTCCCGGCCCGGCGCTCTGGCTTCAACTGATGGCTCGTTGACACCATGCAGCAACCACGCCTTCTTGTATGAAGGATCTTTGCTTCGCACATGGTCAAAAACAACCAGCACGTTTTTGTGCGGAAGGTAAAACAGCTCTCGGCTAAACAGATCGAGCTTGGAAGGATTGTAAGCACGCGTCGCATTGCCCCGCGCGTACTGAAATTCGCCAGGCACATAGTCTGTGATTTCCATGCGAGCTAAGTCCCACAGGTCGCGCGTGCGCTCCCAATCCTCAACACTGCGGATGGTGTTCCAGTAACGCGACGAATCCATGCGCTGGCCACCGTCATTTGCCGCCGGCCAGAGATTTTCCGCCCAGAAAAATTGCTCACCGGGTCTGTAGACGAGCATTGTGTTGTGAGCGATAGTGCGCCGGTAGTAGTTCAGGTAGTTGGGACTCTCGGTGTCGGTGTAGTCCGCTGCGCTGTCGATTGCCAGATATCCGCGATGAAAGATAGTGAACTGGTTCTGATCCAGATGCTGATGTTTAGCGACATAGGGTCCGGAGTTGAATTCGATCCATGTTGAATCCGGCCCCCACCCGTTGCGCATCACCACTTCGCCGACTCCACTGAACAGGTGATGCCGTGGCAGTTCTATTTCACTTGCAAGTGCTGGATCTCGAGGCGTAACCGAAGGATCGTCCCAGAGAAATTTCAAAATCGGGATATACCAGTTAGGCGATGAAGGCCAGCCGCTTTTTCTCAGCATCCATGCGGCGTACGGATCCTTGAACCGGTTCACGATGTATCCGAGCACATCATTATCCTGCTCCAGAAAGTAGGGCCACTCGTGATCTCCACGGCGTGAGGTCGTTCCGTCGGGAAGAGTCTTGTAAAGATACGTATCCCCATAGTGCCAATAAGCGCCGAAGCGGCGCGCCGGATCGTCCCCGCTCGTGGTCCGGCGAAGCTCCGCCAGCAGAGCCATCGGCAAAAACGTAATGCGCTGGTAGTCCATCGACTCGTGATAACCGCCTTCGGGAGTCACGAATTGGCTGATGTCGAGCACGTTGTCCAGCGATTGCCGCGCACGCTCACGCAGCGGTGCGGCCCGACTCTCCGTGGATGGATGCCCTTCAATTGCGGTAAGCGCAAACGTCGCCAAGGTCAGGAATCGCACGGTGTAGTTGTGATACATCACCAGCGACGGGTCGGCGAGAGCATGATCTTGAAACATCCGCTCGGCCGCACTCAACAGCTCGCCAGCAATCCGGTCCTTGAGTGCGCCGTCGAAATCCTTGTGACTATAGAGCCAATCGAAGGCAAGCGCCCATCGAACGTAATCCATATAAGTTCGGGAGCCGACTTTCTCTGGCGGATGCGTTCGCCGCATCTCGTCGAGCGCACGTTTTGCGAACGCTTCGTCGCCGGTGATCAAGTAAATTAGCGCCCAGCCTGCCAGATCGTCCGATGGCCGCATCCCGGCGGCGTATCTGGCCCGCAAAATCGTGAGCCCGGTGAAGGGATCGTCCTTGCCAATCAGCAGCCGTGGTCTTTCAAACTTCTGTTGCGCCTCCACCATCGTGCAGCAAAGCATCATCAGCGTGCACGCCAAACTAAAAAGACATACAGCCGCCAGAGATCTCATGCGTATTCGAACCTGAATCATAGGACGGAGATTATAGGGCCACAGTCAAACTGACGTGCGCGGAGCATCTGTGTTCAAAGCTGGCCTTCATCGTTCTGCTCGTCTAGACTACGCACCCATGACCATCCGCCTGGGCCTGCTCGGTTGTGGTGAGCATTCCGAGATTGGCCACGCGGTTCCACTGGCGCGCTACGCCGCTGCCCATTCGAGCGCGATTTCCCTGTTGGCAACATGTGACCTTCGACGGGAGCGCGCAGAGGCATTCTGCAAGAAATACGGCTTTGCTCGTGCCTATCACGACCTGAAAGAAATGCTGGCAAATGAGCAACTGGATGCCTGCATCGCAGTTGTACCCGTCGAGCACATCGCAGAGATTGGCATCAGACTTTTGCAGGCGAACATCCCTTGCGTTGTGGAAAAGCCGCTCGGCACAACCACCGACGAGGTCAAACGCCTGCGCGACATGGCGAGGGTGACAAACACAATCAATATGGTTTCCGTAAATCGCCGCTTCATGCCGCTTCTCAATCGCGGCATCGAGTGGGCCAACAATACCGGCGCCCTACGCTATGTGCGGGCCACCATGAGTAGACACGCGCGTACGGAACCAGACTTCCTCCGTTCCACTGCCATCCATGCATTCGACACAATGCGCTTTATTGCTGGAGACGTCAGCACCGCCGACATTCGCACGCTGAATACGAAGCCACCCTACTGGCATGCCATTGACCTCCAGTTTGAGGGCGGAGCCCGAGGCCGAATCGATGTTCTGCCCACTGCAGGATTGCTGGAAGAGACATATGAACTGGTTGGGGAGGGCTTCCGTTCAGTCGTCACCGGTCCATTTGGCCCGCAGCGGGCGTTGTGCTGCTATCGAGAGAACCGGCTGGCGCTCGAGGAGATACCTGGAAGTGATATGCCGGAGGATGTGATCAGCGGGTTCTACGGAGAAGTGACCGAACTAGTGGAAGCTCTGAGCCGCAAGCAGAGGCCGAAACCCTCTATCGACCAAGTGTTCCCATCTGTGGAATTGTGCTTTGGGATGGCGGATCGGGCGCTAACTCTAAATTCGATTGGCTGAGCCTATTATCATTTTTCTAAGCTGAAAATCCGCTCCATGAGCAGCCATTTTTCGTCCGGACTGGCTTGTGGCAGTGCTTGCTGATACCTCCACATCAATTGCTCCCACTCCCGCACTTTGAGGTCTTCTTTGTCAGCCTTTGTTTTCGCTGCGAACGAGAATTGATCGCTCACTTCCATGATCATGAACATCCGCGTGCCGAGCAGATAAATCTCCAGGTCTTCGATACCCGCATTCTTGATGCTTTGTGTGATTTCCGGCCAAATCTTTTCATGATGCTGCTTATACTCGGCGATCAACTCACGATCGTCTTTCAAGTCGAGAGTCAGGCAGTATCGTTTGCTCATTTGGCTTCGATGGTGACGGTGGATGCTTCGTTCCACGTCGCTGCGCGATGTGGTTTATAGCCTCGGAGTGCAAAGTAAAGCACGTAGGCGTAGCAGATGAAGGGGACGAAAAAGGCTCGCTGAATGCTGCTTAAGTCCGAGATGCGGCCCATGATTGCGGGAACGATTGCTCCTCCGATGATGGACATTACCAGCAAGGAAGAGCCCAGTTTTGTATACGAACCAAGATTCTTCAGACTCAGCGCGAAGATGGTCGGGAACATAATCGAGTGAAAGAACCCGATAATCACGATAGCCCACAGCGGCATGACGCCCGAAGTGATCACCGCGAGGAAGCCACAGAGCAGTGCGCCAGCCGCAAACAGCGACAGCAATCTAGGAGCGGGGATTCGCCTCATGATGGCCGATCCCGCAAAGCGCCCGATCATGAATGCCAGCAGATGCAATTTCAAATAATTTGCAGCCACTTTCTCTGGCGTGCCGGTCGCAATGTGCTGTGCGAATCGAATAACAAAACTCGCCACCCCTACCTGAGCCCCCACATAAAAGAACTGGGCTAGGACGCCCTTCAGCAAGTGACCGTAATTGAGGATTCCCCGCAGCTCTTTCGTGGTTGACCCGGCTTGCTTCTCGCGCTCCGTGATGTCGGGCAGTTTCGAGAAATAGATCAGGGCTGCTACAGCCAGAAATAATCCGCCGATGACCAAATATGGCGTTTTCACCGTGTCTGCTTCGACGATCTGGTAGGCCTGAAACTGTTCGGCGCTCATCGCCGAAAGTTGTGCCGGGGAGTAGTGGGTCAACGTGAGAATGAACGCCGCGCCGACAATCGGCGTGACCACGGCGCCAACCGCATTGAAAGATTGAGCCAGGTTGAGTCGGCGCTCGGAACTTTCAGCAGGCCCCAGTAAAGTGACGTAAGGATTGGCAGCTACCTCGAGAAAGCTTTGCCCGCAAGCCATCACGAACAAGGCAAAAAGGAAGAATCCGTAGACCCTCACGGTGGCCGCCGGAATAATGAGCAGCGCTCCCGCCGCGCACAACATCAGGCCGCTCAAGATACCTTTCTTGTATCCGATCCTCTCCATCATCCGGCCCGCCGGCAGTGCCGCCAGGAAGTATCCGCCGAAGAAGGCAACCTGAATGAATGACGACTGGAAGTCTGTCAGGCGGAATGCTTTCTTCAGATGCGGGATCAACACATCGTTCAGATTCACGCCAAACGCCCACAGAAAAAACAGGCTCGTGATCAAGGCTAATGGCAGAAAGTATTGACCATCGGTTAACGGAGCGGGTCGGCCGTTGGTGGCTGTGGTTGTCGAAGCAGCCATAGTTGTTCCGCTAAGTGAGAGCGCGATCGAGATGCACGTATCCACCGTCCACGAAAATGTGCTGTCCGGTGATGTGTCCTGCCTGGCTGGAAATCAGGAAAACCACCATGGCTGCAATCTCATCCGCGCTGGTCATCCGTTTTCCCAACGGAATCTTCGAAACGATATTCCTCAATTTCTCATCAGGATTTGGAAAGCTGTCGAGCCATTGCCGGTACAGCGGTGTCATCACCTCGGCGGGCACCACTGCATTCACTCGAATTCCATAAGGCAGCAGCTCAGCCGCCCATTCGCGCGTTAGCGCCAGGATCGCTCCCTTTGACGCAACATAGCCCGATGTACCGCCCTGCCCGGTAATCGCCGTCTTCGAGCCGATATTCACGATACATCCATGGGATTCTTTTAGGAACGGCAGAGCATGGTGAGCCATGCTGTAGTAGTGCAGCAGATTGCGCTGGATCGACTCGACAAATTGAGCCGGGCTTCCGTCTTCAAGTCCTACACGGTCATTTACCCCGGCATTGTTTATCAGAGCGTCCAGGCGCTTAGTAATGCGAACCGATTCCTGAATGGCACGAGAGCAATCCTCGGCAACTGTAAGCTCCGCCGCAACCACATGACATTTTCCGCCGGCGTCGCAAAGTTCTGACTGGAGTTGCTCCGCGGCAGGAGCGTCGCGATCCACAATCACCGCGATTGCACCCTCGCGAACGGCACTGCGTGCAATCGCTGCACCGATTCCTTTGGCCCCGCCGGTGATCAGAACAACTTTATGAGCAAGCTGCAAGTCCATGGTGTGATTGTTGCAGCCCATAGAAGCGCGCCGCGTTTAATCCGAAAATGGCTTCTCGTTGCTGCACCGTCAATTCGCGGACATAGTGCTCGACTACTTCCTTCACCTGTCGATACGTCCCTGCCAAGAGGCAGACGGGCCAATCCGATCCGAACATCAGCCGGTCAGGTCCAAAAGCTTCGAACACGACATCCAGGTACGGCCGAAACTGGTCGGCGTTCCAGTGGCGCCAATCAGCTTCCGTGACCAAGCCTGACAGCTTGCAGTAGACATTGGGGGCCTGCGCTAGCCTGCGTATGTTTTCCGCCCAGTCTGTGATCTTGCTGGTTTTGATCGGAGGCTTAGCGATGTGATCGACTACGAATCGTTGCCCGGGAAACTTATTCACCAACCCAATCGCTGCCGGCAATTGCCTCGGGTAAACGAGAATGTCATAACTGAGATTGAATTCCCTCAAGCGGGAGATTCCAAGTACGAAGGCTTCTCGCAGCATGAATTGATCATCGGGTTCGGTCTGGACAATATGCCGCAATCCGCACAACTTCTCAAATCGCGAGAAAAAGTTCAGTCGTTCGGGAAGTTCTTCAGCCGTGATGTCGAGCCAGCCTACTACGCCCACGATAGTGTCGTATTGCTGCGCCAATTTCAGGAGAAACAAGGTCTCAGCTTCGGAGTGGTCAGCCTGTACCGCGATCGATGCGTCAATGTCATTCGTGCCCAGCTCCAAGTTCAATTCTTCTGGCAGGAAATCGCGTTTTAGCAGAGACATTTCGTCGGTTATCCAGCTGTAGGTGACGGGGTTGTATTGCCAGAAGTGCTGATGCGAGTCGATCTTCATGCGCCGTCAGAGCGACACGCCTCTCTTCCACGGAATGAAATCATCCTGCGCCAGCAGCTCGGCCTTGGTTCGCACTTCTCCGCTCGCAACCTTCAAGACAACGTCAAGTATTTTCTCCCCCGTTTGCTCAATCGTCGACTCGCCGGAAATGATGCTGCCGGTATCCACGTCGATGATGTCTGGCATCCGTTTAGCCAGAGCCGTATTTGACGAGAGCTTGATTACCGGTGAAATCGGGTTACCGGTTGGAGTCCCCAGCCCGGTCGTAAACAAAACCACGTTGGCGCCGGCCCCAACCTGAGCGGTAACGCATTCCACATCGTTTCCGGGAGTACACAATAAATTCAATCCTGGCTCAGTGACATACTCCGGATAATCCCGCACTGCAGTAATTGGAGAAGTTCCGCCCTTCTTGGCCGCACCCGCAGACTTCATCGCATCGGTGAGCAATCCATCGCGAATGTTTCCGGGTGAAGGATTCATTTCGAACCCGGAACGAACAGCCTTGGCACGTTCCGCATAATCTGTCATCAACTGAACGAACCGGTCAGCAACTTCCTTTCCGGTGCAACGATTGATAAGATCCTGCTCCACGCCACAGAGTTCCGGAAATTCGGCAAGGATTCCGCTACCTCCCGTTGCGGCAATCAGGTCGGAGGTGTGACCAATCGCGGGATTGGCCGATATGCCGGAAAAGCCGTCGGACCCTCCACATTTCAGCCCCACGCATAAATCAGAAATCGAAGTCGGCTCCCGTGCGGCTCTGTTCGCTTCGACGAGTCCAAGAAAAGTCTCCTTAATCGCCTGAGAAACCATGGCGAATTCCGAAGAGCTCTGCTGTTGTTCAAATATAAGCAGTGGCTTTTTGAACCCTGGATCGCGACGCTGCAGTTCTTCACGCAGTATTCCGACCTGCGCGTTCTGGCAGCCCAAGCTGAGCACGGTGGCTCCAGCCACATTGGGGTGATGAATGTAGCCGCTCAACAGAGCGCAGAGATTCCGGGAGTCCTCGCGGGTTCCGCCGCATCCGCCTTCATGTGTGAGGAATTTGATGCCATCAACGTTGGGAAAGAATTTGTCCCGCGCAGGCTGGCGAGGGTTCTCAATAACCGAGTAATTCTCGAGCTCCTGCGTTTTACCCTCGCGAGACAACCTGACTAGTTCGGCAACCTGGCGACGGTAAGTCTGGGGCGCGGCGAAACCGAGTTCTTCTTCAAATGCCTGCTTCAGAACTGCAAGATTTCTGTTTTCACAAAACACGAGTGGGAGGACGATCCAATAATTTCGAGTGCCCACCTGGCCATCCGCCCGCCGATAGCCGAGAAAACTTCGTTGCTGCCATTTGGAGACGGCCGGCGCATGCCAGCGATAAGGTTCTAGGTATTCGTGAAATGAAGCCACATCATGATGAATGTTTCGCGTGGTAATGACTTCTCCCTGGCGGATGGCGGTCACAGCCTTCCCTATGAGAACGCCATACATGACAATCGGATCGCCCGGAGCGAGGTCTTGCACTGCAAATTTGTGTTTGGCGGGCACGTCGGTTTGTAACGCACAGCTCCGACCGTTGAACGTGACCTGACTGTCCTTTTTCAAATCAGCCAGAGCTATCAGGACGTTGTCCTTCGCGTCGATTTGTAGCACGTGTTCGCGCACGAGAGGAAGTTGATCGTTGCCAGCTGACGTGGACGAAGCCTGAGAACTCAGACCAGCATCACCTCGCAACCTTTCTTGCGCAGCGCATCCGTAAACTCCGCGGGTGCGCGGTTATCGGTGATCAAGCGGTGAACCTTTTCAATCGGTCCGATGCGGAATAGACTGCGTCGGCCGAGCTTGGTGGAATCCGCCACTACCGTTGTTTCTTTGGAGACCTGCATCATCAAGCCGTTGAGTTGAGCCTCCAGCACGTCGGGCGTAAATGGGCCGCCTTCCAGGTCAAACCCGTCCACCGCCAGGAACAGCCTATCGGCGTGCAAGTCGCGGAGCATCGCTACCGCTTGGGGACCGACGAAAGAATAGGAAACCGTGCGCAACAGCCCACCCAGCATGATCAGCGAAATTTCCGAAGCATCTGCGAGTTCGTTGGCAATGTTAAGAGCACTGGTGATAACGGTGAGGGATTTTAGCTTCGCCCGCTTCAGGCTTTTTGCGATTTCAGCCGTGGTTGTCCCGGAGTCGAGAATGATGGTTTCATTCGCTTGTACCAGTTGTGCCGCGGCTTGTCCGATGCGGGATTTCTCCGAGCGATGAAGCGTGGCTTTCAGTTTTAGCGGATAGTCCTGAGTCGGCTCATAACGCACTGCCCCGCCATGAGAACGCAGCACCACGCCATTGGCGGAGAGGGCGTCAAGGTCGCTTCGTGCCGTGACCGCTGAGACTGAAAAACGGTTCACCACATCGTGAATGGTCACCTGGCCGGTTTGTTCCACCAATTCCAGTATTTTGCGCCGTCGGCCCTCAGCCAGCATCCGTGAATTTTGGGAACGCATGAACGCACTGGAAGTTTATGCGCGACAGTGATGAGGGTCAAATTACAGCTTTCGCGGGGTTATGTTTCACCTTGCGATTCATTTCTTGTTTGTCGAGCTTTCCTTTCTATTGTCCTTGTGTTTACTTTCTTTTCATGATACAAATCCCGATTGCAACCCTGAAATCTTCCCGACGGAGCCGCTCCCATGATGAACCCTGCCAGATTCACGCTCGTATTGTTCCTTTCATTGCTGGTGTGTGCCAATGCTTATCTGTTTGGGCAAGGCACAGATCTGGGCACCATTCGCGGGACCGTTACTGACCAAAGCGGAGCGGTTGTTCCAAACGCCAGCGTCGTCATTCTCGATCTTGGAACCGGTACTGCGCGCGAGACCAAGACCAGTTCACGCGGCGAATATCAGATCTTCGGACTCAAATCCGGAAATTACAAGGTCACCGTTTCCGCTCAAGGCATGTCCACGGCCGACATTACTGGGATTGTTCTTAAGGGCAGCGACGTGATCGGTGCCAATGCGGTGCTAAAGGTATCGACGGCAAATGAGCAGGTCGTGGTTACGGCGGAAGCGCCTACTATCGACACGCAAGATCAGACGATCTCCAATACGATCTCCCACCGGGAGGTGATTGACCTTCCCCGCGACAGCCGCGACGTGTACCAGTTCTTGTTCTTAAACCCCAACATTACGCAAGGCGTGGATTCCGGCGAATTCAAATTTCTCGGTTTCCAGAGTTACGGCGCCAATTTCACCCTTGACGGCCAGCGCGCCACCAACACTATTTTCGGTTCACCTAGTACCAGCGAGCCCTCGCTTGAGGCCGTTGGCGAACTCAATGTTCTCTCCAATGACTTCAGCGCTGAATACGCGGGAATTGCCAACATCCGCATCACAACCAAGCGTGGTGAGTCGCAAGTTCACGGCTCAGTCTTTTACAACAACAAGAACTCCGCGTTGGCCGCCCTGCAAATTCAGGACCAACAAGGCATTAGGGACTTCGTTCCCACTCAGTTTGCCAGCAGATATCCGACACCCTATTTCAATTTCAACGATTTCGGCGGTTCCCTTGGAGGGCCAATTCCTGGCCTCAAGAAAACATGGTTCTTCCTTGCCTACGAACGAAACGTATTGAGGCAACCAGTGAATATCAGCAACCATAAGTTGCCGCATCCAGCGCTGTGGACAGGCGATTTCTCGCAGTTGGATCCATCCATCCAACCGACGGTCCCGGATGACATCTTTAGCCAACTCACGCCACAGGAAGTCGCTACCGACACGACGGGCACTTGTGATCCTAACGATCACGCAGATTGCCGCTTCAGTACAATTCCTTCGCGTTTTCTCAATGCCAATACGCAGAAGCTCATCCAGGTCTACTTTCCCAAAATCAGCCCTGCAGTCGCTGTAGATCCCGAGACGGGGCAAATCCGGGATTTATTTCAAACACTGCTTCCGGGGGGCTCAACCCGAGATTTGGGAACTCTTCGCATAGACCACGACTTCAGCGACAAAGACCATGTCTACGGTGTCTACAATGCACAGGCTCTTACTGGAACTACTTCGCCTGTGTTCTCTCCAATGACGGGACTCGGTCTCACACAGAGAGACATTCGCGATAACACGCTTTCTCTCTCTTATCTGCGCACCATCCGGAACAATGTCATTAACGAAGCTCGCGGCGGATTCAATCGTGAATTCAATTTCGCTCACAGCAACACGACTCTCCAGAGTTTCCTTTCCAGCATCGGCTTCGACCAGAACGCCATAAATGCCTACGCGGACGTCGTAGGTCACTCGCAGCTGTCCACGCACGGGCATCCGCTAATCGACCTCGGCTCCAATTTTGTTGCCTTCGGTCGAAATGGGGACCGCAGCACCGAGCGCCAGCAACACCAGTACCCGGTTACCTTCGGGGATACCCTCACGTGGGTGATCAAGAATCACAACCTTAAAATGGGCGCAGATTTTGTGCGCAATGTGGCACAAGATGGCTTCGCAGCTTCGCGTGCCAATCCGCGCGGCAGAATAACCTATCGCGGAAGCGATACTGACCCTTTCGCCAACTTCTTGCTTGGGGAACCCGCGTCAAGAGTCTTTTTTATTCAGAGTGCCCGCCCAATCATGGATGTCCACAACTGGGAACAGGGATATTTTTTCCAGGATGATTGGAAGGTGACTCCGAAACTGACCGTGAATCTCGGCCTTCGCTATGAACTTATCTCGCCTTTCGTAGATGCGCACGATATCATGCTGAATTTCGATCCTACTTTCAACAATAACACTGGCCGTTTCATCATCGCCTCGGACAAGACCGCTCAATTTTTGGACCCTCGAATAGCGCAGACTACTTTGCCCGTGGTTACTGCCGCTAACTCACACCTGGGAATTGGCCGCGGTTTACTGCGCACAGACAAAAATAACTTCGCACCGCGAGTAGGTGTTGCCTTGAGACTGGGAGAGAAGTCGGTAGTGCGTGGTGGATACGGATTGTACTTCCCGACTTCCGCCGCCCAGGGAATTCGCGATCCACTCTCAACCAATGCCTTCAACCAGACCACGCAAAAAAGAAGCTTAGGCTTCAACCAGCAGCAACTTCAGCCGTGGCCATTTCCGCTTACCGGCGGAGACGTGGTGCAGAATACGATATATACCAGCTCGCTCTCGTTCAATGCTGTACCGGTCAACCTTCAGCAGCCACGTCTTCAGCAGTACAATGCCACTTACGAACGTGAGCTCGGGCTTAGAACGTCTGTGCGCTTTTCCTACCTCGGCATCACATCCTCCGGCCTGATCGGGGGCAAGGACTTGAATGAGATTGAACCCAGCAACGTTCCTTGGGGTACCACGCAAGATCCAACTGGTGAGGGGATTGGAGATGGGGTACACTTCTGCAGCCCTGACGACGGCGACTGCGCACCAACCAAGGCAGAATTTGCCCGGACGCCCTACCCCACGCTTGGAGACTACCTGCTCAGTTTTGGAAACTATGGCCATAGCCAGTCGAACGCCTTCCAGACCCAGCTTGAACACCGATATAGCAACGGTTTGATGTTCAATGCCTCTTACACCTACACAGATCAGAAATCGACCGGCATCGATGGCGGCAACTCCAGCCTGGGTGGCGTTCCCTACAACCCATTCAACCCGGAGCGCGATTACACTCAAGACGCATGGATATCTCGCCACCGCTTTATTTTCTATGGCATATATGAGTTACCGGTGGGCCGTGGCAAGAAATTTGGCAGTGGGTTTTCCCGCTGGGCCGACACCGCCATCGGCGGCTGGCAAACAAGTTTTCAGATGTTCGCTAAGACGGGTACGGCTTTCACGCCGTATTGGACTTGCGATAACTGCGGAAACGGTGTTCGCATGGTCGGTCCGGGAAACATCGCTGTAGAGTCCGTTGATGCGCTCGGCGACTTCGCTGACTTCATCGGCTATCGGCCTTTGGTTGTAGGCAACTATAAGCAGCACGTTGGCGACCAGGTCTTCAATCCAAACGCCTTTGCGCCGCCCCCTATGGGCGCCGACGTCTTCAATAATCCAGGGATTGCCAGAAAGAATCTCCTATGGGGGCCTGGAGCGTGGGGCGTGAACTTCGGTCTGCACAAAGACTTCAAGTTCACCGAGCGCTTGACTGCCACTCTCGGAGCCGACTTTAACAACATCTTCAATCACCCGATAAGAATGCCGGATCTGGATTTCGCAGACGGCAGCTTTGCCTATCTTGGCGGTTTCAATATCCAAATAGATCCCAGCACGTTGCAGCCGCAATTCCGAGATTTCAACTTCGTTAACCCTGACTTCGCTCGTCTGTTCTCAACGTTCCAGCAGGAAGGTGTGGACAGCCGCCGCACCGTGCGCTTGCGGCTCAGGATTACTTTCTAACAAGTGGCAAACACGGATCGAGGCTTGTGGGTGAAGACTTCGTCGGGGCTCGCGTTCCTATGCTTCGCGCTGCTTGTCCCCAGTGCTTGGTCTGCCGACCAGTACGAAATCACGATCGAGCGCGACGTTCAGGCCAAGATGCGCGACGGAGTGATTCTCCGCGCTGACATTTATCGGCCTAAGGCTGAAGGCCGCTTTCCAGTTCTTCTGCAGCGCACCCCCTACAACAAAGCAGCTTCAGACATCGGCGTACGTGGCGCGGCACGTGGGTATGTCGTCATCGTCCAAGATGTTCGGGGCCGCTACACCTCGGATGGGGAGTGGTATCCGTTCCTGCACGAGTCGAACGACGGATATGACACCGTGGAGTGGGCGGCAGCGCTGCCTTACTCCAACGGCAAGGTCGGAATGTTTGGCGGCTCCTATGTCGGGGCCACGCAGATGCTGGCTGCCATAGTGCACCCACCTCATCTGGCTGGGATCTGTCCTTACGTGACGGCCAGCAACTATCACGACGGATGGACGTATCAGGGCGGCGCTTTTGAGCAGTGGTTCAATGAATCGTGGACCTCAGGCCTTGCACAAGACACCCTGAACCGCACTGTAGACAAAGACACCAATGCGATGAAGTCCGTCTGGAAACTACCCTTGGCCAGTTATCCAGTCTTCGGTCTGCCGCAGGTCTCATCCGAATCTGATCTCACGGCCTCCCTCGCTCCATATTTTCTCGACTGGCTGGCACACCCGAACTACGACGAATACTGGAAGCGCTGGTCCATCGAGGAGTACTTCGCGGACATAAATGTCCCCGTTCTTCATGTGGCGGCATGGTATGACATCTTCCTGGGCGGATCGTTACGCAACTACATCGGCATAAAGGCACATGGGACAAATGATGCGGCCCGCCGGGGGCAGCACCTGCTGGTCGTCATCGGAGGACACGCCGGCTCAGGCCGCAAGATCGGCGAGGTGGATTTCGGACCAGCCGCCAATCTGGACGAGGACGACATCATCCTCACCTGGTATGACTATCTCTTTAAGAACGTGCAGAATGAGTTCGCGGGTAAACCTGTGAAGATATTCGTCATGGGTACAAATGAGTGGCGTCAGGAAGATGACTGGCCACTGGCACGGGCCGCTACTACTAAGTATTTTCTTCATTCGGCGGGGAAAGCCAACTCTCTACGGGGAGATGGCACGCTCTCGACGTCCACACCACGTTCGGAAACTCCAGATCAGTACGTCTACGACCCTGCAAGTCCCGCACCCACGATTGGCGGACCTCTGTGCTGCGACTCAGAGCACCTGGCGCCCGGCCCGCGTGATCAGCGCCCGGTCGAGGCGCGCAATGATGTTTTGATCTACTCAACGCCGCCGTTGGTTGAGGATCTCGAAATCACCGGACCGGTAATACTGGAACTGTTTGCCAAATCATCAGCCGTTGACACGGACTTCACCGGCAAGCTGGTGGATATCTGGCCGAACGGTTTCGCGCAAAATCTAACGGAAGGAATCGTTCGAGCGCGTTACAGGGATTCCCAGGAGAAGTCTGAGTTGATGAACCCGGGGAAGATATACAAATTCAAGCTCGACTTGTGGGCCACGAGCAATGTGTTTCGCAAAGGACACGTCTTGCGCCTTGAAGTCAGCAGCAGCAACTTCCCGCGCTTCGACCGAAATCTTAATTCCGGGGCGGATGCCGCCCTTGCTCAACAATTTGTCTCTGCTACGAACACGATTTACCACGATGACCAGCATCCATCGACCCTGGTCTTACCGGTCGTGCAGACACAGTAGCCCACATAATTCGACCTGTGGCTTGATCTGGCGCGTATGATTCGTCCTACAACGTGCTCGGATAACACAAACGCCGGGCGCAATCCTGCAACATTTCCGCCTCCCAAGGTGGCCGCCGCAGGTTCTTCGGGTGGGTCACGTCGGTGGCTATCCGTCCCGTCAAATGCAGGAAAACAGCAGCAGAATGTTTGTACGCAGGAATCGGCTCACGAAACGCCACGTTGCCAAGATGTTGCAACGCATCCGACAGCGCATAGTAACGGGGATCGCCTGTTTCCCACAACTGGTCGCGCTCGGCAAATTTTTCCGGCGCAAATGTGGCGAGCCCCAGCAAGTAGTCCGATCCGTACTCGATCATATTGATACCTAAATCATTTCCGGTAAAGATGCGGAAATCCGGCCGGTGCGTGTCGCGCAGGGCCAGACGCTCGAACTCCAGCACACGATCGAGCGAGGAGTGTTTCAACCCCTTCATCTCCGGAATGTCCATCAACCCCCGAACGGTGCTTTCGTCGAAGATCTCTCCATTCGGCGCGAATCGCGGACTTAATTCAAAGCCAAAGACCTGTGGGTACTCCCTGCAGATTGCCTGATACGTGGCGACCTTTTGCTTAGCAGATTTCCCGTGCAGCCTTGTGGTCGGAAACAAAATCGGAACACCTCCGGCTTCGGTGATCCTATTCAGTTGCTGCCGATAAAGGGCAACAACATCGCCTTCCAGGTTCTCGATATATGCGCCCGCCACAAATGAGACGCCCTCACCGAGCGCGTGGCGTGTCCAGCGCATCACATCGCGTTTTTCCGTCTCGCTGAGAAAGTTTACATAACCAGTGTCCATGTTGACGGCATTCGTCAAATGAACCTGATGCGTAGCGACGAGATGCCTTTGGAAGGCTTCAACATCAACTTTCCCGCTCGCTTCATATGGCAGTAAAGCGGCAGCGATGCCCCACACCCTGCGCCGAAGTTGCAGTCGCTTGCTGAAAGCCTCGATTGTCGGGTTCTGAAGCATTCAGTTGCGGGTCCTGGCTACCTGGAATTCTGTCATACGGATTTAGTTCAGTTCCTTCTTCAGCGTTCGCAGTTGCTCAGCCTTTGCCGAGTGCTTGTAATAGTCGTCCAGGGGATAGCATCCCGACGGCAATCCGTTTCGTGGTGCCGTGGTGCAATCGCTGAAGGTTCTGCAGATTCGCTTACGCTCAATTGTGCGCCCTTCGGTTGCGTCCCAGAGCATTTCAGGATAGGTCAACGCCATGCGACCAAGCCCCACCGCGTCAACCCATCCGAGCCGCACCGCGGCCTGCGCTACATGCGGCAAAAAATCCTGCAAGTAACTATATGCAGATCCAACAAAAATGAGATTCGGAAACTTTTGTTTCAGGCAATGCGTTGCCTCCATCTGCCGTGCTACTCCCAACAGGGGATCTTCCGGCGGCGCGTATCCGTCCGACGGTGGATAGAGTGCGGGCCGCTGAATGTGCGGAGTGTAATAGGGGCTGCCGGCAGTGATATTAACTAAGCGGATGTTCAATTCCTGCAAGAGCGAAAGCAGTCGAATCGCTTCGCTGAGGTCCGGCTCGAGAGGATTCAGCGGATTAACGCCAAATCCGTAGCGGTAAGGAATTAAGTTTTCATAGTGCTCCGGAATTCCAGCTCCAGGCTTTCCGTTTGACGAGCAGGTTGAGTCCTGCCGGAACGGGACCAGGTCGAGCGCTGAGAGTCGCACGCCGATGTGCAGACCGGGTGCGATATCGCGGATTCCTTGAACAATTTGCCGCAGAAAGCGAGTGCGATTTTCAAAGCTTCCCCCGTACTGTCCTTCTCGTGTGTGCGCCCCAAGAAGTTCGTGACCCAGGTAGCCATGGCAGTGCTTGATGTCAACAAAGTCGAAACCCAACTTGCGAGCCACGCCCGCTGCGATGTGGAACCTTTCGATGATTGCGTCTATTTCTGCGTCAGTAAGCACAGCAGCATCGGACATCTGAAGCCGGCGATCCAGAATCGGGTGGTGATAGGCGATACGTGGTTCCGGGCAGTTGTGCTGGTTTGGACGGCTGTAACGTCCCGAGTGGGTCAGTTGCAACCCAATCAGCAGACCCTTGCCGGAACCAGTCGTGTGCCGATGTTCGTCTATAAGTGCCGCCCTTAGCTGCGCCAGACCTTTTTCGGTGTGAGGTGCGATCAGCAACTGATTCGGGTTTGCGCGCCCCTCCGGGGCGACGGCAACGGCCTCTCCGCCCCAGATTAATTTTGCGCCGCTGCGACCAAAGCGTTTCCAGCGCCGAATCGTGTTTTCAGTTGGATTTCCCTCAGCCGTTCCATCCCAGCCCTCCATCGGTTGGACGGCAATGCGATTTCCGATTTCAATTCCGTCCAGCTGAATCGGGAGCCGCAATGGTGAATCCGGCCCGCGAAGAATTTCCGCGTCACACGGAATCACGAGGCCAAGCGATGCCAAATGCTCCTGAAATCGCCTAACATCCTTGACGCTTCCGATTCGCAGGATGGCCTGTGTACTCATGTCCCCTTTCGGTCATTGAAAGAACAAGAATAGGAGCTTCTCTGAAAGAGCGGGGATCTGGGCTGGGCTTATGCCCAGGTACCGTGATTCGCTCCGCATTACTTTAACGGATTGTAGCGGTTCTCCAAGAGAAGGCCAGCTATTGGTGAGGGGTACCATGGTGTAAAAGCAATGCCTGGTCATCGAGAATGTACTATCTTCGGCGGATGCACGCTCAAGACCGAGTAGTCCACGAGAATCATCTTGCAGATCTGCCGTGCCATTGATCGAACTTGTATCACCCGACCATCGGGAACTGTCAACGGACGGAATAAAGTCCGCGACGAAAGTTCCCGTGTCACCGCCATCGCAGGCGCCGCTGATCGAATAACTCCCGCTGATGGTAACCCCGTCAGTGTTCCCTCGCTCGCGCAAGGAGTTCCGTTCAGTAGGACGAGCGTCGACGCGAGACTGGTGCCACTTTGAACCATAAACATGTCAATGTACGTAGTGGTTTGTGCTACCGAGGAAGCCGTAGTCGCGTGCTAGTTTCTGGAGACGTTCGCGTTGACACGCGGATGATTATTCGATGAATTTCCACTCTAAGCTGAGCGGGAAGAGACTGCGATAGGCGCTGCTTTACGCGACGCAACATTTTAACTGGGAGGAATTGCTTGCAGTGGTACATGGCGTTCACCGAATTGAGTGCGATACAACTTGCTAGGTTAGCGCCACACTACAGTCGGACCGGTGGCCTACCGCAAATCATTTTTCCTGTTCTCACTTGGCGTAGGCATCTTCAATTCTGTGATGTGAATAAAACCTTTGTCCGCGTAGACGCGAGCTTCCACGCGCATATAATGCCCTTCGTGACCCTCAAGGCTCTCCGGGTTGTCCACATTCCAGGCTCTTTGGTCGGTCACAAACGTTAACTTCTCGCCGCCTGCCCTAACCGTGCCCATCATGGATGTGAGCCGGATCAGAGCCTCTTGATGTTTCTGTGGCGGCTGACTGGGAAGGTCCTGCGCAATAGCGACAATGCCCACGGCAAAGCACAGAGAGAGAAAGGCCCGTAACAAGGTTTTCACCGAAGGATCTCCTTTTAAGGTTCCCAATGACAAATGCGAGGACGGTAACGTCGGGTTTCGGCCGGGAGTGACTAGGGCGCACTTTCGCCACCCAGTCACGCGAAATTGCCAGCCTTAGCTGTGTGAGCCGTACGCGCTTGGTCGCTCGCTTACCGACCTCCCCTAGCCCTACGCGGCCCTGCCCGCCGGAATATTCCGAGTCGTGGAGCTCGCCACGTTGAAAGTTCTCACGACAGGATCAGTCTCAAGCGAGGCAAGCAGGACTTCTTTGAGCGCCGGATATTTTTCCTGGCTATAGAGTTCCGCTTGTTCACGAGTTTTCCAGATGCTCAAAGTCAAAACACGATCTGGCTCGACATCGGACTCCAGCACGATCTCGTCGACGAACCCAGGCTGCACACGCAAAATGGGCAGCAGCTTCCTCTGGATAGTTTCGTTCAGTATGCGTGTTTTGCCCGGACTACTGACAAAATCGACAATTCGAGCAAACATGAGGGGAATCCTTCCGAAAAGGGAGGCGACGCAAGCCGCCTCCTTTTCTCTAAGTAGCTGCGGCCTTTAAGCTGCTTTGTGGGCCTTGGCTTCGAGGGTCTTCTCGCTCCCAACATTGACCTTGATCTGCTTGGGCTTGGCTTCCGCCTTCTTGGCAAGATTAACCTTCAGCACGCCTTTGTCGTAGTGGGCGCTCACTTGCCCCGGATCCACGGAGCTAGGCAGCGTGAACGAGCGGGTGAAGCTTCCATACTGCCGCTCGACGCGACGGAAGTTCTCCTCTTTCTCTTCCTTCTCGAGCTTGCGCTCGCCGTGGACGGTGAGGGTGTTGTTGTCGACGCGGACATCAATGTCTTTTTCGTCG
>QIAA01000236.1 GCA_003224905.1 Acidobacteriota bacterium
CATCGTGATCGAAGACAAGGAACCGGGGACCGGACTGGTAGGGAAACGCTTCTCGTAGCTGCTGAACGATCCAGGCACTGGTGGGATGACACGTGACGTTGAAGTGCAGGATGCGCCTGCGGTCATGATGGATGACGAAGAAGCAGTACAGGAGGCTGAAGGTAACTGTGGGCACGGTGAAGAAGTCCATGGCCGCGATGGCTTCGCGGTGATTGTGAAGAAAGGCGAGCCACCGTCGTGCCGGTTCTGGGTCTCGGGGTGCCCGCTTCATCCAGCGAGAGATGGTTCGCTCCGATAAATCGAAACCCAACATGAGAAGCTCGCCATGAATCCGAGGAGCACCCCACGTTGGGTTCTCGGCCACCATTCCGAATATCAGATCGCGGATTTCCTTTGTGAGCTGATTCCTGCCAGCTCGTTTTCTCGTTCTGGAGATCAGGCTCCAGTACAAGCGGAAGCCCGCGCGATGCCAGCGGATCACGGTCTCGGGAGTGACGACGATGAGAGCCTGCTTCCAAGTGGACCAGAACCGGCGCGCGAGCACCCAAAAGATTTTGTCCAGAGGGCTGAGCTTGGGTTTGGGATGCTTGTGCTTCAATACCGCGAGCTGTTGGCGGAGCGCCAAGTTCTCCAGGAGCAAGCTTCGCCGTGAGTGAAGACAGCGGGAAAGTGAGCCCCAGCAAGGTCGAAAGAGGCGGATCATGCACAAAAGTAACAGACGGCGGAGTTGAGGAAAGTGTGCAGGCTGTTGATTTCACAGCCGGCTGGAATTTTGGCGAACGACAGGTCTGTGAAACGCCATGATTCTTCGACAGCCTGCGCGCACCGCCTTGGATCCCAGAACAGGGGCCTGTGCGCGGTTCTCAGCCACATCTTTTAGCAATCGGGGTCACCCCCTAGGGGATTCAAATGATCACGCGCTTTTATCTAACGTGACGGTAGTAGCACGCATTGGGGATACCTTCTGCTCCGGGAAAAAGACTGCGAAACAGGTCCCGCTTCGCCGGGGCTGCGTGCTGCTGCGCACCCGAATCCAGCCTTCGTGTTTATCGACAATCCCTTTTGCAACCCACAGACCGAGACCAGTACCCTTCTCACCTTTTGTGGTGAAGAATGGCTCGAAAATTCTTCGCCGATCTTCACCAGAAATACCCGGTCCGTTGTCCGCAATATAAACACGGACGCCGCACCTTGTCGGGTTTCTCCAATCTCGAGAAGCTAAAACGTGCAACTGGAGTATTCCGCCCGGGGTCAAAGCTTCCAGCGCATTCCCCACAAGATTGGAGAATACCTGGGTAATCTCGCTGGGAAAGCCGCGTATCACCTCCGACCCGTATCGTTTCTCGACGATAACCTTGGCGGACCGAATGGCGGGGCCGTAAAAGTTCAGCACGTTATCGAGGACATCGCAGATCTTGACCTCAACTGGTGACGGGGAGTGGCGGTAGAAACCCAACATGCTCGTGGTTAGCTGCGCCACGCGTTCCAGTTCGGCATGCGCCGTGGCCAAATGTTGGCGCTCGGCTTCCCCCAGGCCGGTACTTCGACCGAGCAGATATAACACACCACTCAGCGTCTGCAGGGGATTGTTGATTTCGTGGCCGAGAGATGCTGCCAGACGTCCAGTAGCGGCCAACTTTTCTGTAGAGCGCAGCACTTCTTCGGTTCCTTTGCGATGCGTAAGATCAAAAAAAGTAATCACGCCCGCGATGACACCACCTTCCCGGTTGAGAATTGGGGCAGAGCTGACACTTAAGAAAACCGGGGTGCCGTCCCCGCGCACGTACTCAATTTCTTCATCTGTGACCACCTCGCCGCTGGTGAGAGAACGTGTGAGTGGCCACTCTTCAGGTTTGAAGGGCTGCTTATTGAGATGGAAAGCTTTATATTGGGCGTATTCCTCAAGGTTAGCGGCATGAGGCAATGGGTGACGCAGGATCTCTTCTGCCTGTTTGTTAGTCAGGATCAGCCTTCCTGACGGGGCTTCGGCAATCATGACCCCACAAGGCATCTGCCGAAGCACCTCTTCTAATTTCCTTCGCTCCCTTACCAGTTGATCGTGCGATAGTCTAATTTCCTCTAAGTTGTTCTTGAGGACATTTATATCCACCAGCGTCAGGACGGCGCCCTCAATCATGTTCTCCACCGTCTTATAGGGCAGTATGCGAAGCGAATACCAATGCCCGTCGCGGTCCCGAACCTCTCGTTCTTGAACCGTTTCCGTGCTGATTACCTCCACAATCATTTGCTCCAAGTCGGACACCTCTATATTTGGCCTGATATTGGTGATCGGTCGTCCGATGTCCGTGGGGATCAGCCCTAACAACTTTTTCGCCTGAGGAGTGACCCGTCGAATTCGCAGGTCGCCTTCCAACATAACCATCGCGATATTAATGCTGCTGAGCAGATTAACTAAGTCATTGTTCGCCTGGGTCAATTCGGAATTTCGCTTGTGCAGTTCCTCATTGACGGTGTGTAGTTCCTCGTTAGTCGACTCGAGCTCTTCTTTGGCGGTTTGCAACTCCTCGTTTGTGCTTTGCAGCTCTTCGTTGCTCGACAGAATCTCCTCATTAGCCGCCAGGAGTTCCTCGTTGCTGGCTTCTTTGTCCTCGACCAGGGAGTGCAGATATCGTTTGGTGGCAACAAGTTCCTGCTTTAAGTGGCTGCTTTGACGATCACTGCGTTTTTCCTTTCCTCCTTCGCTAACTCTTGCTTCTCCGGCCATGATTTCTGCCGATTCAGCCCTAACCGCGGGTCTCGCATCCTCGAATACGATCAAGAAATAGCGTTCTCTGTTAGAAGCGACCTTGAAAGGGATTACCTCGAGATTCACATCCTTGAGTTTATTGTCGCGTTCGACCGGTACATTTTCCTTTCGGACCGGAACCCCCTCCTTCTCCGTCTTTGCTTTATTGATCGCGGCTTGCAGATCGAACAGCAAGCCTTCTCGCGCCATCTTCAAAACGCTGAAACTGGCTCTGCCGGGCGCGAGCTCAAGATAAAGGCCCACGTGTCCACGAGATTCAAGGACTTCCATATCGTCATTAATCACCACCGCGATGGGAGCGTACTTCGTTAAGAGGATGCGATCGGTCTCCTTGCGTAAGTCCAGGAGGTGCACACTACCCTCACGCTGCCGTGCTTCCTTGCGGCTCGCCAGGCTTCCTTCTTGGATCCGCTGCTGGCTCGCGGCGAAGTCGAAGTGCAGTCCGGATGGGGTAGGTTTTCGGCAATAAATCTTGTGCTTTCTATCCATCAACTCGAACAGATCCGAGGCCGTGCTAGTGATGCCTTCCGCCTCTCCCAACATCAGAAATCCTCTTGGCTTCAGGGCATAATGAAAGATGGGCATGATCCTTTTCTGCAAAACCGGCCCGAGGTAGATCAGCACGTTACGGCAACTGATAACGTCGATCCGAGAAAAAGGTGGGTCTTGGAGAAGGTTTTGTCTAGCGAAAACACACCTATCACGGATCGTTTTGCTAATTCGATAGCCATCTTCCACTTTGGCGAAAAAGCGTCGCAGCCGTTCCGGCGACACATCGGCCGCAATACTCTCCGGGTACACCCCTGCGCGGGCTTTCTCAATGCTTGCCTGGCTGAGGTCTGTGCCAAAAAGCTGGATGGGAGTATCGGCGCTTCTAGGACCCAAGAACTCGAGCAGTGCAATTGCCTGCGAGTAGGTTTCTTCGCCGGTTGAACACCCTGGCACCCAGACTCTGATGGGCTCCTCGAGTGACCTATGCTTCAGAATGCCAGAAAATATCTCGGTTTTTAGCGCTTCAAAAGCAGCGGGGTCGCGGAAGAAGCTGGTGACCTTGATGAGGAGGTCCTCGTGCAATGCCTCCACTTCAGCCGGATGGTGCCGAAGAAATTGGACGTATGCTTTCAACTTCCTGATCTGGTGCAAAGCCAT
>QIAA01000053.1 GCA_003224905.1 Acidobacteriota bacterium
AGCATCGCCTTAAGTCCTTCACGTATGCAGATCTCCCGCGCCACATCGCTCGTAAGGCGTTCCTCTGCAGGCCTCCCCATAAACCGCAATGCCTCGCGAATCCGCGATTCCGGCACCACATTCAAATACGGAGACTGCTCCAGCTGCACCGCCAGTGCCTGCTTCAGCGTGCCGTCGAAAACTGGATCACCGGTTGTATTCACAAAATCCGCCAGCAGGATCGAATCTTTTTCTGTCAAACCGTGCGCACGAGTGCGATAGAAAAACACGCCCCCCACGGCTAGAGCGACCAAACTGATTACTGTGGCGGCCACTAGCCAACGTAGCTTCTTTTGGGCGGGCACGCTCGACGCGCTTGGCGTCACAGCCGTTTGGCTCACAGACGGTGCGCTTAGAACCCGCGCGGAGCTCGAGACCCGAGCCGGCGCTGCTGCCAAAGCTCCTTCGTTCTCCGTGGCTGCAGGAACCTCGGCTACCACAAATCCCGAGCGGCTCGAATCTGTATCGCGCTTCAGCCGTTGCAACTCGGCCCTCATCTCCGACGCGTGCTGATATCGAAGATTGCGGTCCTTCTCCAGCGCGCGATTAATGATGCGCTCCAGTTCGGCAGGAAGATCCGGATTCAAGCGCACCGACGAAACCGGCGCCCGGCTCAGGATCGCCTCAAAAATTACCGCGGAGGTATCACCGCGAAAAGGCACAGCACCGGTCGCCATCTCGTACAAAACCGCGCCAAACGAGAAGAGATCAGTGCGGCTGTCCAGTTCCTTCCCCCGCGCCTGCTCCGGCGACATGTAGGCAACAGTCCCTAACGTAGTTCCTGGACTGGTCAAGTGCTGCGCGCTGACTCCCGCTGTCGGCAGCGAAGCGCCTGCTTCCTGCAGCGCCGTGGCTTCCATCGTCACTTTCGCCAGTCCGAAATCCAGAATCTTGGCGTGTCCCCGTTTAGTTACGAAAATGTTGGCAGGCTTGATGTCGCGATGAATGATGCCTTCGGAATGAGCTGCGTCTAAACCATCCGCAACTTCGATCGCAATCGACAGCAGAGTCTCGAGCTCAAGCGGCCGCCCCGCGATTCGGTGCTTCAAAGTCACACCATCGAGATACTCCATGACGATGAACGCCTGCCCGTTCTGCTCATCAATTTCGTGGATCGTGCAGATGTTGGGATGGTTCAGCGCCGAGGCCGCCTTCGCTTCGCGCTGAAAACGCCCCAAGGCTTGCGGGTCTTTGGCAACTTCGTCGGGAAGGAACTTCAAGGCGACAAAGCGACCGAGCTTGATGTCTTCCGCCTTGTAGACCACACCCATCCCACCGCCGCCGAGCTTCTCAACGATTCGATAGTGGGAAATGATCTGGCCGAGCATGGGATAGCCTTCAGCTTTCAGTGGTTAGCTATCAGCCCATTGCTGAGAGCTGAAAGCTGATGGCTGGCAGCTTGATAACGTCCGGCAATCTTAAGTGCTCACAAACAAAGTAGTCAACGAACAGCGCTGGAGAATCACGAAACCCGCGATGCCGGCCGCGAACAAGTCGGTTGTTTACCTTGGACACATTTAAGTGCTGCTCACCATTCGATCTCTACTCACGAAACAATTCTCAGGCCAGCTACAACGTGCAAAGCTCGTGGCAACCAATAGTCGGCAGAAATCCCACCAGCCTCATCACGCAGCCGCCCCGCTCTCGTGGACTGCAATCGAAGAGGATTGCATAAGCACCCCCGGCAGGGAATCAGCATACTACTTGTATGCACATTTTCTGGCCGCACGAGCTCGTGATCGAAGTGAACTTGCGTGGTGGCCTTACAGTTGGGGAGTCATCTATATTGATCTAATGCATGCGACTAGCCCGCAACTCGATCCCGGTCCCATCCTTCAAACTGCCTTTGCCTTCTGGTCTTCCAAGGTTCTCCTCACTGCGGTGGAGTTCGAAGTATTTACCAAGCTCGGCAATCGTCGGCTTACAGGCGCGCAAATGGGCGCCGAAGTCGGCTTGCACCGGCGCGCGATCAGCGACTTCTTCGATGCGCTGGTTGCGATGAAATTCCTCGATCGCGAGGGCGACGGCCCTGACGCGAAATATTTCAATACACCTTCCGCTTCCCTCTATCTCGACAGCAGCAGCCCGCGCTACATCGGCGGAATTCTTATCATGCTGAATGACCGCCTGTTCAAGTTCTGGCACGACCTCCCAACTGCCTTGCGTACGGGGAGCCCGCAGAACGAAACCAAGCATGGCCAGAAGGCGATCTTTGAAGAGCTTTACGAAGAACTACCCAGGCTCGAACAGTTCATGGGCGCAATGACCGGGCTTTCCCGGATTAACTTCGAAGCCTTCGCGGCGAAGTTCGACTTTTCGAGATATAAGACTCTGTGCGACGTAGGTGGCGCAACCGGCCTGCTCAGTATCGAATGTGCAAAGAAGCATCCGCACCTTAAGTGCATTTCCTTCGATCTGCCGCCCGTCGAACCGATCGCGCAGAAGCACATTGCGGCTGCCGGTCTCAGTGACCGAGTCAGCACTGCCTCTGGCGATTTCTTCAAGGACCCACTGCCCAAGGCTGACCTGATCACGATGGGCATGATTCTTCACGATTGGAATCTCGAGAAGAAAATGCACCTCATCCGTTTGGCTTACGAGGCTCTGCCGCCAGGCGGTGCACTCGTTGCAATCGAAGCTCTGATTGACGACGCACGACGTGAGAATGTTTTTGGACTTCTCATGTCGTTGAACATGCTCATCGAGTTCGGCGATGCATTCGATTATTCGGGCGCGGATTTCCGCAAGTGGTGCGGAGAAGTGGGTTTCAAACGCTTTGACGTCATTCATCTCGCTGGAGCCTCCAGCGCGGCAATTGCGTACAAATAGAAGAATCGAATCAGAAGGCTAGGCAAAAGCACTGTCGACGAATTCCCATTACATTCCTTCGAACTTATAGATGGGCATAGCTTGAACTTCACCGTGTTCCTTGGCGGAGGGCGGATTACGAGCGCCCTGATTGCAGGCTTGCGGCTTGCCGGCTACGAGACGCCCATCGTTGTGCATGACCGCCATCTTCGGAAGTTGCAGCAGCTCAAGCGGCAGTACAGCGTGGAAATCGAGCCCAATCTGTCTCGCGCTGTGGGACAGGCCAGCTTACTGATCTTAGCCGTACGACCGGATTCTCTCGACGAACTTCTCAAGCAGATGGGAAGGATCAATCGTCCCGTAACCGCGGTGAGCCTGGCCGCTGGCGTGCCGCTCGCTAAGTTGCAAACTCGATTGGGACCACCCGTGCGCTGGGCGCGCGCTATGCCCAGCCCCGCTTGCCTAAGGGGGACCGGGTTAACCGCCGTAGCATTTGAACGCGCCCTTTCTCCGGCAGCAAGACGTGAGGTGAAAAAATTCTTTGCGAAGGTCGGCTCGGTGTTGGAACTTCCGGAGTCGCAGTTCGACGCCTTCACCGTGACCTACTCTCCCAGTCACGGCTATCACACTCTTGCCACGCTGGCGAGCGTGGCTGAGAAACTTGGGTTGCAGCGCAAGGCCGCACTCACGGCAGCCGCCCACGCTTTGGCAGATGGCATTCTCTGCTGGCGCGAAACCCGAACCAGTTTGCGAGACTTGTTGGATGAGGCCGCAACCCCCGGTGGAATCGCAGCGACGGTAATGTCGAGCATCGACGCTGCCGGCTACCGGCGCATCCTGGAACGTTCCCTGCGCCGCGGACTGATGCGGGCACGGAAAAACGCCAAAAACTGACGCAACCTGCTGCCTCTATAGCGCAAAGGTTTTGCAGACCACCTACTCTAGTCCATCCCAAACACGGGGCCACACGCGGTAAAATAGCAGTCTTTGCCAACAGGGCTGGCAATGCGGCTTTCAGGCGATGGAGCCTTACTTTCAAAGGGTGCTAGAGAGTCTCTCGCACGAAAGTAATTACCGCAAATCGAGACCCCGTTAGATGATATTTGACGCCGATGGCCGTCGGACAGCGAACCATGCCACAGAGTCTATTGGACTGTTCTTAATGGGTGGATGCCTCCATGAGTTTTCCTGGCCGCGGCGCGCGTCCGATGGCCGCTATTACCAGATCTGTATTCTGTGCAACCTCAAGCGCGAATATGATTGGCACAGCATGCGGCGCATCGAACCCGAAAGCGCCGCGCCGGAAGGAGTGACTCCGAACCCACGTGCTCAGCTCAAACTGCTGCTCGAGCTGGAACCCGCGACGCGCGTCTTTTTCCGGAACCTTTTCGATCTGCTCCTGTTCCGCTCCAAATCCGTTATTACCACGTCCAGACCCGCGCCTTTCTGGAGCGATGTATTTGTCTACGCGCGCGTGCCCTGGTGGCGATTCGCGGAGTCGATGGTCGGCCACGTCCTCACGATTGCAGCAGTGTTGATTGGATCGCGCGCATGGACACAGCTGGAACAGCCGCAGCCCCTGAGAATTTCGCGTAAGGATTATGTTACCTACTACAGTCCTTCTCAGTCGTTTCCGGCGATGAAAGCAAGAGCGCCTGTCCGCACCGCGTCCAGGGGCGGATCCAAGTCTCTACATCACGCCGGTATCCGGGTGGCAGCGGGACGCGTCCACAAGGCGCTAACAGCGCCTAATATTAAGCTGGCCGCGTTTGCGCCTCCCAATCTCGCGGTGCCGAATGCAATAGCTCCGGCGGCACCGGCAGCGGCTAATACCTTCAACCGACGTCCGCAACTAACGTTGCCTGCTGGATGGACGTCGGCAATCGCACCACCGCCTGACGTAAATCAGGCGGGCAGCGGCCGCTCTCATTCCTACCAGATTTCCGTCATTGCTCCGGCGCCAGGAGTTGACGGAATTTCCTCGCAACGCGGACTAGCTGTGCTCGGCGCAGTCGTGGTCTCTCCGTTGCCAAGCCTGCAAGGCTCAATGCGAAACCTGGGAGACGTGAACATCGGCCACGCCCGCGTCGTCCAGCCTGCGCCCCGCTTGCCTGTTGACGAGCAGCACGCAGGTTTGGGGATGGCCCTGGCGGGCTTGAGCGAGTTAACCGGCTCGATTGTCTCGCCTCCGCCCTTGGTTCGGGGCTATGAAACTCTCGGCGCCGGGCGCGCGGGTCCGGTCTCTAACACCGGATTGCAGGTTGTGGAACCCGCGCCGTCGTTATCCACACAAGAACGGCACGCTCTGGGAATGTCGCGAGGTTCTCTGGGTGGCGGTCTGACTGCTTCTGTCGTTTCTCCGCCTCCGTCTATTCAAGCCGATGGAACATTCGGCAATGGCCGCAGAGGCCCGGTACCCAGGGATGGGGGGCAGGTCGTGGGGCCGGCACCGTCGTTGTCGGGAACAGAGCTGGCTGCGGGAATGGGCCGAGCTTCGCTGGGCGGCAACGCAGCTGACTCCGTGGTGCCTCCAGCCCCATCTATTCAAGGAGAAGGAACTTTCGGCAACGGCCGCGGTGGTTCTGCGACAGGCGGTGAGTCGCAAGCCGTCCCTCCAGCTCCCTCAGTTCGAGACACATATGCCTCTGCAACGCTGGGGCGGCCCTCGGCGATGGACCTGCGATCCACAATTTCACGACCGCCAAGGCCATTAGTCGATGATCGGCGACCCATTCAGGAACTGCAGCTACGTTTGGTCGCATTAGCGTCGGCAACGCCGGGTTCGTCTTATTTTTCGAACTATGAGGTTTTCATCGCCGAGAGACGGATCGGCAAAGACGAGTCGCAGCTCATAAA
The DNA here is from genome assembly GCA_003224905.1 of Acidobacteriota bacterium. Lineage (GTDB taxonomy): Bacteria > Acidobacteriota > Terriglobia > Terriglobales > Acidobacteriaceae > QIAA01. The sequence continues at coordinate 5,704 of QIAA01000053.1, forward strand.
GCTGGTTTACGTTTCGCTTCCGTATCAGCGGCGCTTATCGCAATACGCCGTAGACAACTCGCGCGTCTACAAGCTTCGCGTGACTAGAGATCTGACCTGCGACGAAAGCCTGCTACAGATGACGTGGCCTGATACTGACTCACACTCTTCAACTGAGAGAAACAGCATGCTTCCCTGCTATCGAACTACCGCGGACGATTATCGCCGGGCGGTGGGCCACTAAACCGGTAGTTCAAATCCGCAGCTGCGCTACAGCCTCGCTGGCCGAAATAATTGGAATTCCTTGCACCTCTCCGAGCGAAAGCAAGCCCGCCTTGTCGCCCGTGACCAGCAGTGATGCCTTCCCATCCACGGCCGTCTCCAGGAACACATCGTCGTCCGGATCCGGGCTGAGCCTTATCGTAGAGGCCAACTCCACGCGCTCGGTCTGGTAGACGAGGTAAGCTGCAATATCGGCGATGAATGCATCCGTGATTTTCTTGAACCGCCGAATACGCGGATACTCCAGAACCCGCAGGTACTCTTCTACGATCGGATCCGAGACCAAGTGGATGATTCTTCGCTCTCGAATCGCGGTGAGGATTTGAGCAGGCGAACCGCGCGCGGAAATCAAACTACTGACAAAGATATTCGTGTCAAGCACCAGACGCGGCAGTGTTATCAACGTCCACGGCGGCTTTTCCTGACCGCCTTTACCGCTTGGCTGACCACGCGTTCAACTTCCCGGGCAGGAACGGCACGATTGGCGAACCGCACCTCGTCCACAGACTTCCAGGGATCCATATGCTTCAAGGCCCGCCTTACGATTACCGCCTGGGTAAAAATACCGCTGATCGAGATCCCCTTCTCGAACGCCTCCCTGGCAATTTCTTCATGCACGCTCGCCGGCACACGGACATGCACCTGACCATTAAAGCTTCGTGTCATTAGATTTCCAGAAATCCTTCTATACCAATATACCACGGTATAAATACTAGTCGTTCCCCCACGCTCTGCCTGCATTACAATCTTGAGGCCGAGCGTAGCCCCAGCGAACGATCTGCGGTCTCGGTCTCTCATTACGCGCCGCAGACCGACGAGGAGCCAATGAGTCACAATCGAATCACCCGCCGTGATCTGCTGATCAGCTCTGCTTCCGCGATGGCGACGAGCGCGATCGTCCCACGCGCTCTGGCAGCGTCCAGTCAAAATCCTGGCTCCGAAGATGCCGACCGCATTCGCCGTATGAAATGGTGGCACGATGCGCGCTTCGGCATGTTTATTCACTGGGGCCTGTATAGCGTGCTCGGCCGCCACGAGTGGGTGATGGAAAACGAAGGCATCCCGGTCGCGGAATACGAGCAGTTGGCTCAGCTCTTCCAACCCAAACCCAACGCCGCGCGCGACTGGGCCAGGCTGGCTCGCGCTGCGGGCCAGAAGTACATGGTGATGACAACCAAGCATCACGAAGGCTTTTGCAACTTCGACACCAAGCTGACCGACTACTGCGCTCCCAAGCAGGGGCCCGGGCGCGACCTGGTCCGCGAATTCGTCGATGCTGCCAGGGCCGAAGGTTTGCGCGTCGGCTTCTATTACTCGCTGATGGACTGGCACCATCCCGACGGCGCGCGGTGTGCCACAGACGAATCCGCGCGCAAGCGCTTCGTTGCCTATACCCACGGCCTCATCCGCGAACTGATGACCAACTACGGGAAGATCGACATCCTCTGGTATGACGTCGATTGGCCACTCACTCCTGCGCAGTGGGAATCAGAGCAAATGAACCGCATGGTCTTCGAGCTCCAGCCCGACATAATCGTCAATAACCGCAATGGTGTCCCGGGCGATTTCTCCACGCCGGAGCAGGAGATCACCGCCGAGAAATCAGGCCGGGCGTGGGAAACATGCATGACGTTGAACGATAGTTGGGGTTACCAACGAGCCGACGACAACTGGAAGACTTCCAGGCAGGTTGTTCGGAACCTCATCGATTGTGTCCGTGATGGCGGAAATTATCTGTTGAACATTGGCCCGCGCCCCGACGGCTCCATTCCCGAAGAATCCGTCCGCACATTAACCGAAGTCGGCCAATGGCTGCGGCGCAACGGCGAGTCCGTTTATCAGTCGGATCTTTGTCAACCCCGGCAATCCACTTATGCCGGGTTCACTCGCAAGGGAAACACGCTCTACATGCACGTCTATTTCTGGCCCGGCGACTATGTCGCGATCGCCGGCCTCCAGTCGCGGGTCAAGTCGTCTCGTTTTTTAGCTACCGGACAGAAGATTGATTTCCAGCAGGATCGCTTTCGCGTGCGTTTCACCGGACTGCCCGCGGCAGCTCCTGACATTCCGGTCACCACCATTGCGATCGAATGTGAAAGCGAACCTATCCAGGACACGCTTTTCGTCCGCAACCAAAGACCGCGGAACGGGCTATAAGCGCCGCGTCGCAACTCGCTGTGCTGAACGATTCGCCTGATGGATATTGAGCGTTGACGAGTTCGGCTTACTGCCACACGAGACACGGGCACAAACGATTAGGGTGGGCTGCTCGATTAGAGATAGGACAAAAACAGGCACCAGGCTATTGGATCTCCGACTCGGGAGGGGCGATCTGATAACTGCGCGACTCTTCGACCTTGCCGACTCCCTTTAATCCTCGCAGGGCATGAACCTTCTCGGAATCAATTTTGCCGGTCACGACCCCCAGAGACTTGAGTTCCTGGTCGACCTCGAATCCATTTTTTTTCATCCCATCGACCACCTCTGGGAATTGGGATAGATGTTCATCCTGTATAGATACAGTCACGTTCAGTTTGGCCATAGATCCTTCTTGCCCGGGCTCACACGAGGCAGCCTAGTAGCGCCCCGCGTAAGCCCAGGATAAGTTGTTCTACTGTGGAGCCTGCACCAGGCCTGCTCCAACGTCGCGGCTGGGACTGGCTAGGTGTCTGGCATGTTGAGTGACAAGCGTCCAGAGAGCCAATCCGCGCGCCTGCGGATGGGCCTCTGCCAGCAGCGCCGCTATGCCGGCGACATGCGGCGTCGCCATGCTGGTGCCGCTGATGGTGTTGTACATCATGGGACGCGGCCAACTGGAGCGCACGTTTCTACCCGGAGCCGCAATGTCGACTTGTCCCCCGTTGGGATTAAGTCCGCCGTTGGAGAAGAACGACACGTGGATGTTCCGATTCAAAGCGGCTACAGCCATGATCGATGGGCAGTTCGCTGGGTGACTGACCGGTTCTATGTCCTGCGGACGTTGGCTGTCGTTTCCCGCAGCCGCGATGATGAGGGTGCCTGCTGCAAGCGATCTTCGCCCAACATGCTCGAAGACTGGACTGAATGGCTGTCCGAGCTGGGCAGGCGCTCCCAGCGACATTGAAACCACGGCACATTTGTTCCTGATGGCCCACTCAATTCCCGCCAGGATTTGCGCGTCGGTGCCACTGCCCTGGTTGTTGAGCACCTTGCCAACGTGAATCTCGGCGTTGAAAGCGATCCCATAGCGCGGCAGAATTCCCGGCTGCCGTGGCCCACAGGACGTGCCAATGCAGTGCGTTCCGTGACCATGACCGTCCTGAACCGGCTGGCCGGCGATGAAGGATTGACTCACGATGTTTCGACCGGCAAAGTCCGGATGACCGAGGTCCATGCCGGTATCGAGAATCGCCACGCGAACGCCCTTCCCACTGAAATGGGATGAAGGAACGCGGGTTACCTGCAAACCCCAGGTGAACTGAGTTTCAGTCAAAGCCGCGGTGACGGGTATACCCTCGAGTTCCTCCACTGCCCCGCTGCGGTCAATTACTCGAGCGACCACATGATTGACGGCATCACGATAGCCGAGCAGGTATTCAAAAGGTGTGGCGGCCGGTTGTGCGGGAAGCACCGGCTCTTCTTCTTCCAGTGGTGCCGGCACCAGGGTTGGGGCAGCCAGGGCATAAACGTAGCGCTCCGGCTCGACGTGCAAGATGGGACTTGATTCACCCGCGGCCTCAGCCATGACGCCTTGAATCTCTTCCGGAGGAGATTCGACAACCGCGACACCCAGAGTTTCAAAGAGAATGCCTTCCGGGCGTTGTTCGCTTTCTATTCCCAGGGTAGAGAGCGCCTTGGTGGCAGCGGTTAATTTTTTTCCAGTTCGTTTTTCAATAGTGGTGGCGCCTTCGTCTGTAGCGCCTTCACGCAGGAGCACCAGGAACCTCCCCGTAGTGCCGCCCGGCATTGCAGCCGTTGGTCTCGTCGTGGCGAAGCCCCCGGTTGCACCAGTCTCAAATCTTCTTATCTTGGAAGTCTCGCTTTCGCTGGTCGGATTTTTTGGCATTGCTCGTCTCCTTAATTTGTTGCGGCAGATTGCTCGCGTTAAGAACTGCTGTTAAGGATTTTCAAGGAGTGCAAAGGTTGTTGTGTTGGGCTTGTGAATTGAAGATTCGGTTGCGCAGTCAGCCTAGAATCGGAGTCCCGGCAGAGGAAAACCCTGATACACGGAGTTACTTCGAATTCTGCGACAAACGGCTGCGTAACAACTTTGCGATAGCGAACTTTCCGAACCTAACCGCCTCAGGGAGTGGGGCACTTCCTCCCCCTCGCTGGGAACTGCTCGTCGGTGAGGCGATTCAAGCAAATTATCCTCTGCCCGATAGAGGGTGTCAAGAAGATGCTCCGACAAGCGAGTCAAGAAGACGGCTGGTCTGTAGTCACGATAGCTGTAGCGCTCCGCTCTTGTGGCGGTCCGTTCAATTTGCCTGCTGCGCGATAGACTGATTGCACGAGCAAAGCTCTCTTCATGAGCGAAGACACAGGCACACGAGTGAAGTGGCTGGACGTGCTCTGGCTGGTTCTCCTGGCCGGTCTCGCTCTGTTGCCGCCACTGAACGAGTTCCACAAACAACTGACACTGCTTGCGATTGGGATTGTGCAACTGGCCGAGAGCCGGATCGTCTCCCGCTTGCCGAGGCCAGGGCCTCACATCGTCGTCCTGCTTAAGATCATCCTTGCAACCGTGCTGATCAACCACACGGGCGAAGTCAGCATCAACAGCAGTTACTATCCTGTCTACTACTTTCCGGTTGTCACTGCCGCCGTTTATTTTGGGACTTGGGGCACGCTGCTGTGGACCCTGCTGGCCTCAGCCGCGTATTGTTCCTTTCTCTATCCAGCCCTGCAACAGTACGAGCTGACTGCCACTGGCGCGGGAGAACTTGCGATTCGGATTCTGTTCTTTTTTCTCGCGGCGATGGTTGTAAATCGTTTTGCTCTCGAAAATCGCCGGCAAACCACGCGATATCAAAAGCTGGCGGAGCAGTTGGCGGAAACCAATCGCCAGCTCGAGCGCGTGCAGGCGGAGGCGCGCCGCTCGGAACGGCTGGCTGCGCTCGGACAGCTTTCGGCCGGGCTGGCGCACGAGATCCGCAATCCGCTGGGCGTGATTAAGGGATCGGCAGAGACGCTCAACCGCAAACTGGAGAACACGAACCCGCTGGCAAGTGAGCTGGCTGGATACATTTCAAGCGAAGTAAATCGCGTGAGCGCCCTGGTCACACGCTTCCTCGATTTTGCGCGGCCCCTGCGGACCGAGGTCCGCCCGCTGCAAGTCACCAACCTGCTCGATCAGGCGCTGGAAACAGTTGCCAAACAGTGGCAGGGTGAAAAGATCGAAGTGCGGCGCGGATACCAGCAAGATCTCCCCACGATTCCGCTCGATGAGAATCTCTGCGAGCAGGCCTTCGTCAACCTGATTCAGAACGCGTACGACGCGATGAGTGGCACAGGTGGAGTCCTTCACGCGGAAGTGCGCGAGGCTCAATCCAATGGCCGGAGCGGGGTCCAGCTTCGGCTGCAGGATACTGGCCCCGGCATTCCAGCTGAGATGCGCGAGCAGGTCTTCAATCCATTTGTGACTACGAAGAAAAGTGGTGTGGGTCTTGGACTCTCCATTGTGTCCAAGATTGTGGACGAGCATCACGGTACTATCCGTCTGGACAACTCGCAGGGGCAGGGCGCCTGCTTCGAAATCTTCTTCCCCGCAGAAGAACAAGCATAGCGTAGTCATCTGAGCGCGAAACAGCTTGGACCCCATACAATCAATTCGGTTTCCGCTGTCCACAAACTTAGGAAAGAGGGCAGACGAACAGGTTCATGACTATTCCTTTCAACATCGGCGTTTTGCAACTCAGCATGGAGCCGGTCCAGGAAACGGTTGCCATGGCGAAGGCCTGCGAGCAGGCAGGCTTCGATACCTTCTGGATCGCTGAGGCGTATCCCTGGTGGCGGAAGCATGGGTTCGAGGCACGGTCATCGACGGCGATCCTTGCAGTGATCGCAGCACAAACGCGCCGCATTCAACTGGGATGGGGAATTATTTCTCCTTACACACGCCATCCCGTGCAAATCGCGATGGAGGCGCGCGTCATGCAGGAATTGGCCGGAGCCCGGTTTCTGCTCGGGCTGGGGGCGTCCAAAATTTTCATGAAGGAAATCGGCGAAGGTGAGGGCGAGAAAGTCGGCCCGGCAACGGTCATGCGCGAGAGCATCGATATTGTGCGCGGCGTGCTTGGGGGCGAGGCCTTCCAATATCGAGGCAAGGTGTTCGCGGCTGACGTTCCCCCACTGAAGGCTGAAGCTTCCACGCCACGTGGAATTCCCCCGATCTTTGTCGCTGCGACCGGGCCTGTTCTGCAGAAAATGTCAGGATCGACGGGCGACGGATTATTGACTGCGAGCATTACCACGCCAGCGTTCGTCCGCTACTCGCGTAAGAATATGGAAGAAGGAGCGAGGAAAACCGGCAAGGACCCTGCGCGGCTGGTTCTCGGTTCTGTAATTGTCGGCAGCATTGGGCGCGATTCCGCCAAAGGAAAAGAGGGCGCTCGCGAACAGGCGGCAATGTATTTAGCGAATAAAGTTCAGAACATCAAAGGCTCAGCCGATGTGTTGCTGGAATGCGCAGGGCTCACGTTCCAAGAACTCCAGCCGATTGCCGATGAGATGGAAAAAGGCGGACGCAAGGCCGCTGCGCGAGCCGTAACCGACGACATTCTGCGCAAAGTGTGCCCGATTGCCGGCACGCCTGAAGAGTGCATCGAGCGCATCGAGGAATACCGCGCAGCCGGATGTACCCACGTCATGCTCGAAATGTGGGGCGATGACCGAACCGGCCAAGCGAAGCTATTCGGCGAGGCGGTTCTGCCGCATTTCCGACAGTAGAAAGCCTTGCCGGGGCATCCAGCAAGCGGGAACTTTCCTTTCTTCCTCAGCGTAGCTTATGGCATGACCACTATGCCTTCGCTCGTGCGTCTCACTTTACGGACTCTGTTGCTGCTTTCGGTCTGCTGCGCGGTGGCCGATGAGAAGCCTTCTCTCATCCGCGAAAATCCGTATGAGACCGCATTTCCCTCTGGGGGGCGGCTTCGAATGGACCTCTGTTCAAGCGGAGTTGAGATCAGGGGCACCGAGGAGAACAAACTTCATATCTCCTACGATTCCAAGAACGGAGACGACACTAAGGTCAAGGTGAAATTGAACATTTCGGGTAATGAGGGCAAGCTGGCGATCGACGATTGTCCTCGAAACAATTTCCAGATCACGATCAAAGTGCCTAACATTACCAATCTTTATGTCCGAATGTGGGCGGGAGAGCTCGATATTAAGGGCATCACTGGTGACAAGGACATGGAACTGCACGCCGGCGAGCTCAATGTGAAAATTGGCAAGCCTGAGGACTATGGCCACGTAGACGCTTCGGTCATCACCGGCGAAGTGGATGCCGCTCCATGCATGCGCACGTGGGGGCCGGTCAGGTGGACTTGAACTAAGCAAATCCAATACCCGAGAGATGTTGATGGAAACGATCTTAGCGCCAATTGTCACCCGAACACCCTCTACTGTAGCTCAGAACAGTCTCAAATCCCGCTGCTTCTAGACTTGAGGTTAAGCTGTTCAACGTCGCATCGTCGCGAGTGTAGAACGTTGTGTATTCATCGTGGTCGGCATAGATGGCAACGACTTCAGGGCAAGGAACGAATGTGAAATCTACCCAATCGTCTAGGGCAGCCTGAAGCAAATCGGCTATATCTTCCTTGCCTGCGGCTACTATCGTCCAGCGATAGTGGTCGCTTACCGTTACCGAGTTATTTCTTAATAGCTGTAGCAAGTGTTTGGGTTCAAACACGACTTGATGGGTGCTCAGGGTGCCTTTCTCAAACGAGAACCGCGCGAGGAAAGTCGCGATGAACCTGTTGAGCTCTTTCAGTGGAGTTTTGAAGGTCTTCTGCAGTGGCCACGGCTTAGTCTGGAATCGTCGAATTTCTTCGGTTCGCTCTGAAAGAAGAGTAAGCATTTAATGATCCGGAACAACAAGAGCCGCATTAGATGCGGTGCGAAGAACATTCGACGACAGGCGATTCCATCAGCCGCGATCGTTTCTAGTCGCCCCCGCCTGGGTTTGTTACGATCCGGCGGAACTCCTCGTCGGTCAGCACACGGCGTTTTGCAATTGCCTGCTTCTTGATTGCCGCCAAAATTGATGCACGTTGTTCGGACGCTATCGCTAGACCCAGCTCTCTGGCTTTGAGATCCACACTGTCCGGGCCGCTTTTTTTCCCGAGGACAATGCGACGCTGTGCGCTGACCAACTCCGAGGAATACGGCTCGATGGCTTCCGGAATATGAAACTGAGTGGCCACTGCCCCACTCTCGCGCATGAAAAGATTTTCTCCCACCAGCGGCTTCCAGGCGTCGAGTGTGTAGCCTGACGCTTCCGCTACGGCGCGTGAAACTTCACGGACCTTGGTCAAATCGAGAGCGACTGGAACGGCATACAGGCAGCGCAACGCCAGCGCGATTTCGCAGATATCGGCGTTCCCGGCCCGTTCGCCCATGCCATTGATCGTGCCTTGAATCCACGAAGCCCCGCCGCGAACCGCAGCTACGGCGCAGGCTGTCGCCATGCCAAAGTCATTGTGGCCATGCCAATGGACGGGCACGTCCGGACCAACCCACTTGCAAGCTTCACGTACCAGGAACTCGGCGGCTTCCGGTCCGCAGGCTCCGATCGTATCCACTACTACAACTTCGCTGGCACCGGCTTCGAGAGCCGCGAGGTACGTTTTCTTCAGAAAGCCGAGCTCCGTGCGGGTGCCATCGACGGCGAAGAACGCAACCTTGATTCGGTTTTGTTTCGCGAAAGAGATGGCGGCGGAAACGCGGCGAAGCACGTCATCTTGTGACATGCCGTAGGCCTTGAGCTTGATCTCGCTCGTAGGCGCTTCGATCACCGAGGCGAGCAGCCTCAGGCGCACGAGTTCTTCTACATCCGCGTTCACCGCGCGCGAAAAGCCCCACAGCTCGGCATTCAGCTTCTCTTTCTGCATGAGTTGGATTGCTTCCGCATCTTCCGCAGAGACTCTGGGGAACCCGGCTTCAATGCGGCTCACGCCCAGTTCATCGAGTTTGCGGGCGATTTCGACTTTCTGTTGCGGGGAGAGCACGACGCCCACGGTCTGCTCACCATCCCGGAGGGTTGTGTCATAGAAGCGGACGGGTTCTCCGCGGAAAACAGAGCGGATATCAGGTCGCGAGTTCAGCTCGCTTACCCAAATTTTGGAATCAGTGGTCATAGCGGAAGAGAAACCAAAAGCAGATTCCTCGCTGCGCTCGGAAAGACAATGCTATGGGGCCGTACCTTGCGCGTAGCTTGCTTCTTAGAAAACTTTGCTAGCGCACTTCCTGTGTCGCCAAAGCGGCAGCCCTGTGCCCGTAAGCTTCTTCCCACGAGATCACGCGGTTGCGCAGCACGCCGATCTGCTCGATCTCGCATTCCATGACGTCGCCGGCTTTCAGATACCATGCCTTCGGATCTCCGCTGAATGCGGCGACGCCCGAAACTGTGCCAGTTGAAACTACATCGCCCGCGCTGTAACCCATCGGAGAGTAGTGCGAGAGAATTTCCGGAATCTTCACCGACATCTTGCTGGAATGCGAACGCTGTCGTGATTCGCCGTTTACGCGCAGTTCCATGGCAAGGTTGTGGGGGTCTCCAATTTCGTCAGCGGTCACGATCCACGGGCCTAGCGGGCAGAAAGTATCAATTCCTTTGCAGAAGCTGAACACGCCGGATTTCATTTCAAGTCGCTGAATGTCGCGAGCCGTGATGTCATTGAAAATCACATAACCGCCGACGTAGTCTCTGGCCTCCTCAGGAGTAAAGTGCTTGCCGCTCTTCTTCAGCACGACAGCCAGTTCCAATTCGTAATCTAGTTCTTGCGTCAAATGATCGGGATAGACCACCGCCTCCTCATGGCCGATAATCGCGTCGACGTTTTGAAAGAACACAATCCAGGGCAGCACGGGATGTGAGAAACCAGCTTTGCTTGCCTCTTCATGATGTTCCCGAAAATTGCCTGCGGTGTGAAAGAACTTTTTCGGAATGATTGGGGCTTTGAGTTTTACTTGATCGAGAGAATAGTAGATGGCTTCGCCTTGAGGTGCCTTCGCGTCAGCATCCAGGTGCGATGCAAAATCAAAGGCTTTACGCGCCGCTTCCAGGCTGGTATCGCCGCCCTCGAAGAGTGCCCGCATATTGGGCGGAACAAGAGCATCCGCCAGCCGATAGAAGGCGGCTTCCCCTTCAACCTCGCGAAGGTAAAGAGCGCAGGCGGAGTGCAGATCCACAACACGGTCCTCAGCAGCAATTGCGCCGATTCGGGACCGCCGTACAGAATCCTCAAAGGTGACAAGCCGCATAATTCCAGTAGAAGTCTATTAACCAGCACATCACTTGTCCACCACAGCCACCTCAGGCGAACACAGTTGAGCTAATGCAAGCGCCCACAAAACTGGAATTTGCATGCCGTTTCTGATATCTGTGTTTGACCTCTAAGCCTTCGGAGTGCCAATAAGTGCCGCAACGGCCAAGAAATGACGAAGTGACGCCTGAGCTCCGCGACCGCAAACTCGGCATGCATCGGCGGATTACCCGGCGCGACTTCCTCAACGGCGTCAGTATTGCCGTTGGCGGATCGGCTCTCGCCTCGAGTATCGGTCAGCTTTCCACGCTGGCCGCCAATCATTCAGGCGCAGCTTATCCGCCTGCACTAACGGGAATGCGTGGAAGTTACGATGCCACCTATAGCATCGCGCACAGCCTTCGCGACGGAACCTTCTGGGACTCCGCGGGCAAGGCTGAGGACACCGGCGAGACGTACGATTTGATCGTCGTGGGCGCCGGCATCAGTGGACTATCGGCAGCGTACTTTTTCCGCAAGGCCTCGACCCCGAAAGCTCGCATCCTTGTTCTCGACAACCATGACGATTTCGGCGGCCACGCCAAGCGCAACGAATTTCGCGTAGGAAAGCGGCTGCTGCTGAGCAATGGCGGCACGCAGTCGATTGAGAGTCCTTCCGCGTACAGTGCAATTGCAAAAGGACTGCTGTCTGAACTTGGCATTGAGACAAGGCGTTTCTATCGCGCCTACGACCAGCAGCTCTATTCGCAACTGGGAACTGCATGTTTTTTTGACAAAGAAACTTTTGGCGAGGATCGCCTGCTGCCTGGTATGGGCTCGATGCCCTGGGCGGATTTCCTGCACAAGTCACCGCTTGCCGCAAAAGTCCGCCAAGAGATCGCACGCCTCTACACAGAAAAAGTGGACTATCTGCCGGAACTGTCACGCCAGCAAAAGCGCGCTCGACTCGGCACGATCAGCTATGCGGATTTTCTTACCAAAGTCTGTAAAGCCGATCCCGCGGTGCTGCCGTTTTTTCAGACTTATTCCCACGATCTGTTCGCCGTGGGAATTGACGCGATTTCGGCATTGATGTGTTACCAGAGCGGCGACGACGATTACGGCGCCAGTAGCTATCCGGGCTTCCAGGGCATGGATCTGGGAGAACGCGAAAAGAAAGAACCTTACATATTTCATTTTCCAGACGGTAACGCGTCCATTGCTCGGCTGCTCGTGCGATCACTGATTCCGCAAGCTATTCCGGGACACACGATGGAAGACGTAGTGCTGGCACGCGCTGATTACAGCCCCCTCGACCAGTCGCAATCGTCAGTTCGCATTCGCCTGAACAGCACGGTTGTGAAAGCGCAACACACTGGCGAGCCGGGATCGGCGAAACCAGTGGAAGTCACCTACGTGCGCGATGGTAAGCTGCAGTCTGCAACAGCTACAAGTTGCATCCTCGCCTGCTACAACGGGATGGTGCCATACCTTTGTCCTGAGCTTCCTGAGAAACAGCAGGAAGCCCTGCACTATGGAATCAAAGAACCGCTCGTTTATACCCATGCGGCGATTCGCAACTGGACTGCTTTTCACAAAATGGGCATCCGGCAGATTGTGTCGCCCGGGAGCTATCACTGCTTCACCATGCTCGACTTTCCTGTGAACTTGGGTGAGTATCGGTCGCCGAGCAGGCCGGAAGAACCCATGGTCCTATTCATGTTGCGTGCTCCCTGCAAGCCTGGCCTGCCACGGCGTGATCAATACAGGATGGGAAGGTTTGAACTACTGGGCACGCCATTTTCCACGTTTGAGCGAAATATCCGCGACCAGTTGCAGCGAATGCTCGGTGCTGCAGGATTCGATTCCGCCAAAGACATCGCTGCGATTACGGTGAACCGTTGGGCGCACGGATACGCGTATGATTACGACCCGCTATCCGATCCTGAATACGCACCCGACGAGCGGCCCTGTGTTGTCGGGCGAAAGCAATTTGGACGGATTTCAATCGCCAACTCTGATGCCGGGGCGAGAGCATTTACTGATGAAGCGATCGATCAGGCTTATCGAGCTGTCCGGGAACAGTTAAAGCGTGAATACAAGTAAGCTTTCCTTACAAAAGAAGGCGAAGAAAGCTTCGGTAATACACGACCGTTTACAACGCCCCTGCCCGCGTCATCGTCAGGATTACGGTCTGGGCCAGCCGCTCGGCCACAGCAAGGTCTCCTTCATCAAAAGCAAAAGGATGATTGGAGAATACTTCAAGCACACCAACTGTTCTCTGATCATATCGAATTGGCGCCGCGAGCACAGAACGAATCCCCAGCAATTGGCAGGTCTCGAAATCCACGCGAGGGTCGTTTTCCGTGTCATCGCAGCGCAGAGCTTTTCCGCCGCTCACGCACTCGCCTGACAAACCGCAACTGATGTCCAGTTCGGTGCCGACCGGTGGCGCATTCTCTCCCACCCTGGCCCGGCACCTCATGCCATTGCGATTTGCGATTGCAATCGCCGACCCACTGCCGCGTGTGATCGAGCACGCCCGCTCGCTGATAAGTTTCAACGCGGCGTTCAGGTCTGAGCCAAGCGAGTTGAACTCGTATTGGACAGTTCTGGAATTGCCATTTGGGCCATGCTCTGTCGACCCACCGCTTTCTGCTTCCAAGCTGATCGCCAGCGGTTGCCTGCCATTAGCGGGCGAACTGACGCCCAGTGCGGCCCACATTGGCTCGTCGAAGCTGAGCTTCGGGGCCTTGCGGCTAGGTGCCGTTGCATTGGCTGTGAGCCACTGTCGCAGCCGCCTGCGGGCCTCCTCCGGCAGATCGGAAAAACGCACGCCGGCACGGCCCAGCGCATCTGCCCAGGCGACGTAGCCCGTGGTCTCCACATGCGTAGCCGGGTCCTGAAGGTTCAGGTGACAGCGGGTATAACGGAACGCTTCGACGGGAGCAGCCGTCTGCATCGACATGCCTTGTTCGCTCAGGTCCAGGACCATGCCTCCGGTGACGCCATCGAAGCTGGCAAATGCCGGGCCGTGCACTTTTTGGCGTAGCCAGCGGCGTCGATCCGGCGTCAAGTCCAGCCTTTCTGTCATTCCCGTTTTGGAACTCCGAGAGAATCATGGAAGCAAATCTGAGAATGGGAAAGTACATGGGTGGGTTCGCCGCTGTGGAGATCGAGGTTCCAGCGGGGAAAAGCAGTCTCTCAAGGGCGCCCATTGTTGCGCCGTTTTACTCCACGTTCCAGCCGCTAACCTCGACGACGGGTCTTGCCGTTCCAAGTTCGCTAGCCCGATAAGTCGCCGTAAGCTCGCGCTTTTCGCCGGGCAGCAGAGAAATGTAATTGTCCTGCCAGAGAACCGGCAGAACCTCCTGGCCATTCTTTCCCTGGTTTACCTTCAGACGAACGAAAAATGCCAGGCTCTTGTCCGGATTTTCCAGGGTGACGTGTGTGACTGCCTCCGCCCCTTTGCGTTCAGTCCGATCACTCACTTTTAGTTTCACCTTGGGAAGCTGTGCCAGGGCAGTATAGTCAGCGTAGGAAGAAGTGGGCGTCGTATACCACACAGATTTCTCCCAATCCACCGTCTCCGGCTTCGCGGAAAGCCAATAAAAATTCGATCCCACCAACTTGCCGCCGGCATCTTCCAGTCGTAGTACCAGAAAATATGTCGCGCTCAGATCTGGAATCTCCGGCAGACTGAGAACCTTGTTCGTACTGTCGGCGGCAGCATCCACATTCACTTGCTGCGAATACTTTTCCGTCATATCCAGGTTCAAAACCTTGGCCGTGAGTTTCAGGTTCTTTGCATCTTCGTATCGGCTGCTCACAACCCAGATTGACCGATCATCGTAGCCATAGAGCGGATGCAGCGCCTCCATCGCGATCTTCGCGCCAAAGTAGCCGCCGCCTGGACGCAAATAAAAGTCATACAAATGCCAGATCATCGAGGGCCAGGCGTTGTTCAGCATCCACTGAATCACGCCCGTGGAACTGTACTTATTCCGGCTGTAAGCCTCGTACATGGCGCGCACACCCTCATAGGTCTGCAGTTGCGCTTTGAGCGCATAATCCTCGACGCTGCTCGCCTGCCCGAAGCGCGCGTTCAACGCATCAGTAAAAACGTGAATGTCCTTGAATGCGCCACCGCCGGCATGGTAGTTCCACCAGTCGTCGATCGGCCACAGGTGCTCCTTCGGCAGCATTTGCCGGATGCTCTCTATTGGCGGCACCGCCGGACCCATGCTGGTTTCGGTATTAAAGCCAAACGCGCCGCCGCACCCTCCGGCATTGCACTGGTGCGGTGAATCCTTCGTAATCCTGTCTTGTTCCCAATAGCCGGGTGCGACATATTCGTATGGGCCAGTCATTTTTACGCCGCTCTCACCGGAAGACCCGGCGAGTTTAGCCGTTGCCGAAGAAACAACCGGATTGGGCCACAGCAGTTCCTTTTCCACGTTGATATAGGTCAGCTCCACATCGGGTGGCGGAGGATTGTCGCTGCCGTTAAGCCACATCACCAGGCTGGGATGGCCACGCAACCGGTAGATCTGATCGCGAATAGATTGTTCCGCAATCTTGAAATCCTGCGGCTTCCAATTCGCCCAGTGCTCCCAATGGTCACAGCAGCACCAACCAGCCATCAGCAGAATTCCACTGCGATCGGCGAGCTCCAGAAACTCTTCGTTCTCCAGCTTCCCTTCGAGCCGGATCGTGTTCAGTCCCATGTCCTGCACGTAGCGGAATTCATCGCGCAGGCGCTGCGGATCTTCGCGCAGCATCATGTCCGGAGACCAACCGCCTCCACGAATCAAAATTTTCTTGCCATTGATCGTGAACAGCCGCTGGTTATAGGCCAGCACCTGGGAATCCACTTGTCGAATTCCGAATTTCGTTTCGGAGGCGTCAGAAGCCTTGCCGCCGACGTCGAACTCCATGCTCAGCGCGTACAGCTCAGGCTTGCCCATCTGAGCAGGCCACCAGAGACGCGGATGACTAATGTTCAATTGCGAAAACTGGTCGGGCGTGAAGGTCACATCCTTCGACTCGTTCGGCCCCAGTTCCACATCCTGGGAGAACTCAACGTCCTCAATTTTCCCCTTCAGCGTTCCCCTTACACTCTGAGCCGTTGCATTTTTCAGTAAGGCGGTAACTGTCAAATGCGCGTTGTCATTTGCCGGCGAATCCACTTTGGAAACGACGGTGGGGTACCTCAGCGCAACCGGCCCACTTGTCCTGATCTCCACGTTTCGAAAGATCCCCATGTTCTTGTCCGGCGGCGCAGGATTCCAATCCACGAACGTAATGGCAAGATCGGTTTCGCTCGGCGAGTACACCTGCACTCCTAATGTGTTCGTAGCCCCCGGCCGCGCGACATCGCTGATGTTGAATTCGTAAGTGCGCCAGGCGCCGGCGACATCATCAGTGTTGGCAATCTGTTTTCCGTTCAGCCAGATGTTGGCGCGGTAATTGATCCCGCCAAACTGCAGCCAGATGCTCTTCCCCCTGTAGCTTGCAGGAAGCACGAATTCCTTGCGATACCACCAGGGCACGAGGTAAGGGCTGTCCTGCTGCATCGCAATGTTCGAGAAATTTGTGCCAATCGGATACGTGACGCCGGGCACAGAGCGCAGGTTCATTCCGAACCCGGGGTCGGGATAAACCTTGTGCTTCACAAGCGCTGCAAACACGGTTGTCGGCACCGATACGTCATACCAGCCCCTCGGCTGGAACTTCGGCGTGGAGAGTACCTCGCCCTTCTGGTCCACCTTGCAGGATGACTGCAAGGACCAGTGTTCAGAAAGAGCAAGCTTGTTTGCGGAGGGCAAGCTCTCATTTCGAGAGCTGCGAGATTTATTTTGCTGTGCCGGCGCAAAAGCCGCGAAGAAAGCCAGGATCAAAGACCAGATGCACAGTTTATTCATAGAGTCGTCTCGTCATCTCCGTTTGCACGCCGTCCCATCTCACTGACAAACTAGTCCCGCGACTTCAGTGACCTTCGCGTTAGTCCCTTTGCATCCGCTTTCTCCTTGACACTGAGTTGCCCTGGAGCGAAACTCGCGCCAGAGACTCATTTACAACCTTTTAAGCATGGATCGTTATTCCATTCTGGATCAGGGTTCCCATCAAGCCACATCTGACAATGGTCCGTCAAATGGAGACCAGCCCAGCGCCTCTGTACCGGCGCGTGAGCGCCTGCGCTTTCCGGCGGAAGATGGAGGCAAGTCGCTCAGCGAAATGGCCGAGCGTGACCTGGACGCCACTTTGCAGCTGCTCACAGAACGGGCGCAATACATAACCGGCGCTGCTGGAGCGGCGATCGCGTTACGAGAAGGCGATGAGATGATTTGCCGCGCCAGTTCGGGGCAATCAGCGCCCGAATTGGGAGCGCGCTTGCAAGTGAACTCGGGACTCTCCGGTGAGAGTGTGCGGACGCGACAGATTCTGCGCTGCGACAATGCGGAAACCGACCCGCGCGTGAATCAGGAGAGTTGCCGGCTCCTGGGAATTGCGTCCGTGGTGGTAATGCCGCTCATGCGGGAGCAGGAAGTAAATGGAGTATTCGAGCTTTTGTCTGACCGAGCCTATGCTTTCGAAGAGCGCGACCTCGCTGCTCTGGAACGCCTGGCCCAAATGATTCAGACTGCCATCGAGCACGCTGAGGCAGCCAGGCGAGTGCAAGCAGAGGTCGGGGCGGAGATAGAATCCGCGCCAGCAGATCCTGTAACAGAAGGCTCGCCTCCGGAAACTTCTCTTGCGGGAGAAGCGCAACCTGATGTTGAAGAGAAAAATGTTGTGGAGAAAGTGGAGGAACAGTCCGAAACGGTTGTGCTTCCGGAGCATGGAAAGATAGGCAAGTGCCAGGCGTGTGGGTTCCCGGTTTCAGAAGGCCGCAAGCTTTGCCTGGACTGCGAGGCCTCGGAAAGAGAAAAAGAACCCGAGTTGCTCTCGCAATTTGCCGGTCAGCAACAGAGCTGGCTGCGCTCGCATCTTTATCTCGTCGGTGCAGTGCTGGTTGCAGTACTCACCGTCGTACTCCTGATGCTTAGGCGCTGATGTTCGGTTACTGCGCCGGGCAAAAGCGGAGTACGCTATGAGAAAGATCAATCATCCGTGTGCGATAAAGAAAGTCAAAGTAGCGCGCCTTCCGCGACCTAAATAAAACCGATTAGAGGGGACGTTCTCCAGTCTTTCCAGTTAGCTCATCGTAGGTCAATCTCTTCCCGACAATTTGCGACAACTCCAGAGCAAAGGGTTGCATCGTCACCAGCGCACTTATTGAATCTTAAACATCTGTTCGTCAATATAGCGCTCCAGAATATAGCGCTCCAGATGAAATGGCTCAAACGGCAACATATGTGCATCGCAGACTTTATACGGGCCCAACTACCGGCTGACTAGTTCAGGTTGACAAAGTCTCTGCTTTAGAGCCAATATACCTCCCCTCAAAAGCCCTAGGGACGGTCGTTTCGGGGCCGTCTGTGGTAGCGTCACCAACGATCTATTCGGACAAACGGGTCCACCTGTTCCTAGTGCAGGCTTGGTACTCGGAGTCAATTCTGAGATCCAATCGGGAATTTAGCCGCCGCGAGCTTCGTCGAACTCTGGAAAACTTAGGAGATCGTTCTCACCTAACCAGCAAATCCATGAGGAGACATATGAGAAAAATTCTGATCATTACGTTCGCAGTCCTGAGCCTTAGCATGGCCGCAGCTGCCCAGGACGAGCTTGTCCCATTCGACGGCAGCCGCGCCCGTACATACAAATCTGCACGCGGCAGCTCTCTCACCGCGCCGTCGAAGGCGGCGCCTGACGCGGTAGTGCGCCAATTCCTGGGCAGCCATGGTGTGGGCGCCTCGACCCTCGCTTCGTTGCACGCAGTGGGAGAGCATCGGAATCAAGTTTCCGGCCAAACGCAGGTTCGGATGGAGCAGCAGGTCGCAGGCCTGCGTGTGGTGGACGCTTACGTCAAAGCCGCTGTTAATGCGCGCGGTGAACTGGTTCATCTGGTCCAGAACATCGCTCCTGTGACTGGCGCCACAATCGCGCCGGCGAAAGTGTCCGAGAGCCACGCCCTCAGCGCAGCCGCGGCGGCGGTATATCCGAGCTTGAAGGCAAGCATGACGGTGATCGGCCGACAGGGCAACGTCACAAGCTTCAGCAAGGGGACCTTCTTCTATGCCTCACCCACGGTGGAGCGTGTGGCATTTCTTACCAAAGGCGGGGCTCTGAAGACAGGTTTCTTAGTTGAGACCTGGAGCGACCGCAGCAACCTCTTGCATCGCACTCTGGTGGATGGGAAGGGGAAGGTGCAGTCGGTAGAACTGAGGACGAACAACGATAAGTACAACATTTTCCCTGACAATCCAACCGCGACTCCGCAAACCATCGTTGATGGACCAGGTATCGGCAATCTGGAGTCGCCGTCAGGATGGCTCTTTGGGGGACCGCAGGGCAGCGTAAACATTTCCGGCAACAATGCCCATGCCTACCTGGATCGGAATGCCGATAACAAACCCGATTCGGTTGGCGACCGCATAAGTAACGGCGAGTTCCTCAGCATCGCAGATCTGGCCACGACTCCAACAACCGCCACCAACCAAAACGTTGCCATCCAGAACTTGTTCTATTTCAACAACTTCATTCACGACACTCTGTACAAGCATGGATTTACCGAAGCCGCGGGCAATTTCCAGCAAAACAACTTTGGCAGAGGCGGCCGCGACAACGATCCTGTAAATGCCGAAGGCCAGGATGGCGCCGGCACAGATAACGCGAACTTTGCCACTCCCGTAGACGGCCTTAACCCCGTATGCAAATGTTCCTGTGGACCGGCAAGGGTGACCACCAAGTTGTAGTGAATACGGGCGGCGCAACCGGCACCTACCGGGCGCAGGGGGCCGTATTCGGGCCACCTCTTGATGCTACGGGTGTCACTGGAGACGTGGCGCTGGTAAGCGATGGCACCGCTCCGGTCACCGATGCCTGTCAGGCTCTCCCTGCGGGCAGTCTCTCCGGACAAATCGCGCTCATCGACCGCGGAGGGTGCACATTCGTTGTGAAGGTGAAAAATGCGCAAGATGCGGGCGCGGTGGCGGCGATCATCGCCAACAACCAAGGCGACTCGATCTTCACCATGGGCGGAACAGACAGCACGATAACCATTTCGTCGGTGTTTATCGGCCAGAGCGATGGAACCACGATCAAGGCAGGGCTGCCTGCCAACGCCACCGTTCGGCTTACTGATCCTCCGCCACTCCAGCGCGACGCTGATATCGACTCGGACGTCATGTGGCACGAGTACGGTCACGGGCTCACATGGCGCATGATCGGCCGAATGAGCGGACCACTCTCGGGCGCCATTGGCGAGGGCATGAGCGATGTGCTCTCCCTTTTGGCCAATGAAAATGATGTCGTGGGAGAGTACTCTTTCGACGATCCCCGCGGGATTCGCAGCGCTCCTTACACCAACTATCCACGCACTTACAGCAGATTCGGGGATACAGGCTTCGAGGTGCATCACGACGGCGAGATCTACGCCGCAATCGGCTGGCGGTTGTTCCTGAACTTCCAGAGCGCTCGGATTTCGAAGGATACGCTACTCGATTACCTCGTAGACGGCATGAACTTCACCCCGGCAGGACCTTCCTTCGAGCAGATGCGGGACGGAATCCTGCAATCGGTGGCAAACTCCGGTTCGGGGCGTGAGTGCCTGGTCTGGGATGCCTTCGCCCATTATGGCGTGGGCGTTGGTGCCGTTGGGAAGGTTAAGGGCAAGATCGTCGTGGTCCACGAGTCTTTCGCTCTGCCGCCCGAGTGCCAGTAGTCTGGATCTCACGAGCATCGGAGACTCTTACTTGCCCGGCGAAGCCATTTCGCCGGGCAACTGTTTTTGATAGCACGGGCTGGTAGCACGGGTTACCGGAACATTGGGCAGATTGCCCCTGTTTCGCGACCTTGGCCAAATGCGTTGGGTTCTGATGCCGTGAACGACGTGATGATCTGCGGACGGTACCCAAACGACCCATCTTAATGCCGTGCGGCTTCCGATGTCGGCCTTGGCGGAGCGACAGCGGGCTGAGCAGTGTTGCTCTCTAACTTCTCCACATCTCGCAGGAGTTGTTTGACACAGACGGTCGGCAACGTCGGCACTTGGGCCTTTATACTTTGCGCCCTTGCGCTCCTGGGTACTGGTACTCGCTTATCGCACCGGCAGCCTGCATCAGGCCGCTGAAGACATCGGTTCGCAATCCAGCCGCAAGTTATGTCATGATTTAACTAAAGAAGCTGCAAAAGATAACGTCGTATTTCAAAGTGCGATGTTACGGGAAGGTCCTCGGCTTCTGCTGTGAACATCATGCCTTCTGGAGAGGAACGGCCAAATCTTCCTACCGACGAACGTGTGAAGCTCGAGCCCGAGCTGACAGAACGGGACAAGCTCCTGGATCTGGCGCGAGAAGCGGTCATCGTGGTGGACCGCGAGGGCAAGATTTTGCTGTGGAATGAAGGCGCTGAGCAGCTTTACGGATGGAGCGAGGAGCAGGCCATGGGAAAGTCCCCCTTGCAGATGCTCCAAACCCAGCTGCCGAGACCCTTGGCGCAGATCGAGAATATATTGCGCCGAGAGCCGCACTGGGACGGGGAATTGAAGCAAACCACCCGCCAGGGGACGCGAATAACCGTGGCAAGCCGGTGGGCGCTCTGGCGCGACGACTCCGGCCGGGAATTGGGCCACTTTCAGCTGGACACTGATATCACCCGGCGCAAACAGGTTGAGCATGAGTTGCGTGTCCTCTCCGGCCGATTGCTGACGATAAGAGACGAGGAGCGGCGCCGCTGGGCTCGCGAACTGCATGACAGCGTGGGGCAGCTTCTGGTGGGGGTGACGATGAATCTTTCCCTGCTGCAGCAGCAGGTCGAAACCGATTCCAGCGATGGCAAGCTGCTGGCCGAAGGCGTGCGGCTTACGACCGAGGCGCTAAGAGAGATTCGTACGATTTCTTATCTTTTGCATCCGCCGATGCTGGACGAAGTAGGGCTGGTTTCAGCTGTGCGCTGGTACGCAGCCGGCTTTTCTGAGCGCAGCCAGATCAAGGTAGAGGTTGCAATTGAGGATTCTCTGGGCCGGTTCAGGAAAGAACTGGAAATCGCGGTTTTTCGAATCGTGCAGGAAGCTCTTTCCAATGTGCACCGTCATTCGAAGAGCGATACGGCGCGCATCGAAATCAGCGCGAGGGCTCGACAGCTGCGAGTGAAAGTGGAAGACCGCGGAAAAGGAATCACATCGCCGCAAGGCGGTGACGGGGGTGAGTTAACCCCGGGTGTCGGGATCAGCGGCATCCGCGAGCGTGTCCGCCAGCTTGGCGGACACATGCAGATTCGCTCCGGGCAATCGGGAACTGCAGTGGATGTGGTGTTTCCCCTGGAACAGGCAGACTTAAAAAAAGAGAGCGTCGTGGCCAGCTAGGAGCCTCAAGCTGCTCTCTTCCGCCGGGTCCGTGCTCTGCGCCGTGTCGTGGTTCTGGTGCTCGTAGCTTTGATCCTGGTGCGCGGGACGATGCGCACGGTTTCGCCTTCCACTACTTCGGCGCCAAAAAGCCTGGTCACGTAGCGGTCTTTGCACTTTTCGGAACAGAAGTGGACGGCAAGCGAATGAACGGCCCGTTCCCGGTCCCAGGTGGGAAGAATCGTCACTTCGCGGCGTGCCGCGGTTGGCGCCACCGCCTCGGCGGCCAATCCAAGCAGCCAAATTTCGTTTGGGCTCTTCACTCTCTCACAGGAATCACAAACGAATCGGATCATGTGGGCCTCCTGCGATTGCAGCAATAATCAACAACTGCGAATCATGCGTGAGATGAGTCTAAGTCTGATCGGGGTTGTTCTCCATTTGTGGCCAAGAAAGCACTGGGACCGGGAATTTTCCATTACTGCACGCCGGCGCGAGCCTTACCTTTACCCTCCCCAGCTTTCAGCGAGCCAAGCACACTGGAAACGACGGCCTCCGGGGCCCGATCACCTTCATACACTTCCTGCACTCCGCTGTTGATGGCGGTCTGCAGAGTTAACAGATCGGCCCCCGGCACCAGAACCCCGACATAGGATTTGGGAAAGACGAGATGGATGACGCCTGCGAGCGGCCAACCGTCGCCAGGCTCGCCCAACTGAGAAGACACGATAGCCACGTCGAAATAGTGTTGAGTGATCGCCATCAGGGCCGTGGGGAGGTCGCGAGCGACGATGGTAGTGAACTGTTCTGCCGCGAGCAGAGCCTGATACTTCGAAAGCACGTTCAAATCCGGGTGAACTACCAGGGCAGTCTTCTTGTGTGCAGGGACGGTCATCGGAGCCCCCGCTTCGTTCCGGGACGCGCTGCCAGGAGCCGGTGCAAAGCTCCTTTGAGTTCATCAAGGTCCAGGGGCTTCATGGCGAAGTAGTCAACTGGGACACCCAATGCGCCGCGGGCGTTGGTGATGCTGCCGTAGCCGGTAAAAATCATGATCACGGGGCGCGGCCGCAACTGCGAAGCAGTCTTGGCCAGTTCCAGTCCGATGTCCTCGCGCTCCATCCAAAGATCGGTCAGGATCGCATCGAAACGGTGAGCATTGTGGATCAGGTCTAAAGCTCCGGAGCAGCTACTGGCGGTTGTGATCTCGTAGCCGGCTTCCTGGAGCACAAGCTTCAGGGTAAACAGGACGTTTTCCTCATCGTCGACGATGAGGAGCGAAGGTTTTTTGGGCATCGATACCAGCTCTGAGGGGAGACTCGGGATCTACCTACAAATTTTATCGGAAAATCATTAAAGCTGCTTGCGGCATACAACCCAATCGAGCGTAGGAAGTCTAAAATACCAGCGGCTAACCTTGAGGGGCGCCATTTCGTTGGTATCTTCTTCCCGGCCTGCGGTGTTGATCGTGGACGACGAACCCTCGATTCTGTCCACCTACAGCATGATCTTGCGCGAAGCGGGTTATGAGGTCTCCGCCTGCGATTCTTACGTTTGCGGTGAAAAGCAGCTCAAGGAACGCAGTTACGACGCGGCACTGATTGATATCCAACTGGAGAAGGAAGACGGGGGATTAATGCTTGCGGAGCAGGCGAAGAAGTTGCGGCGGCCGCCAGTCGTGATCCTTTGCACCGGCTACCCTACCATTGAACGTTTGCGACGCGCTCTCCAGTTGAGGGTGGATTATCTGGTGTTGAAGCCCGCAGAGGTCGATGAAGTGACCAGTGTATTGCAGCGTTCGCTGGTACGGCGCGAGCTTACAAAGAATTGAGACATGCAAAAACTAGTACAGCGCGAGAGTTCAACCCCGGCCCAAAGCGGTCACGGCGTTCGCAGGCACAGATCGTGCCATTCATCAGAAATTCACAGCTTTGTAACCCTCCCGTAACACTGCGCGCCTAAAAGAAGAGCACCCGCTTGTGAACGCCGGCTCAGAGAGATGTCCTGAGTGACCGGCAAAGATGCGTGTGTGTCCCCAGGTCAGGCGACAAATCGCTGCCGAGTGCAACGCCGTAGAGTCAATCACCTGATTCGCCCTGACCAACGGATGTGACAGTCGACAAGGATCGCCTCCGCAAAAACCTGGGGGCAAAAGGAGAAATGATGAAGTCTCTTCTCAGGTGGTGGTGCGTAGTTCCGCTCTTGGCGACAACGCTGGTGGCGCAGACTGCGGCTAACCCGAAGCCAAAGAAAACACGCGCCCGAGCCGCGACCATAACGGCTCAGGATATCCAGAGTCTTCGCGATGCTCTGGCGGCGCAGCAGCAGCAACTCGAACAGCTCAAACAGCAGATGCAGACTCGCGCCGCCGCCTTGCAGCAGGCGCAACAGCAGGCCCAGCAAGCGCAACAGCAGCTTCAGCAGGCGCAGGCTTCGGCTACAGAGGCGCAGCAAAAAGCGAGTGCTGCGGAGACGGCTGCGAACGAGCAGAAGGACAGCGTCACGAAGCTTTCGACCGATATGGATGACGTGAAGACCACGCTCACCAACAACGCCGTCGGCGTGCAGGATGAGCAGAAACGTATGTCGGCTCTGGAATCGTTAGTGGGCAAATTCCGATTCACGGGTGACGTTCGCGTACGCGGCGAAAGCTTCTTCCAGGACTTCCCAGGGTTTCCTGACCGTAATCGCGGCCGCATCCGTGTTCGCCTTGGCATTGAAGGCAAGCTGAACGAAGACTTCCTCGGCGGAGTTGCCCTGGCGACCGGTTCGCTTGGCGATCCTACGACGACCAACGAAACCTTTACCAATTTCTTCGATCGCAAGACAATTGGCCTGGATCGAGGCTACATCACTTACAACCCGGTGGCGCACAAATGGCTCTCGCTCACCGGTGGTAAATTTGCCTATACGTGGCTGCGTACACCGGTAACCTTCGATTCTGATTTGAACCCCGAAGGTTTCAGCCAGAAGTTCTCCTGGGACTTGAAAAGTCACCTGATAAAGAACGTCACAATTCAAGGGGTCGAAATGTTGTTCAACGAGTCCAACTCCGGCAGTTCGTTCAAAGCCCGGCAGGACTCTTACGCTCTGGGCGGCCAGATTTCCGCGAAACTGCAATTAGGCAAATGGTGGACAGCCACACCCTCGTTCCTGAGCCTCAAGTGGAACCGGCCGGACTCGATCCTGCAGGCGAGCGCGTTTGCAGTGCAGGCGACGTCGACTGGTACGCCTGCCTCTGGTACTACACCGGGAGTTGGACCGTTCAACACGCCTGGTGAAGGACCGAACTGCGCGAACGTGCAAGGATTGCCGACTCCCAATGTGCCGAACTGCCCGTTTGGTCCGAATGGCATGACGAACGCCACGTTCATTGGCTCTGACAACAGGGCGCACTTCTTTTCCGGCTACAACTACGCGGATTTCATCCTGAACAACCAGATTGCGACCGGGATGGCCCGTCTACCCCTGAATGTCGTGCTTGAATTTGAAGACAACCTGGACGCCGAACCACACCCGTTGGACTCAAAGGGTGCGGTGATGGCGGGCCTGGGCAGCCAGAATAAGGCTTACGGAGTAGACGTCAGCGTGGGCCAGCAAAAGAACAAGAATGACATACAGCTTGGGTACGCATGGCTTCGCCAGGAACAGGATTCGGTGATTGCCTCATTCAATGAGAGCGATCAGCGGGCGCCGACGAACATTCTGCAGCACAAGATTTATGCTCTGTGGAAGGTACGCGCCAACACAGCGGCTGGTTTCACATGGTGGCGCGGCCGCACGCTGAACACCAATCTGCAGAATGCTGCGAGAGTGTCGGGAGTGGGAACGCCATCGAGCCTGCCGGTCGGGACGATCGAACCTTATCTCAACCGATTGCAGTTCGATCTGGTCTATACGTTCTAGTTTGCGTAAAACATGATGATGGCGCTGCGACTAAATCGCAGCGCCATTTTTTATCGTGAACCCTTCGGCTGGGCTCGTTTAAGCAACCCGTGCAGTCTGGCCATAATCCTGCGCTGCGGGCGGAAAGACGTTCGTGCGGTCCCAGCGCTCGCAAACGCGGTTGGTGATGTCCCAAACTCGATCAAAGCCGCAAGGCTCGGGCATGATGACGCCAGCCAGGCTGCGGATCACCCGGTTCAGTTGCTCAACATTTTCGGACGTGGAGGCGAATGCTTCTCGGATCGTTGACATTGGGGGAGGGCTCCTAAATTTGTTTTATATCTGCTTACAACGTTATAGATGATCGCGCAGTAGAATGTGTCCGCACAATCAGTTAGATACTCGATTACGATGGTGCTACGACTTGTTTCGCGTCGATGTACTAGTGGACAGTGGAAGGTACAGTTACCCCTTCTGGGATGCCCGTATTCTCGCGGGTTTCGCGCCAGGACCGTCGGCATCCTCCGCTGGCTCAAAGGATGGAATTACAAGTCGTACTTCTTCACCAGATGCCGGAAAGAGCGGTAGGAAATTTTTAAAAGATCTGCTGCTCGTGTCTGCACGCCGTTGGAGCGGGCCAGAGCTGATTGCAGCAGTGAACGTTCGATGTCGGCAACGTACTTCTCCATATCCATCCCTTCGGGCAGCACACCACTACTGCTGATGACTGCGCCGCCGATCCCTACGCCAGCGGCCGCGGCTCGCGCTTTCGAGCGTTCAGCCGGCAGCTCGACGTGTAATTCTTCTCCGGTTTCAAGAGCGACGGCTCGCTCGATTGTGTTTTCCAGCTGACGTACGTTCCCTGGCCACTCATATCCGCAGAGAGCTTCGAGGCAATCCTTGTTCACGCGTGCGATGCTTTTCGCAGCTGCAGGCGCGTATTTCTTGAGAAAATGGTTGACGAGCAGAGGAATATCCTCGCGGCGGTCGCGGAGAGGAGGCACCGAAACTGGAATTACGCTCAAGCGGTAATACAGATCTTCACGAAAAGTGTTCTCGCCGACTAACTTGTCCAGATCGCGATTGGTAGCGGCGATCACACGCACGTCGATCGGAATTTCACTGCTGCCTCCGACCGGCCGCACGCAGCGCTCCTGCAGCACGCGCAGGAGCTTTACCTGCATGGTCAGAGTCATCTCGCTGATTTCGTCCAGGAAGATGGTGCCCTGATCGGCGACTTCGAACAGTCCCCGCTTGTTCTGATTGGCTCCAGTGAAGGCGCCTTTTACGTAGCCAAAGAGCTCGCTCTCCAGCAGTGTCTCGGGGAATGCGCCGCAATTGATGGAGACGAACGGCTCCGTAGCGCGAGGCGAGCACACATGCACGGCGCGAGCCACGAGTTCTTTGCCCGTCCCGCTTTCGCCGTAAATGATGACTGTGCTCTGGGTGGAAGCGACGGTGCGGATCGTCTGCTTTAATTTTTCCATCGCGGGGCTGCCGCTGACGATGTTGTCGAGTGAGTTGCGGGTGGCGGCATCACGCTTGAAGGCAAAATTCTGCCGGCTCAGAGCCATTTTCTCCAGGGCACGGTTGATTGCCAGTTTGATCTCGTCTACCAAGCCCGGGGATTTGCGGATGTAGTCGGTGGCGCCGCCCGCCTTCACGGCCTGCACCGCAGCTTCGTAGTCGTCGACTGCGGTAATGAGAATCACTGCAGACTCAGGTGAAACCTGGTGGGCATAGCGGAGTACTTCGATGCCATCGGTGTTGGGCATCTTGATATCGGTGATGATTACGTCGTAGATGGCGCCATCGAGCTTTCGCTTGGCATCGTCGCCTGAGTTTACCGTCTCGATTTTGTGACCTTCCCTGCGCAGAGCGATCTCCAGCATCTGGCAGATGGAGCGCTCATCGTCGCAAACTAAAATGTTACCCATGCACTCCACCTCCGGTTCCAGCGGCTGCTGACACGGCTTTGGGCGAGCCGCTCTGCACCGTAACGGCTTCGGTCGTGGATTTCTGGGTTGGGGCGACCCGCTGCTCCGTGCTTATGCGCCGCAGGCGCAAGACAAACACGCTGCCCTCGCCGACTTTGGAACGTGCCCAGACCTTACCTTCGTGGGCCTGCACGATCTGGTAAACAATTGCGAGGCCCAGGCCGGTGCCTCCTTCGAACTGCGACTGAAAGGGTTCGAATACTTTTTCAACCAGCTGTGGGCTCATGCCGGGGCCGGTATCGGCAAAATTGACCTGCCAGTCTTCCCCGGCTTTTTCCACTGAGACGGTCAAGCTTCCACCTTTTTTCATGGCGCGCACGGCGTTTTCGCAGAAGTTCCAAAACACCTGCTTGATCTTGTCGCCGTCAGCCAGCGTCGAGGCTTCCAGAACCTTATAGCGCCGTTCGATGCGAATGCCTGTCTTTTGGGTGACAAGCCGGTGCTCAAGCAGGGTAAGCGTGTCCTCGAGAAGAGGCAGGAGGTCCACCTTGGAGAACTGATATTGCTTGCCGCGCGAATACGCCAGGAAGTCGGTGATGATTCCGTTGAGGCGATCCGATTCTCGCGTGACAATCTGGAGTAGTTGGCGATGTTCCTGGCTCAACCCGGGAATATCAGAAAGCATGCTGACCGAACCGGCGATGGAAGTAAGGGGATTGCGGATCTCGTGAGCAATCGCAGCGGCAAGACGCCCCACGGCTGCTAGGCGGTCCTGCATGCGCAGATCCCGCTCCAGGCGGCGAATTTCGGTGAGATCGTCAAGCGTATAAACGTAACCGATGGCGCCGCGGTTGGGCACGATCAAGGCGGAAACCAGGACACGGAAGGTCTTGCGAAAGCCGTTTGGCGCCGCAAAGCGCACTTCACTGTGCGTGCGCTCGGATTCCACGATCGGCAAGGGATCGAGAAAAAGTTCGTGTACGGGCTGGCCCCACAAATCGCGGTCGGTTCTCTCCAGCAGCTTCTGGGCGGCGGCGTTGACCAGCGTGATCTGACCGTCGAGGCCGGTGGTTATCAGGCCTCCGCTGATGGACTCGATAATGTTTTCATGAAGGGCCTGCAGGTTCTGCAAGGCGCCCCGGGCGTGCTTCAGTTTGACGTCCACCTGGCGGAGCTTAGCCGCCAGGCGTCCCGCGAGGTATGCGACCGCCAGATAGGCAAACAGGTTGATGAAAATGATCGCCTGAAAGAGCCTGAAACGCGGATGGGTGCTCGAATAGGAAGGAATAACGTCGAAATAGGCCAGTTCGACGATGGTCCCGAAGAGCAGGAATGCCATCGCCGCTATCAAGTAGGCCCAGACTCGGGGCAGCAGGATGCAGGCGACAATGATCACCAGGGGATAGAGAAAGTTCAGGGAACTATCGACGCCGCCGGTGGCGTAGACGACGAGTGTCACCATCGCCAGGTCAGTGAGAACCTGCAGTAGCGACTGCAGTCGCTGCTCCTCCCAGAACGAGCTCAGCCATAGATAGAAAAGTGAAGTGGCATACCACAGCAGGATCGTGTTAACGAAAAAGCGCATCGGCATTGGGCTGGGAGTGAGCCTCGCGATTGCCAGCTCAATGCCGAGGAGAAATGTGAGGATGATGATGCGAACCTTGACCAGCCATGCCAGCCAAAGCCGCTCATCGAACGTGGAACGCATGAATGATCCAAATGGCCCGGCCAGGGTGCTGCCGGGTTTCCGCTGTCGTTTGCAGCTAACCGGACGTAATAACGACAGCTTCGAATTGATGAAACGGCCCTGCCGCAGCACTTGCCGGCAAGGCCATAAGTGTTTAGCCGGCCAACTTTGCGATCATCGAGAACAGTGGCATGTAGAGCGAAATTACGATTCCGCCGATCATGATGCCCAGCAGTCCGATAATGATGGGCTCGAGCATCGCCAGCATGTCCTTGGTCGCGGAGTCGACTTCCTCTTCATAGAAGTCGGCGATTTTCTGCAACATTGCATCCATTGCGCCGGTAGCTTCACCAACTCCGATCATCTGGACCACCATGTTGGGGAAGACTCCGGATTCGCGCAGAGGATCGACGATAGTGCGTCCTTCCTCGATCGCTTTGCGTACTTTCATCAGGGCTTCTTCGAGGACTGCATTACCGGAGGTCTTGGCAGTGATGCTCAAACCTTCCAGGATAGGTACGCCTGAAGTGATCAGAGTGCCGAGGGTTCGAGTAAAGCGTGCCACGGCAATTTTGCGGAGCAGCAGTCCGATGACGGGCGTTTTCAAGAGCAGGTAGTCAAGGGCGTAGCGTCCCTTCGGATCTTTTCGAACCTGCCTGATACCGAAGATCAACCCCACGATTCCTACGATGACAAACCACCAAAAGTGGCCCACGAACGCGCTTAGGCCCATGGTGATGCGCGTGGGCAATGGCAGAGCGACTCCAAGGCCGGTAAACAGGTTGGAGAAGATGGGCACGACCCACTTCAGCAAGGCGCCGACGATAAGGAACGCCAGGGACACGACTGACACTGGGTAAATGAGAGCCGACTTGACGGCGGCGCGCAGCTTGACGGCCTTCTCCACGTAGAGAGCCAGGCGCTGCAGAATGATGTCAAGAATACCGCCCGTTTCCCCGGCCTCGATCATGTTGGTGCTCAAGTCATCGAACACCTTTGGAAACTGCTTCATGGCGTTGGCCAGGGTGGCGCCGCCTTCTACCGTGGTGCGCACACCAGTCAGCGTTTTCTGGAAACTCGGGTTCTCCTGGTTGGCGGCCAGGATCTCGAGACATTGCACCAAGGGCAGGCCGGCGTCGATCATCACCGAGAACTGGCGGAAAAAGATGGCGATGTCCTTGGTCTTGACTTTTGTGGACCCGAAGGTCGGGAGGGCAAATTCTTTGCCCTTCTCGCGGACGGCAGCCGGAGTGATGCGTTCTCGCCGCAATTGGTTCGTCAGAACCTGCTTGTTAGGCGCTGTACGTTCGCCGCTTACTTTTTCTCCGGACGCGTTCTTACCCGAAAACGTGAAAACTGGCATAATGAGCTTCTCCTAATTACCTTGGTTGCTTCAGGGGGCATGCTTTTGATTTCAGCCCCAACCTTCACTTCCCTGGGTTCCCGTTAGGGAACAGACTACAAATCTGACGCTCAGCGCTTGCCGGGCGCGGCCCCTTTGGCCATCGCGGCCGGCTGATTTCGGTGCAATAGGCCCGCTCCGCGATTGATCATTTCGGTCAACTCGTCCTGATTGCTGGAGCGTGACAACGCCATTTCCAGCGTGATCTGTTTCTGGAAGTAGGCCGTGGCCAGCGCCTGGTTGAAGGTCTGCATTCCGAACTTGTCCTGCCCGGATTGCATTGCCGAATAGATCTGGTGAATTTTGTCCTCACGTACGAGGTTTCGGATGGCTGCGTTGGGCACCATAATTTCCATACACATCGCGCGGCCCTTGTTGTCCGCTTTGGGCAGCAAGCTTTGGCAAAGGATTCCTTCAATCACCAAAGAGAGCTGAGCGCGGATTTGCGGCTGCTGATGAGCTGGAAAGACGTCGATGATACGGTTAATCGTCGAAGCTGCCGAGTTGGTGTGCAGCGTGCCGAAAGTCAGGTGGCCGGTTTCAGCGATGCGCAGGGCCGACTCGATGGTCTCCAGGTCGCGCATTTCGCCGATCAGCACCACGTCCGGGTCTTCACGGAGCGCAGCGCGCAACGCGTCGGTGAAGCTCTTGGTGTCGGCGTGCAGTTCGCGTTGATTCACCACACAGTTCTTGTTCATGTGCACGAACTCGATGGGATCCTCGATGGTCAGGATGTGGTCGTGCCGTTCGGTGTTGATCTTGTCGATCATGGCCGCGAGCGTGGTTGATTTGCCCGACCCAGTGGGCCCCGTAACCAGCACCAGGCCGCGCGGCTTGTCGCACAGCTTGCTTACTACAGCAGGGAGTCCCAGCTGATTGAAGGATTTGATTTCGAAGGGAATCAAACGAAATACGGCTGAAGTGGCGCCGCGTTGATTGAACACGTTCGCGCGGAAGCGGGCCAGACCCTTCAATCCGAAAGAGAAGTCGAGTTCGAGATTTTCTTCGAAGCGATGTTTTTGTGAATCGGTCATGACGCTGTAGGCGAGCTGCTTGGTCTCGGCCGGCGTCAACTGCGGGAGATCGAGCGGCACGAGGTGGCCGTGCACGCGAATCTGCGGCGGCGAATTGGTGGTCAAATGGAGGTCGCTTCCTGACATCTCCAGCAGTCGTTTCAACAGGTCACTTAACGAAAGAGACATAGTTTTTTATTCCCCTCTTCAAAACTCAGTGAATGGTTTCGCGAGCCACTTCTTCCAATGTGGTCATGCCTTGCGCAACCTTGATGAGTCCGCTGCGGCGGAGCGTGATCATGCCGCGCTCGATAGCCTTCTTCTTCATTTCCACAGCGGAAGCTCCCACCAGCACCAGTTCTCTAATTTCGTCGTCTACTTCCATCACCTCGTACAAACCGGTTCGGCCTTTGTAGCCGCTGTTGCTGCAGACTCCGCAACCCTTGCCTTTCTGAATTTTTACGGTCTTCGCCTCTTCCGGCGAGTAGCCTTCTTCGATCAGGGCCTGCACAGGGACTTCCACCACTTCGGTGCAGTCGCGGCAGATGCGGCGGACCAGGCGCTGCGCACAGATCAGGTGAACTGAAGTCGCCACGAGGAACGGCTCGATACCCATGTTCATGAGTCGAGTAATTGTTTCTGGTGCTCCGTTAGTGTGCAGGGTAGAAAGCACCAGGTGGCCTGTAAGGGCGGCCTTGATGGCAATTTCCGCTGTTTCGAAATCGCGGATCTCGCCGACCAGGATGATGTTGGGGTCCTGCCGTAAGAATGCGCGCAGTGAGGCGGCAAAATTCAAACCGATCTGTTCTTTCATCTGGACCTGGTTGACTCCGGCGAGCTGAAACTCAACCGGATCCTCGGCCGTCATGATGTTGGTATCGGGCGTGTTCAAACGAGCAATCGAGGAGTAAAGCGTGTTTGTCTTGCCCGATCCAGTCGGTCCCGTTACCAGTACCATCCCGTAAGGCTTCAGAATTGCTTTTTCAAACTTGACCAGCGACTCCTGCTCGAAACCCAGCTTGGTCATGTCGAGGCGAAGATTTTCTTTGTCAAGCAGGCGGAGCACGATCTTCTCGCCCCACAGCGTGGGGAGCGTGCTGACGCGGAAGTCGAGTTGTTTCTTGCGGCCGCCCACGTTCATCTTCAGCATGATGCGGCCGTCTTGCGGCAGGCGCTTTTCGCTGATATCGAGCTTCGCCATGATCTTCACGCGGGAGGTAATGGCGTCTTTCAGCTTCAGCGGAGGCGACATAATGCTCTGCAACACGCCATCAATACGGAAACGAACGCGGAATTCTTTTTCATAGGGCTCCATGTGAATGTCGCTGGCGCCGCGCTTGACGGCATCAGTCAGCACCAGGTTCACCAGCTTGACGATGGGAGCTTCATCGGCCGCCTTTTCCAGGTCGGCCAGATCCATTTCCGTTTCTTCCGACTGCAGTTCGACGTCCGGCTCGCCCATCTCGTTCATCGACTGCATGACCTGCTCGAGATCTTCCTGGCTGGTCGTGCCGTATGCCTTTTCGATGCCTTCCTGGATCGAGCTCTCCGAGGCCACCACCGGCTCAATGTTGAAGCCGGTCATGAACTTGATATCGTCCATGGCGAAAACGTTCGTGGGATCGACCATCGCGATCGTCAACGAAGCCCCAACGCGGCTCAGAGGAAGAATCTGATAGCGCTTTGCAGTCTCGAACGGAATCAGCTTTACGACCGCGGGATCAATTTCGAAATAGGAGAGATTGATGGCAGGAACGCCGTACTGCCGGGAAAGAAAATTGGTGACGTCTTCATCTGTCAGGAAGCCAAGCTTCACCAAAGCAGAGCCCAGGCGGCAATTGGCGTCCTTCTGAACCTTTGATGCCTGTTGCAACTGCTCCGCGCTAATGACCTTCTCTTTGACGAGAAGATCACCCAGCCGTTGAGACATGCCTGGATCTCCTAAGCTTGCAGGAAAACGTTACGGTTTTTGTTACTGCTATCGGGCGCGAAGAGCTGCGCTTCGGGGGAGAAATTGCAGCGTATCGCGTTGACAGAAATTGTCAACGCATCCGGGCCTTGGCACCAGTAACTTTAGTACCTGTACGCGGTAGGTGACACAGCTAGAAACCGTTAATAATGCGCGCAATACGCGGTTGGCGGGCATTTCAGTGAAAAGGTTTCGTTCAAGGAGTTCAGGCGGACATGATCTTCAGTAAGGCCGTTGGTGAGATCCTGCAGTGATTGACGGAGGCATATCGTGGACGTGAGACTATGCAGCCGCCAGATCACGCTAATTGTGTCCAGCGGAGAATTTCTACACTTGAGGAGAGTCCTATGCGGTCACTTTAAATCAAGCTCGCTCCCTTGGAGTCTATAATGAAAACAGTTGAATAGCGGCGATTTAGCCGTTTTGCTGCAGATGTTCTGAGTGTCTGCCCCCGCTCCAACCCGGCCTGTGGAAAGTACCAGCAGGAAGAAGATTATCGTGTCACTGCTGGCAGGGACTCTGTTCCTGTTCGGCATTCTGCTTTCCCTGTCATCTTTCGACCTTCCGTTTCAGCCCGGGACTAATCAGGAGTTATTGTTTTTTGCCGCCCTTGCCGCCCTGATTTTCGTGCTGTTTGTCGCCCTCACTTTCGTTCTCGGCCGGAATCTTTTGAAGCTCTTCGCGGAAAGAAGATTGGGCGTTCTGGGATCGAAATTCCGCACCCGCCTGGTGGTTGCCGGCCTGCTGCTCTCGTTTCTGCCGGTGCTCATGATGTTCTGGTTCGCTTATGGACTCATGAACCGTTCGATCGACAAATGGTTCTCGCGGCCGGTGGAGGAAGTGAGGGGAGATACGTCCGCCATGGCATCCCTGCTCTCCAAATATGCAGCACAGAATGCCCGGGTGGAAGCGGAGAGCATTGCGGTTACGCCTGAAACGCAGCGCGCTTTCTCCGGCCATGGCTTTGCGCCGGTGTTGGATGAGTTTCGTCGACGGCAAGCTACACTGCAGGGCGGATTTGCCGTTGCCATCAAGAAAGGTAACGCCGAAGCCAGTTTCGGAGCTCCAGCTTCATGGCTGTTCCTCAAACCCCGCATCCAGCTTCAGGGGCTCGATTCCGATACACCTGTTCATCTCAACTGGGAGCAGACAGACTACATTCTCGGCGCAGCGCCCGTGGGCAAAGACGGCCTGATATTAGTCGGCATGCCTCTGCCACGTAAGTTTTCGGACACCGTGAGACAGTTGGAAGCCAGCCAGCAACGCTATCTGGAGCTGAGCCGCGGGCGCAGGCTGGTGCGGCGAACCTACATGGGCCTGCTGTTACTGCTCACGGTAATGGTACTGTTCGCGACTACGTGGCTGGCCTTATTTCTTTCCAAGCTGGTCACGCGACCGGTCGCTGCGCTGGCGGAAGCGACGCAGGAAATCTCCCGGGGACGCCTTGACTACCGCGTGGAAGTCAGCGCGGCGGATGAAATGGGGGATCTCGTCCGCTCTTTCAACCGCATGGCGGAGGAGTTGGAGTCCAACCGTCAGCAGATTGAGGCTTCCAGCCGAGATCTGAGCGCGGCGAACATCGCGCTTGAGCAGCGCCGGCGGCACATCGAGACGATCCTGGAAAGTATTCCCACTGGCGTGCTTTCGCTTGACGCGCGCCGGCAGATCACGCATGTGAACCACGCATTTCTGCGCATGTTCACGCCAAGCGGAACAGAATCCGGCTCGGCTGATTCACTTATCGGGACCGGCCTTGGGGACGTGTTTTCGCCAGAGATTGTGGAGGATATTGAACCGCTGCTGCGGCGCGCCGAGCGCATGGGCAGCACGACCACGCAACTGGAGGTGGCGCTGCAGCACACGCAATTCAGCGTCGCCCTGACGGTTGCGAGCCTCCAGCATGGGGGAAGGGAACTGGGCTACGTTCTTGTATTCGAGGATCTCTCGGATCTGCTGAAGGCTCAAAAACAGGCTGCCTGGCGCGAGGTAGCGCGCCGCGTGGCACATGAGATCAAGAATCCTTTGACCCCGATCGCGCTTTCGGCTGAGCGCATTCAGCGGCATCTGGAACGTGCCACCCCGCAGGAAGGCGCTTCCTTTCGCATTCTGAATGCCTGCGCGGAAACGATTTCAACCGCAGTCGAAAACCTCCGAACTCTGGTGG
>QIAA01000054.1 GCA_003224905.1 Acidobacteriota bacterium
GAGGAGCGTAATCGCATCGCGCGCGAGTTGCACGACACCCTGGAACAGGAACTGGTCGGCATTACGATGCAGCTGGATTTGGCGGTCGATTGCTTTACCCAAGCTCCACACATCGCACAGCGCGCCATGGACACGGCACGCAACATGAGCCGGCACAGCATGATTGCAGCCCGGCGCTCGGTTTGGGATTTACGCTGCCATTTGCTGGAGAACGGTGATCTGGCATCCGCTTTGAAGCAAGTGGCGGAAGCTTTGACGAATCGTGGTGGGGTCAAGATTGATACCAGTGTTTCGGGGACTCCCAGCCAGTTGCCGGCCCCCGTTGAAATCAATCTGCTGCGGATTGGCCAGGAGGCCTTGACCAATGCCGTCAAACACGGCTTGGCTCAACACGTCGTGTTGGAGTTGCACTACGGTGCTGAAAAGGTTCGGCTCGAGGTAAGCGATGATGGCCGCGGCTTTTCTGCGGATGACGCTCTGCTGGCTAGTAATGGGCACTTCGGACTGCTGGACATGAAGGAACGAGCACAGGCCCTGGGCTGTTCACTTCAGATAACAAGCGAGCCTGGCCACGGTACGCGGATCACAGTAGAAGTTCCGTTTGATTGGAAACAGCCGTCTTATGCGGATTCAAAAGCCCATACGTATTCTGGTAGTTGACGACCACTTCATGGTCCGCATGGGACTCTCCGCTTCACTGAATGTGGAGCCGGATATGGAAGTTGTGGCCGAAGCAGGAACCAGCGAGCATGCGCTGGAGGCGTATCGCCGGCATCTCCCTACTCTGGTGATTATGGATGTTCGCTTGCCAGGTGTGAACGGCACCGATACCACAGCAGCGATCGTTCGCGAATTCCCAGACGCGCGTGTCCTGATGCTCTCAACGCATTCCGGAGAGGAAGAAGTTTATCGCTCCATGCAGGCAGGTGCGCGAGGCTACATCTTGAAGAGCGCGATCCGCGAGGATTTGTTGCGTGCCATTCGGGAGGTCCACAAGGGCCGGCGATATCTGGATCCTACGGTCGCCCCGCTGCTGGCCGAGCGCATGTCACACCGTTCTCTAACCAGCCGCGAATTAGAAGTCCTTCGCATGGTTGCTAACGGCCTGGGCAATAAGGAGATCGGCGCGGCACTCAACATCGCAGAAGTGACCGTCAAATTGCATGTGAGTCACGTGCTGGAGAAACTGAACGTGAAGGATCGCACTCAGGCAGCTACGGCCGCCCTGCAACGCGGCATTATCTCCTTGGACTGAGCGGAATCCTCGCGGGCACCCCTGCTTCTGCTTCCGATACAATTCCGTGAATGTCGCAGACCGGCTCGAGACCTCTGGCGGATAAGGTTGTCCTCATAACTGGCGCGGCGCGCCGCCTTGGGCGCGCGATGGCGCTGACGTTGGCAGAAGCCGGCGCAGATGTAGCAATTACGTTCCTAACCTCCTCGCGTGAAGCGCAACGTACAACCAACGATCTAAGAAACCTAAAGATACGTGCTCTTGCTTTGCGCTGCGACGTTACGGATGAAAAAGAAGTCCAAAAAACCATTAAAGAGGTTGTGCGGACACTGGGCGGCATCGATATTCTGGTGAACAACGCTGCTAAGTACGAGACAGTAGACTTTGAGAAACTCACTCTTAGCCGGTGGGATGCAATTTTCGCTACCAATACGCGCGGCCCTTTTCTCGTCTCCCGTGAAGCAATAAAGCACCTGCGGCGGCGTACAGGCAGAATCATAAACCTGGGCTCGCTGGGAGGCCTGCGACCGTGGGCCACGCACGCGCACTACTGCTGTTCCAAAGCGGCTCTTCATATGCTGACGAAGGTCATGGCCAAGGCGCTGGCTCCGGAGATTGCGGTAAACTGCATCGCGCCGGGGATGATCGACCTGGGAGAAAAGGCGACCCGACCATTTTTCCAGAAAATGGCGAAACAGACTCCCATGCGGCGGAACGGTATTGCTGAAGAAATCGCAGCGGCTGCTCTGTTTTTTGCTACTGCGCCCCATTTCATCACCGGACAAATTCTCGCCGTCGATGGCGGGCTCGGACTGTGACGAAATCATGGTTCAATTCAGTTCAGATTGCGCACCAGAGATTTTTACCACCTGAGCGGGCGCGCACTCTCCTCGCGGTTTTCCTTCTTTTGTGCGGGTCATTCGCCATGGCTCAGGCGCGTCCGGAAGACGGTGGACAGGAGTTGGAGCTATGGAGCGGCGGTGGCCACAGCGTCCCCGGCGGAACTTCCAGGACGGCTGTCTGGAACCTGGGACTGCGATACGGATGGATATTGAGCCGTCCTCACGGGCCGGGCTTTCTCAAGGGACGCTTTGAATATGCGATCGACGCTGTGCCTGCGTTCCTGGTGTTTCAGCCTTCTAACACTGCTTTCGGCGCAGGATTCAATCCCTTAAACCTGAAATGGAACTTCGCGACGCGTGGCCGTATTGTGCCGTATTTCGAACTCAGCGGCGGAACATTATTCACGAATCGTGATGTGCCTCGCGGGACGAACACCACCAACTTTACGTCGGGGGCAGCACTGGGTACTCATATTCTGGGAACCTCGCGTAATTGGGCGGTTGAAGTGCGCTACATGCATATTTCAAACGCGGGATTGGCTGTCGTGAATCCGGGCATTAACACGGTTCAGCTGAGACTGGGCATTGGAAAGTTTTTTGGCCGCACACATTAAGTCAGAAGTTTGTCTATACAGTATTTGCTGTAGACGACTACCTGTTCCTTTTTTTGATTCCTGAGCTAACACTGCTAAGCTTCCCTTCCGAGGCTGCCTGAGGCGATTGGGGCAGGCTGTGCTCCGGGGCCAATGAACACCAGCATTCGAGATTATCTTCCGGCAAGGCGAGCTCTTGCCGTGGCGTTGGTCTGCCTCGCGTATTTTGCCACGGGAAGACTTGGGCTTTGGGTACCCTTTACCAGCGGGAATGTGTCGCCAGTTTGGCCTGCTTCCGGCGTGGCACTAGCGGCAACGCTGCTGCTGGGTCCTTACGCCTGGTTCGGGATCGCAATCGGGGCGTTCCTCGTAAATTTCTTGAGCCCCATCCCGGCCGTGGCTGCCGCCGGAATTGCTATTGGAAATGCTTCCAGCGCACTCGTCGGCGGATACTTGTTAAAGCGCATGGCTGGTTTTCAGCATTCACTGCTGCGACTGAAGGATGTGCTCGCGCTGATCACCTACGGAGCAGTCGCTAGCACAATGGTCGCAGCTACTGTCGGCACTACTACTCTGTTCCTGACTGACGTGCGTCCTTGGTCCGCCTACGGAACCGCGCTGCGTGTGTGGTGGTTTGGCGACGCAATGGGTGTGCTGATCGTCACGCCGTTGCTTTTGACTTGGCGTGAACTGGAGAAGACCAAAGTACGACTTGGACGGATCGAACTATTCTTGTTGCTACTTGCCACCGCAGGTAGTGCGGTCACGATTTTCAGCCGCATCATGGGTTTTTCGGTACGGGATGACGTTCTCGCTTTCGCTGTGTTCCCTTTTGTAATTTGGGCTGCTATCCGATTTCGGATTGCGGGTACTTCAGTCGCATGTTTTCTTATTGCAGCAGTAGCCGTTTGGGGCACAGCTCAAGGATTCGGTCCATTCGTAAGTCACAAGCCGCTGCACAACGCCGTGTTGCTGCAGCTTTTCTTGGCAGTCATTGCCATTACCGGGCTCATGTTGGCCGCTGTGATAAACGAGCGGAGCCAGGCAGAATACGCCCTTCGCAGTCTCTCCGGCAGACTTTTGCACCTTCAGGATGAAGAGCGGCGGAAGCTGGCGCGCGAGCTTCACGACAGCACTGGCCAGGGTTTGGTCGCACTGCAGATGAATCTGGCGGCGATACGACAACAGGGTTCGCTTACCGACGCAAGAACTTCTCAGATTCTTCTTGAAAGCGGTAAACAGCTAGAAGAGCTGGTGCAGGAAATTCGCACGCTGTCATATTTGTTACATCCGCCTCTGCTGGACGAAGCCGGCTTGGAATCGGCTCTGCGCTGGTACGTGGACGGTTTGGCACAGCGGGCTGGGATGGAAATCAATTTCCATCTCGAACCTAAGCTTGGCCGGCTGTCCCAGGATCTGGAAACCGCAATTTTTCGCATCGTCCAGGAATGTCTCACAAACATTCAAAGGCACTCCGGAAGCTCAAGCGCCAGTATTCACGTAGCGCAGGAAAAGGATCAGATTCTGATCACTGTGCGGGACGAGGGCAAGGGTATGCCATCTGAGTCTCTGGTCGACGCGAGCGGTACGCAGTGTAGGGTCGGAGTCGGAATTAGAGGGATGCGTGAACGAGTATGGGAACTCGGCGGATACTTTCGCATCCGTCCCGCCTTTCCGGGCACTATTGTTGAAGTTACGCTTCCTTTCAAGCAACAGGATGGCGATCGACCCGCAGACAAAGGGAAGGCTCGGGCGCAGGGCAAGTAGTTGGTTCAATTGCTGCGAAATAACTGACCATAGGAATGCGCCGACTAGCAAATCATTGCTAAGGCACGAGATGTCAACCCTGCCATGAAGCATTCGGAGAGGACAATCTCTGGTCAACCAGACGTGTTCTTCAGTACTGCGTAGGAAAGCTGGCCTTTGACGATATTCAGTAGATGCTGCGCATCTTACTGAAGCTTGTGCCGATTCTGCTTCTGTGCGGATGCGGAGGCGGGCTGCCCGAATCGCTTCCGGCGGGTTTTCTCAATGAGACCCGGCATTCCGACGAGCAACTGTGGACGATTTGGAAGACGGCGCAGCAGATCCTGTCACAACGCGTGGATCTGAATCCGCTGCAGCGCTCGATGTCCGGCGCAAAGGCCGACATTCATCCGGGGGATTCGCGTGCGCTGCAGGTTAAGCCACATCAGCTGCTGGTCAGTCCGGAAGTCGATGTCAGTTCAAGTACCCTGTTTGCCACGACCGGAACATACCGGGCAGACCCGACTGGAATGATTGCGTGTCCGCAGCCCTGCAACGTGCGGTATGCGGCGGCGTATTCCTGGTATCAACGCCACACCACCCGCTACGCCGGCTCATGGGAGAGCCAGGGAGACAATTTCTCTTTCATTCTGGAATACGAATTTGAAAACCACATTCTGGCGGCGCTTGGCTACAGCCTGAAGTGGCGTTAGCGGGCGGATCGATCACTTCTTTTCACTCTTGCTGGTGCTTTCGGATTTAGAGGAACCCTCTTGGGTAGAACTCTCGCTCTTCGTCTTTCCTTCCTTCTTCGAAGCCGAGTCGCCATTCGACGCACTGCCGCCACCGGATTTTTTGGCGTAGTCGGTTACATACCATCCGGAGCCTTTGAATTGCACCGTTGACGAGGATATCAATAGCTCCAGGGCAGCCCCGCACTTTGGGCACTTCTTCACATGAGGATCGGAGAACTTCTGGATCTTTTCGAAGCGGTGTTTACACTTCTTGCATTGGTACTCGTAGATAGGCATGGTCCGATGAAAGTGGCTACTGATACCTCTATTTTCGATTCTAGGGATTGCATGTTCTGGCGTCAATTTACGAGCTGGATGCAGCCTGCTACTGCAATGTTAGACTCGCGTCGATGAAGACCGGCGAAACTGGGGCCGCGGCGGCCCTGTACCTGGTAGCAACTCCGATTGGGAATCTGGAAGATATTACCCTTCGCGCCCTGCGCGTGCTCAAAGAGTCCGACGTAATTGCCTGCGAAGACACGCGCCAGACGCAGAAGTTGCTAAATCATTATGGGATCAGCACTCGTACCGTCAGTTATCACGAACACAACGAGATGACGCGAGCGGCGGAATTGGTGCGTGATCTCGAGCAAGGCGCGCGGGTGGCGCTGGTGACTGATGCCGGCATGCCGGGCATTTCCGATCCCGGTTTCCGCCTGATTTCGCTCGCGATTCGTCATCATGTCCCGGTGGTTCCAATTCCCGGCGCTTCGGCGTTCCTGGCGGCATTGGTTGCCAGCGGTTTGCCGACGGACTCATTCCGCTTCAGCGGATTTCTGCCGGCCAAACGAGGTCAGCGTAGAGAGGTGCTCGAAAGCATAAAACTCTCACCGCGAACCCAGGTTTTCTACGAGGCGCCGCACCGAGTAAAGGAAACCTTACAGGATGTCGTAGAGATCCTCGGTCCCGAGCGGCACATCGTGCTGGCGCGCGAAGTCACAAAAATTCATGAAGAGTTCCTGCGAGGCCGGGCGGACGAAATCCTCGAAAACCTGAAAGCCCGAGGAGAGATCAAAGGCGAGATCACTTTGCTGATCGGGAAGGCGGAGGCGACACCGCAGCAAGGTCCAGTTCGCACAACCCTTCAGGAGCGACTTGAACAAATCATGGCCGAGGACAAACTGGATGAAAAATCCGCTCTAAAGAAAGTGGCCAAAGAGCGCGGAATCTCGAAGAGCGAGGCATATCGCGAGCTGCAAAGGAATAAATAGAGCGGCTATTTCGGGGCTAACTCCTTCTTCACTGCCTCACTCACCTGCTTGCCGTCCACTCGCATGCCCGCTGCCGAGAACCGCGCCATCACGTTTTTCATAACTGAACCCATGTCCTTCATAGTGGGCGAACCCATTTCGCCGATTACGGCCTTTACTCCTGCCACGATCTCCTCTTCTTCGGCTGCTCTGGGCAAGTAAGTTTCGATCAGCTTGATCTCGGCTGCTTCCTTGTCCGCCAAGTCCTGGCGGCCGCCTTTTGTGAACTGTTCAATGGAGTCCTTGCGCTGCTTGATCAACGTGCTCAGCACCTGCTGCGATTCTTTGTCATCAAGCGGAGCCCTTTTCTCGATCTCGCGATTCTTCAACGCGGTTTTTACCATGCGCAAAGTCGAAAGCCGTTGCTCTTCGCGCGCCTTCATGGCGGCAGTAATGTCCTTTTGGATCTGCTCGCTGAGAGTCATGGCTGGATTATAGACACCGGTCTTTGCAGTTGCACTCTGCTACGATTGCGACCATGGCTCTCGTGGAAGTGCGGAAGCTGACAAAGATCTTCCCACAGGGTGAATCTATTTTCGGTGGCGCCGCGAAGGGCGAAGTGCGAGCGGTGGACGACGTCTCGCTGGACATCGAATCAGGCGACACTCTTGGCCTGGTGGGTGAATCCGGCTCCGGAAAAAGCACGCTTGGACGGCTGGTGCTGAGGCTCATCGAGCCCACCTCCGGCAGTATTGTTTTTCAGGGACAAGACCTTTCAGCCGCGAGCCACAGCAAAATGCGCCGTC
Source organism: Acidobacteriota bacterium (assembly GCA_003224905.1). Classification (GTDB taxonomy): domain Bacteria; phylum Acidobacteriota; class Terriglobia; order Terriglobales; family Acidobacteriaceae; genus QIAA01. The sequence continues at coordinate 7,206 of QIAA01000054.1, forward strand.
TACGCAGAGATATGCAGATCATTTTCCAAGACCCGTTTGGCTCGCTTGATCCGCGCATGCGAGTGGAAGATGTGATAGGTGAACCGCTCGTCATTCACGAACACTTGAGCTCGGCTCTTCGTCGGTCACGCGTCGCGGAGCTGCTCCGCGCGGTTGGTCTCGACGAATCTGCCGTGCGGCGTTATCCGCACGAATTCAGCGGAGGGCAGCGGCAGCGCATCGGAATTGCACGCGCCCTGGCGGTGCATCCGAAATTCATCGTTGCCGATGAACCCGTCTCTGCGCTCGACGTCAGCGTTGGAGCGCAGATCGTCAATCTGTTGACGCAGCTTCAACGAGATTTCGGACTAACGTATCTCTTCATCTCGCACTCGATGCCGATTGTCCGATACCTGGCGACGCGCATCGCGGTGATGTACCGGGGCAAGCTCGTCGAAGTTGGACCAACGGATCAGATTACAACTCAACCGCAAGAGAGCTATACGAGAAGCCTGCTCGAGGCTACACCCGAAGTTGCGGTCTGAAGCCTACGGCAGCCGCCAATCGACAACTTCCGTTGCCTGGGTTTATGCTTGCAGCGCATCGGAGGCCGCATGAAACCAGCTTTGGTTGTGATCATTCTTTGCTCCGCCGCCCTGGCGCAGGGAAACAAGAATCCCGTGAGCACGGTGTTGCGCGATGCTCTGCCCGGCCGCCAAAAGAACACAGTGGCGGCAATCGAAGAAATGCCTGCTGATAAGTTCAACTACAAGCCGACTCCGGAGCAGATGACCTTCGGAGAACTCGCCGCTCACATCACTCAGGGTAATTACTTCTTCTGCTCAAATGTTGGCGACGTCGCGCGCCCGAAGGATGAAACCGAGCTGAAAGGCACGGAGGGCAAGGAAAAATTGGTCGCTGCGGTTAAAGCTTCCTTCGAATTCTGCGGTTCCGCTCTCACCAAAGCTGACGATTCCAAGCTGGGAGATGACATCGAGTGGTTCGACCACAAGCCCCGGCCGCGGGCGGCAGCTTTTCTGGGGCTCGCCGGCAGTTGGGCCGACCACTATGGAATCGCGGCAATGTATCTCCGCCTGAACGGCTTAACCCCGCCCTCCGCCCAGCGAGCCAAAACCAGCGAAGAGCCGACCAAGAAGTGAGTCGGCGCGCACGGTTATTCGCAAATACTTCGACAGCCGCTAGCCGGAGATGAATTTCCGTCGCACCGCAAGCCAAACGGCGCGCCCAACCGGAGTCGCCGTAATCGCTTTTGCATTTCTGCTGGCTTCCGCGTATCTGCTCGCAGCTGGCGGGCTGATGCTGTTTAGGCCTGGCCTCGTGGGGATGGCGGCTGGAGCTGTCCTGCTCAGCGGTCTTGAGGTCGCCGGTCCATATATGTTCCTGCTGATTGCGGCATTGGGGCTGGCGATTTCCTGGGGATTGTTTCACCTGCACAACTGGGCCCGCCGCGTAGCCGCGCTCGCAGCTATTGCCGGTATTGTCTTGCTGATCCCCCGAATCTCAGACGATGTAGTCAGCCTCCGCGTAGGACGTTTGGCGTGGGCTGCTTTGCAAATGACGGTGCGCGTGCTGATCGTGTTTTATCTCTATCAGTCACCGGTGCGCGAGGCATTTGAAGCAAGCTGAACGCAATCCCTTGTTCGAAAATGTGCAAGCTACTTGTGTTCACACCTGCGAGGAGAGGAAGGGAATGGTCGGCTATAATTGAAATGATCTCTCCACAGTCGGGGCGTAGCGCAGCCTGGTAGCGCACCTGCCTTGGGCGCAGGGGGTCGGAGGTTCAAATCCTCTCGCCCCGACCAACCTTTTCAACTGCTTACCTCAAAGGCGCACAGTTGAAAAGCCGTGTTGTCCACATAAAAGTCCACACGCGGCTAAATCGGTTCCCGAAAAGAATCGTTCGATTGCACTCAGCAACCACGTTCTGACAGGCTTGGTGGTGGGCACAAAATTGGGCACACCTTCAAACGCGATTGTCCTCGCCAATTGTCAAGGGGTGTGCCCCGGCCTGCCCTATATGAACGTGCTCGGTCGCGTGTGGAAAAAAAATTAAAAAACAATGCGCGTCCGCGTGCCCAGAAGGGCTGGGCCGCATTCGAGATCTCTTACGACGCCTGGGCGGGGAATCCGAAGACCAAAAAGGCCCACTTGACTGGCTCCCCTGTTCCAGCACCAGCGTAATCTGCAAGTCCGACCGAGGCCGCATCACAATACCGGGCTATGCAGTTCAATCCCAAACGGGTTGTCTGTGCGCTGATCCTGTGTGGATTGGCTTCTTATTCGACGTTCGCACAAGAGGAACGAAAATCCGAAGGCTCGGTCGGGACTTCACAAGTTCATAGTAACGACATTAGCGATCATCATATTCCGGTGACATTGACCGCTGACGATGGCTTGGCCATCATTGCTGCGGCACTCGATTCCCATGTCCGCGTTGGTGTCAAGCGTGACTGCTCGCATCTCGTACATGCAATCTATCTGCGGGCTGGCTTTCCTTATGCTTACGTGCGTTCGTCGGATCTCTATAAGGGAATTGATGAATTTCAGCGTGTGGCAGATCCTCAGCCCGGAGACTTGGTTGTTTGGCGGGGGCATGTGGGGATCATAGTGAACCCCGCGCAGCACATTTTCTTCAGTGCCATGCGTTCCGGACCAGGAATCGATGCCTACGATGCACCCTACTGGAAGCGACGAGGCCAAGTCCGTTTCTTCCGCTACATCGAGGTCAACGGTAAAAGCAACTCTCATGCACCTTTAGTGCTAACGCATCAGCACGAGTAGGGCTAGCGTCGTATCGTCGTCAGTTTCGGATTGCCATCATAGTTTTGAATTCGAATCACACGCTGAGGTTACGCCGCGGGGCCGAGTAATACGGTTTCTATCTGAGCGAATACTTACGCCAGATCGCGCACCCTAGCGCAATGTACGGGCAATGATGCTGTAGAGGTAAGCGGTAGAAATAAGTAGTTTGCTTCCGTCTGCCGCAAAAGCCCTGCCTACAAGGTAAGCATGCGTGTGGAGGCAGGCCGGGTGGGCAGCAAATAAGAAGTTTGTACGAACCCGTACGCTCGTGACTGCCCTGAGCACCATCTTAGCTATGACTCTGGAAGCGAGTCTCCCAGTGGTTGATATTAACAGTTCGCGCAGTAAGGAAATCCGAGCCGAGCTTTTCCGTCTATTCCAGTTGCAGCTAGATGCCTTGGACTCCGCAACATTGAGCCTTGCTGGCCTGACACGCGCAGGATGGCTTGAGTACGGGAAGCGCGAAACCCGTATTCGTGAGCTAAGAAAAGAATTAGGCTTCGGGCCGCAGAAGAAACTTACGAAGATGGATCTCCTGAAGATAGGCGGATCGCGCCATTTGCAATGATCGCCCCCTTAGAATCGCCCTGTCAGCACATTTTTATTGACTTTTTCCCGTATCAAAGGTAAGTAGATGCTGCGCCCGGTTGTGCCGCCCTCCCTCTGGCTGCCGTCCGCACCCGGAGGCCACATGGCGAGTAGTTCACAAGTTCCTGAATCCAAGCAGTCTGAAAGTCATACGGAGCACGTCCTGCACCTCCTCTATTGCTCCGACCCAGATTGCGCCTACTGCAAGGATCTGCGCGCAGCTGAACAGCAATGGGAGCGAGAGCGCGATGGGAAATGAACGTCGACGCGGCGTAGCTTTGGCGCAATTTGGCGTGCAGATTTCCACAGGGAAATGGCGTTATAGTTTGCACATTCATAAGTCAGACCTCCTCCGCCCGTAGCTTTTAAGACGGATTAAAACGGCTTAATCTCCCTAGTTCCAATAGGAGCCGTATGTCCGCGCCTTTCGCAGCACCCCAGCCCGTCGCACCAGCAACATTGCAATTTCCAGAATGGCAGCGCGAATACTCAGAGGCGCTGTTTGAAACCAACCCGGCAAGGTTGGCGCAGCGCCTGATAATCGCGGAGCTTGTCCTCGTCAAACGTCTGCGTGCGATTGCATACGACCCAGTCGCCAGGCGAGAACGAGAGAAGATCGAGGATGCGCTGTCAAAGCTCCGTCTGCTCAAGAACCTGAGCTGTAAGGAGGAGGCTGCGTAAAGTTGCCGATTGATGGCGAGAGCGAACACTGGCGCACTTTGTGCGAGAAGGCCGCGACGGAGCAGAATTTAGAGCGGCTGTTACAGCTCGTCCGGGAAATCAACCGACTGCTAATCAAGCGCGTGCTGCGAGAAAGAGCGCAGAAACAGTAATTCTGGCGCATATTGAGCGATGATGCTTGTCAGTTGACAAATCTGGAGGTTGCGATGCTCGAACCCACGTGGCGAGAGCTGTACGAAGCTGCCCTGCTAGAACTAGACGCCGCCAAGTTGAATCAGCGCGTTCAAGCAGCGCGACAGGGGCATTTTTCGCTTAAAGGAAAGCACTGAGCATCCGCACGGCCAACTAGTTTCCACACTCGTCAGCCTTACGATTGCGGAAGCATACCCAAGGATAAAAATGGCGTTATTTGCGTGCGGCGCGACCCTAGTCTGATTTTTGCCAATCTCGGCGCGTGAAGGTGTTTCTTGTAGTCTTAGCGGTACTGGTGCTCGTGTACGTCATGGTTGCGCTGCTGGTATAGGTTGCTAATAGGCGCTGAGTTTATGCCGCTCTCTTCTCAATCAAGCTGTAGAGTTCAGCGCGAATTTGATAGATCCGCTCTCGCAACTGCTTGTGCTGCGCCTTCTCGCTCCTGCTGTGATTCTTCTTGGCGAAGTACTGTCGATTGTGCTCTGCAATTTCTACAAGCTCCCGCCGGAGGGCCTTCAGACGGCTGGAGAGATATGCGTGATCTGGCATGACAAACTCCACGTCACGCTCAGTGCGGTCTCATCACTGCAAGCACACCTGTCAGTATCAGGAAAAAGGACATCACAGCGCCCATCGCAAGTAATAGGACTTTGCTCAGCATATCTGGCCCCATCAACTCGTCTGGTTTCGTGTACGCAAATCGCATCGCAACACCTCAATTGCTGGCCAGAGTTGCTCAACGAACAGCATGATCTCTCTTGCGACCTGGAAACGGAATCAGGTGATGGCCTGAGATGTCGCTGGATTCCTGTGGCGAATATAAGACGAAGGTGCTAGGTTCTCGCTATGCGCCGACGTTCATACGATCTGGAAGGCCTATGCGCATCGCTGAACACAGAATGGCCGCATTGCGGTCATCACACCTGCAGAGCGACAGCTTACGGATAGCGACCACATTCGGTGCCCTGAATGTCGGAAGGAATTTGTGCCCTTCGCGGCAAACGCTGGAAAAACATGATGCCCAGGGGACCGCACAAGACGTGCGACCACATATAGATTATGCCGCTTGGCACTGAGGGCACTTCACAGCGTGTTAGTTGGGTTCGAGGCGGATTGCGCCTTGGATTCGCAGATTCAGAGTAGCAGCAGTCAGGCAGAACGCCTGTGGCGCTCAGTCTTTGCGCCTATCGCTTTGGGCGGCTTTGCGTGCGCCTCCCTCAAGTGGAAGGACAGGCAGACTGAGCAGAAAACCTGTCCGCAAAAATCGCACGGATCGCGATGAGCCTCGCACAAGGCGGTGCCGCAATCGTTGCACCACTGAGCCGCTGGCTTGCCGCACAAGACTCCAACTCTATCCTCCGAGTGGCGACCTTCTACGATCTCGCAGCGGACTGGCATGATGGTCATCACTTGTGACAGGCTTGCCTGTTGAACGTGATCCTGACACTTTGTTCCCGTTCAGGTTTTAGAGGAAGGCATTGATCTGTGACACGGCTAATCGTGAGGTTCTCGAAGAAATCCATTTCGGACTGAGCGCAACCCGTAATCATCAACAAGGAATCCCGTTTGGCACCTTTGACCTCTGACGGGGCCGTTGCTTCGATGATGTCATCTACGACATCGGAGGCCATGTTCTTTCGTGGTTGTTCCCCTAGAACAAGGGGCCGTTGCGATTCGATGACTATGTGGCAAGCGGCATCATCGCTGCCGTAAGTAACCATTGCCGTAACACCGGGACGAACGATGTATCTCTCAGCAATGGGATCACCGTACCGGCTCTGGAGATCAATCGCTGTCAATTCAATGCCGGAGGCGTACTCGTGAGAAGTGGTTGGCGAACCGCATATCCCATCTTTGCGAATGATCGTTGCTGTCGTTTCATCCCGATTCTTTGGTAGGTAGCGCACGAACTGACGGCTGATCGTCAAGTTCTGATATACGAAATGTCGAAGTTCTGCTGCGCCCATGTTCTCAATTGCATGCTCTAGCAGAATTCCACGTTCCGGCTTCGGGATGAGTTCGTCAATAATCGCCGTTACAGTCTCAGTCGCCATGGACTGCTCTTCATTGTTAGCGTGTCCAAGCGACTTTTCAGGTTCAATCAACATCTGACATGCAGTTCGGTTTTCCGCGTAACCCGCTGTCAGGGTAATTCCAGGGCGCACGACGAATCGCTGAACGTCAGGATAGCCATACCGGGCCGTGAGGTCAGCCTTGGTTTGAGCGGAACCGCTGATGGCAATCATCACAAACAACAGCGGTATAGTACTCCCAAATGTGGCGCTCATGAGTCGTGTGTCCCGTTGTCTACCAGTCAGATGCGTTTAGACATCAAGAAGAGCGCAAGCTAGTTCGCACGAGTGCCATCCGGGAGCAGGTTCACTGCCTCGCTCACGCTCGAACAATTCCTCGCGGCCCACCATCTGCGAATATGACGAGTTGCGAATCTTGAACCAAGTGCTTCGCTCTCGGTCGCTCACGTAGGGCGCGTACTTGTGCTTGGCAACGATGCCCTCCAAGTCGAGGTTGCACACGCGCTCGAACAGCGCCACGCCTGCCGCGTCCACATGATCCACATATTTGACCGGCGATGACGCGGCCACATTCGCCAGCAATCGTCTGAGTTCCTGCTTGCGATCCACTAATGCATCCAGCCGGTGATCTCTGCCTGCACTCCACAGCAGCCGCTCTATTCAGTCCTGTCTTAGTCCAGTTGAGCACTACGGAGTGCCATTATAATCGCCGGGAAATCACTCCAAGACTAAAAGGACGCCCTGATTCACAGTCAGGATGCTTTAGGGCTATCGGATTGTGCAGCAGAACGCAATCTGGTGGTAGTACGAGAGTGTGCTCCTTGCAACAATTGTTATGGACTCGATGACCGCTGAGGAGAAAAAGCGACGGGACTACTGGCACAGAGTCCGTCAGCACATGCCACAGCTTAAGTTTTGGCCGCTTTACCGGCTCGTTGCAGCCCTCGCTTTGTCGGGTGGGCAACGTGGTTTCGCCGTACTACGTCACAAGTGGAATCCAAAATCTCCGCCGCCTGAGCTAATCAAGGAAGTGGTGATATTCACAGTAGCCACGATCATCATCTACATGGTGTTGTATGCCTTCGAGTGGTCTTGGAACTACGTCGTCATAGCACCGATGATCATGGACAGGGACAACCAAGAACAACTGGCGAAACAGAAAAATGAAATTAGCTCTCTCAAGCAAGAGCTTGATTCATCCGAGAAGGTGAAGAACCTCAAACGCAAATTAGCACCTCTAATCAACCAAGAGATCAGTCTGCATGACCGTCTTTTGTCCGCTCAGGATGGCGCAGAGCTTACCAGTGGCGCGGCTGCGGTTCGGGAGTGGGTCAGCCGGGTCATCACTCTTCTAAAGGAAGCCGATGAACCCACGGATGCAGAAGTCTTCTCTCAAGCTGGCCGCGTGGTATCTGCGCAACAGCTTGCTGAGTTCCACTATGTCAGGGATTGGAAGCGTGAAGAGGTCGCCCGATTAACACTGTATTGTAGAGAACTGGCGCAAATCAAATCCACTAGGCGCTTCTAGTTTACTCAGCAATAAGCAGGCTTGCACGGGACAAACTCCTTCTGGCACTTGGGACAGAGAACATGCGTGAAGTCGGTCCTCTGCAGCTCGTTCGGAGGAATGGAGTAGCCACAGAACGAGCAGGGCGTATCGAGTGAGGCGCGAAGCTTTTCGGGATCAGTTCTCTTGCGGCGCATGGAAGGAGATGTGGTGTACAAGGATCATCGGCCAACGATCCAAAAGCGCAGTTCGGGGCCAGTAATACGGTTTCCAACTGATCGAATAGTTACCCTAGATTCCAGTACGCTTGCCCGCAATGACAGGCAACGGGCGCTCCGAAACGCAACTTACGGAATGGCTGCAGATGGTTTGGGAAGCCTTAGCTGAAGAGGATCAGACCACTCGCGAGCGCAAGCTCGAAGAGGCGAACTTGTTCCTGCAAGAGAATCGAGGACGCACCGACGCGGTTCGGGCCGCCTAGCACCACTGTTGGACGTTCCGAGTTCCCGTGCGCTCGGGATTCTCTCACGCGCGTGTCGCATTTTAGGCACACCGTCAAAGCCGCTCAAACAGCTTAGGCAGGCTAGTTTTCAATCCTTTTGCTACTCTTTCGATATTCACCAGCGAAACGTTCCTGATTCCTCGCTCGATCCCGCTGTAATACGTCCGGTGCAGCCCGCACCGCTCTGCCGCCTCCTCCTGATTGATTCCCTGTTCCTCGCGAATACGCCGGAGCGCACGGCCAAAGCGGATGCGGATGTCGAGCGGCATCGGGTGCCATCTTGCGGGCACGCAGCCGATGCGTACACAGCCGATGAGTCACATTTCTATTGACTGACGGGGCTTCTCGCGTCAACATTGCAGCACCTTCCCCTGGCACGACAAACAGTGCCGGTCCCCGACGAAGCTGGAACAGGAGGTTCTTCATGCGAATTTGTGCGCATGTGGGTCTTGCGATGTGCATGGCGATCCTGAGGGCATGCAGTTTCGCGTCGGTGATAGCAACCACCGCGATTGCCCAGTCACCCAAAGATGTCCCGACGATAGCGAGAGAAACGAGTTCTTCGGTCGTCAGAGTCGTCACTCGCGATCAGAACGGGGCAGAGTTGGGAAGTGGTAGCGGGTTCGTGGTCAGCAGCGATGGGAAGGTTGTCACGAATTATCATGTGGTCCATGTGTCGGGTGCGGTTCAAGCAGAGGCCCGGCTCACAGACGGCGCTTCCTATCAAGTTCAAGGCGTCCTTGCAACCGACGCTGACAAAGACCTCGCTGTCTTGAAACTTCAGGCCGTGGGCAAAGAGTTCCGGCCATTACATCTTGCTTTTACGCAGCAAGTGCAAATAGGCGAGCACGTGATCGCGATTGGAAGCCCGCTCGCCGGACTAGCCCCCGTGAGCACCGAAGCCACAGTCTCGGACGGTATCGTTAGCGGAATACGAGACTGGCCGGAACATCAAATGCAGGTCTTGCAGATCACGGCTCCAATTTCGCCTGGTAGCAGTGGCGGTGCACTTGTGAACTCAAATAGTGATGTGATAGGCGTAACTTTCGCGCAGATGGTTGGCGGGCAGAACCTCAATTTTGCGATTCCAATCGCCTATGTGCGTTCTCTGCTCACCGAAGGCGAGCTGAAATCGCTGGTTTCGGTCAACATTCCGATTCGCGATGACCACCTCAAGATCGAGGAAATCGCTCCTACGGGTTCCTACACGGGCGTGTGGCAAAGCAGCCAATACGGAGTATCTGGCGCGGCACAGATGACGATCAACATTCAGGAGGGCATTGCCCGTGCCGACATTTTCTTAACCGGAGGCGAGGTCACTTCAGCAACCCTCAGCGGAACAGCCCACCGAAATGGCGAAAACATTTGGACGATGGACCTAGCTTCCAAGAAGCCGAAGTTGCGCGTGCGGGGAATCTTCCGTGGGAATTCATTCGTCGGTGACTATACCTACGCTCGCTTCCTGATGTTCGATCAAGGGCAATGGGTTCTCAAGAAGGAATAGCTCCGGTACATGAAATTGAGATTCTGCCACGCTGAGCGCCCACAGTCGATCAAAACGTGAAAGGTCAATGAGTGTAATCGCGATATTTCAACAACAAATCAGCTCCGAACGCTAAGAGTCACTCAATTGCCTTATTTCCGACTGAACCCCATGCCAGAGAAACAGCCGGCGCTCCGAATTGGATATGACGCGTGTTGAGATATTTTCTGTCTGGACTCATTTCACTTTAGTTTGTGAGGAATGCGGGCAATCTACGCGCTTTTCCCGGTCGAGCACTGCGTGTTGGGGGTCGGTCGTCACGTGGAAATGCACAGAAACCTTCGCATGGGGACAATCCTCAAACAAATCCACGCCATTCGATTGGGAGAAATCACCGGGAAGAATGGAGTGGTTCTTCTCCAAGAACGTCCCCAAATAGGCGCGATCGAACACAGCACCAGATTCCAGGTCCCATCGGCTTTGGAGCTTCTCAGACAGTTCCGACGGACCGACGACTTCGAACTGGTCCATCCGGTACTGTGGACCCTCTTCTACCTCAATCTTCAGTTTCACTGTGGAACTGGAGTCGAAGGTCACTTTCGGGATAAAAACAGAATCCAGATACCCCAACGAACCATACACGCTTCGCATCTCGTCCAAGCCCCCAGCGATCTTTGATCTTTTGAATTCGCCGCCGACCTTAATCGGAAACTTTCCTCGCAGAGCTTCCGAGCTGAGTGCATGATTGCCGCCGAACTCAATACTCGACAGTTGACACCGCAGTCCCTCGGTAACCTCAGCTTCGAGTCGGACTGGCTTTGGGGAACCCAACGGATCGATGACCTTCATGTCCAGTTTCTCTATCTTTACGTTGAAATACCCGTGATCTTGGAACTGTGCTCGTATACGCTCCTGCAGCTCATCGGGATCATCGTTAAATGTGGACCCAGCGAAGACACCGGTAATCTCTGCCAGTTCCACGGAATCGATAGATTGTGTGCCGGAGATGCTGACGCTCTCAATCACAATCTTCCGACTGCCCGAAGATTGAGCTTGAATCTGAGCGATGGAAACGTGGCAGCAAACGAGCAGGAGAGGAGAAACGATGAGCACCCTTTGCTTCATAAGCCCGCCCCACGGCAAGAAGGTACGGTCGCAAAAACAAAATTGTACAACTTCGCTTTGACTCGCGGATCGCTGCTGAAATCGCTGCTGAAATCAGGCCGGATTCTCCATATCACTCAGTGCCACTCAGTATCAGCCCTCGCTCTTGACCAGCAGAAATAGGGTGCAGGGGGGTTGATACACGCTTCCACCTGAGCTATGTTCCTGCTGTGAAGCAATCACTGTACGATCAAGGTGACGAGTTGCCCGATGCGTCCTCCCTCTCCCGAATCAACTCAATGGGGAATTCACGTGTGGAACTGGCAGCACCTAAGTTCACGCTTCGCGCTCGTTTCACCGGCGTGGTGGATTGGACTTGCCCGTGGTGTGGTCACCTAAACCGCTACCGTGTCGATAGAACCGGCTGGCGCATCCGCTGCAAGGCGAAACCCTGCCGACGTTGGTTCGGCTATGGCCTCGTCCTTCACAGCCTCAGCCCCTTGCAACATTCCGGTCGGGGGAGCATGCCCCCGCCCGATATCACTTTTCCGCTGGCAGAGCTAAATCTGGACTATCAGCGCGGTGCGCCGGTACATCGCTTGATGCTGGAGGAGGAGCAACCCGCGTGAAGATGAAGCGTCTTTCTCCGCCCCACAAGCAAAGCCTGTTTCGGCAGATTGAGGCCACCACAGCCACCGAAGAGATTGCCAATTCGCTCATCGCTACCGGCGACGCACGTGCCTCGCGCTTGTCCGAAATGATGCTTGACCCTGCTTATGCCCGGATGAGTTTCGCTCAACTGTGCTCGCGGGTTGGGCTTTCGGCGGGGGACGTGATGCGCCTGTACTGTCAGAAACAGGCGTCCATTGCAATGATGAGAATGGCTCAACAACTGCCCGACATCATGGAGAATCTCGCTTTGCCTGCTCTCGGCCAGAGGGGTCTCTGTGTGAAGTGCGCAGGCAAAGGAACCATTTCTGGCTCAACCTGCACAGACTGTTGCGGGTCGGGAGAGTTCCGCACCATGGGGGACATTCGCGCCCTGCGGCTCGTATTCGAGATTACCGGGGTCACTCACAGGTCCGGACGCAACTGAAGATAGAATCTGTCTCGACCCGGCACTTTGGTCCGCATAATTTTTCCATTTTTCCATCCAGAGAGGGGCATCCCCCTCCTCTGATAGGGCTGTCTCCGTGGAACAATGGAAAATTCCACGGGTTAGTCGATTGCCGATGGAAGTTCGATCGCGTCGTCTGAGTTCCTCCGCAAAAACGCGTAGCGACCCCAACCCTCGGTCTTGCCCACACAGCCAAGGTCCTCCGCCCGCGCCAGCACTTCATAGACCTTGCTCTTGCCCCAACGAAGCTCCCGCATCAAATCGGCCACATTGAAATTCTCACCAGTCCCGTGTAGTGCCTCGGATACGTGCAACAGTTCGCCTATCGCCTTATCTGGGGTCGAGGAAAGACAGTGCTCAAAAAGCTCCTTCGCCACAGCGTAGTCACTAGCGTGAGCGATGATGCATGTGTCTTGTGTCTCGCGCTGGTGCTGATTCAATAGGGCGGATGCTTCGATTAGACCTAATAGCTTGGGGAAGTCTCGGCGGGAGCGAACCGTCTTTGCCGGAAAATTTGGGACCAGCTTGGGTGCAAATGGAATCACTACCGAATTGAGTTTTAGACCGGCTATGAGTTCGCGCCAGGGCGCAAACAAGGACACTGGAGGTGTCAGAGATCCCATCGCCGCCTCTATTGCCTGTTGGCGCAGGATAGCCTGGGTCTGCTCTGCGCTCTCGTCCATCCGCGTGAAGAGCAGCCTTGTTTCGTTCTCAGCATGCAGCGATGGACGAGTAGTGGCTTGGATGAAGGCGGCGGGGCCACGCACCCGGCGTGTCTTTTTGCTGATACCCCTCTTCGAAGACTCGACAAACTCCCATTCGATCATCTGCTCCGACTGAAAAGTGCGGATTGCATAGTCTGCACCGGAGACTCCCTCATATTCGGCTATGAACACTGGCCGATGCCGGTATTCTTCTTCACCTGAGTGCATCAATGCCTTTGGGCTCATTCCAGTGAGTGATCTCGCCCAATCAACAGGAAGAAACGAACCCACGCGGGCCATCAAGTAATTTTTTCCGGCGGCGCTTGTGCCCTGAAGTGTGACGTGCAATGGCTTAGCAAGCTTGGCGCTAACGGCACTCAACAAAACAAGTACCGCGTTTCTTTTCTCGCCGACGAGTCCCGCCCGCCCAACGTCATCTCGGAACCGGACCATCAAGTCGGACTCGGAGCTGAGGGTCGTAGTCAAACCTTTGTCCTGCCGTGATTTACCACGCCAACAGCGATCAGCCGCTCAATTTCCTCTTGTGGCACCCGCACGCATCGGCCTAGTTTTGTTACTCTTAGCTTCCCATTCCGTTGCCATTTCCTCGCGAGTGCTTCTGAAATCGAAAGCTCACTCGCAAATTCTTTCAAGGTCAAGAGTCGCTTCGTCATCAACAGTACCTCGACGTAATTGTTTTGCGGCCCACCTGTAGCAACGGGCCGTTACCTATGTTATGAGTGGACTAATGGGACAAACCCTTTATCCCACTGACCAACAAGGAATAAAGCAGCTTTGCGCTGAGGTCCTGTCGCTAGCCGAAATGTACCTCTTTCGGGCTTCGCGGGGATGGAACCTAAACTATTCTCATTGCCGGATGACGACTCCCAACTTCCAAGTGTCTGGATCGATTCGCGTAGACCCACTGGGCGAACCGCTTCCTCCAACGCGATCAAAGCTGATAGTCCTTCGCTTTCTCTTGCGTCGCGGCCGGTTCAAGCCATGGTTCCTGAACATCTGCCACCGAACAGCAACGGAGCGTATGGATGGGACAGGAAAGCTAAGTGCCAAGAAGTGGCGTCGCAGCTTCGCTCCGTCCCTAGCCCACCCAAAAGATCACAAACCCAGCCTCATGCGTACTCAGGTTATTTACGTAGCGCGCGAAATGCCCCATGAAGATTTGTGGGCACAGCTTTGTCTCTACCTGCTGCAAATCCGAGTATTGAAGGAACCAAGCAAAAGTGATCTCACGGTGCAACTGCTTTCATATTTGAAGGCATTTCGAGCACCGCCCGGAGTGGATAAAGAAGACCTGTCGCAGCAGGTGTTCCAGGATCTTTGGAAGAACTGGCGTTGGCCTGAGGACTGGCGCGCATGGCGATTCTACATCAGCAAATTGATTAAGAACGCTGCAAGATCATCTCGACCGATTCAAGCAGGGATTGCGCTCGCCGATGTCGCCGGGGCAGCTGCACGATCTCCAGGGTCGCCCTCCTTGACCGTAGAAAACTTAGCGGACCGGTTGCACGTGGACCGGAGCTACATTTATCGCCAAATCCGATTAGGGCGAGTACGAACGGCGACAAACAACGAAGACCGCATTTTGATTCAGCCTGAAGAAGCAGACCGCCTGCAGAGGGAATCCGACCGGAGAAATGAACTAAGAAACGAAAAGAGGGCTCAGATCACCGGTCTGGTTGGGGAAGGTATGACATACGCTGCGGCTCGGAAGCGCGTCTATCGATCACGAGAGCACTGATCTCGAAACTACTTATACCTTATATCTCTTACTGGCTCCTAGTTTGCTTCTCAAATCGCAGGATAGATTCTTGACCTTATTGCAAATAACCTAACGTTAGGTTATAATGAGAACCATGACGGACGTGAGCAAAGCAGCAAGTCTCATGGGACGCAAGAGCGCCGAGGCCCGTAAGAAGAAGTGGGGAGAGAAAGAATTCGTCCGCCGGATGCGGGAGTGGGGAAACCTCGGAGGGCGTCCGCGTGAGGATCGAAAACGCAAAAATGAGGGTAGACGAAATGACTGAGACCGAATCCAATCCGAAGAAGCCTAAACGGAAGGACAATGACGGCCTGCATAAACGTCGTGGAATCTGGCATTACAAGTTGAAAGTTGCAGGACGGTGGAAGGAGTGTTCGGCTCACACTACGTCCTACCAGGAAGCTCGAAACGAGCGCCAGAGGGTCATTCAGGCTCAGCGTGAGGGACGCCTTCCGACCGATATGAGCAACTGGCCGCTCGAGAAAGCAGCGAAAGAGTGGCTGGCAGGTCGCGCCAGACTGGTCGCAGCCCAGACCGCTCGTATTGACCGAGAGCGGCTTGTGCCGCTACTACAGGCTCTAGGAAGTCACCGCCTCTCCCAGATTACTGCATGTGATATTAGCGGCTACCAGCTAGGGCGGGTGGCGAAGGTCAGCCCCCGGACAGTGAACCTGGAGACCAAAGTTCTAAGGATGATCCTGCGCTCGGCAAAGTGGTGGTCCCATCTGGCTGACGACTACAAACCCCTGCGAGAAGATAAGCGCGGGCCTGGGCGTGCTCTGTCTCCCGAAGAAGAACGCCGCCTCTTTGAGGTAGCCAGCAGCAATCCAAATTGGAGCGTTGCGTACTACGCCGCTCTACTGGCCGCGAATACGACCGCACGTAGCTGTGAGATCAAGGGACTTCGCGTGGCGGACGTTGATCTGGAAGCACGCATCATGACAGTTCGACGTTCCAGTACAAAAACTGATGCCGGGTGCCGAGTTATGCCATTAAATACGGCGGCAACGTGGGCGGTGGCGCGCTTACTGGAGCGAGCGGCCCTACTGGGGGCTATCGATCCTAATCACTACGTCTTTCCAGGATTCAGCTTCCGTCGCACGAAGGAGGGCGCAAACGCAGGAGCCGGTTTCAACCCTACTAGGCCAATGAAGTCATGGCGTTCTGCTTGGCGGAAGCTGACCCGCAAGGCGGCGTTGGGAGGACTGAGATTCCACGATCTCCGCCACCATTGCATTACGCGACTGGCTGAAGCTGGAGTGCCGGAGCAGACTCTTATGGCCATTGCGGGACACGTTAGTCGCGAAATTCTGGAACACTATTCCCATATCCGGATGCAGGCCAAACGGGACGCTGTTTCCATGCTGGACAAGCCGACTACTGCCGCCGAGACCAGCCGCGTGGCTGCCATTAATTGAGCGTGTCCACACGGATGTCCACAAGGCATTGCAAGGGTTATCAAAAGATCCCGAGTGTCACTGAAGAGTATCGTGGGGAACGATTTCGCTCAAAATGCAGACGGGACAGGGGCTGCAAACCCTCGGTAACCTTTGGTAATTCCTGGAAACAGCCGCATCTGATTACTTGGGCGCAGGGGGTCGTAGGTTCAAATCCTATCGCCCCGACCAACTTAAGCTTCTGATCGTGCTGCTGTTAGAAGAATCTCGCCCGCAACTGTCTTCCCGCGCCCTCTACCCAAGGTGGCAGTTTCGCGTTTGTTCGTTTGGTGGCGTGTACTTACGAAGGTTGGACAGCCACAACTTAAAAAATCCATAGCTGTTTTAACTATTTTAGCTATAATATTTATAATGGCTATAATATCTAATAGGAGGAATTGAACATGGATTCAAGAGGCCGAGTCCTTATCGTCGATGACGATCCTACAATTCTTCACTTTTACGGTCATCAGCTTACCAAGGCAGGCTTTGAGGTCGCAGAAGCTTCCAGTGGGCTCGACGCTCTGCGCCAGATTGAGAAGAGTCAATTTGAGGTTCTGATTAGCGACCTGAAGATGCCTGGGATGGATGGTCTCACGCTGTTGCGCCGAATGCACAGGCATTCCGCCGAACTGCAGGTGATCTTAATGCTAGAGGCGCAGAATAACCAAATCGCCGTCCAAGCTGCCGAGCTAGGCGCCCTACAATACTTGGTCAAGCCAATTAAACCGGAGTTGCTCGAAAAGGCTGCCGCGCTGGCTGTTCGACGCAATCGTGAACGACGTACTACTTCTTCAGTATTCCTATCTCATCGCAGTGAACAAGGCAAGCCGGTTTCGTTTTCCGCCACCGAAGCAAAGAACGAATTTGGAAGGATTCTTGAAAAAGCGATTCGGGGTGATGTCGTCGTGATCACGAAACACGATGCTCCCAAAGCTGTCTTGATGTCAGTGGACGAATTCAACGCTTTATCACGCGCACCTGAATCCAAGATTAATGCCTTGAACGCTGAATTCGATTCACTTCTTGCTCGAATGCAAGGGTCTATGTCGCGGAAGTCCATGGAGGCCGCATTCCACGCGTCACCTAGGAAACTTGGAGAAGCTGCGGTAACAGCCGCCCCGACGAAGCGTGGTTGAACCGTCTCACGTACCCCGTATTTACGTGCTGGCGGGGACGAACGGAGCTGGCAAGAGTAGCATCATTGGCGCAATGTTCTTGAAAGAAGGGGTGGAGTTCTTCAATCCCGACGACGCGACAAATCGCATCTTGACTGCTAACTCCGGTATTTCACGAGCTGAAGCGAACAGCACCGCTTGGCATCAAGGTAAGCGTCTCTTGGAACGCGCAATCACCGAAAGATTGGATTTTGCTTTCGAGACAACACTAGGAGGCAAGACCATCACCTCACTTCTCGCGTGGGCGCTTTCCGAAGGTATTGAAGTGCGAATATGGTATGTAGGCCTCAGCAGGGTCGATCTTCACATAGCGCGTGTAAGGTCCAGAGTTGAAAAGGGTGGGCACGAAATCAGTGAGGACAGAATTCGAGAGCGTTACACGCGAAGTCGACTCAATCTAATTCAGCTTCTTCCGAAGTTGACTGAACTTCTGGTTTATGACAACAGTGAAGAGGCCGATCCACAGGTTGGAGAGATGCCAAAGCCAACACTAGTCCTCCACGTTGTTCAGGGCAGAGTGGAAACATGTGATTTGACTCGCGTTCCCGAATGGGCAAAATCCATTGTCGCTGCAGCCACGAGGCTGCGGGACTAGTCGTCTCCTTTGCCGACTGGCTATAGTTCAGAGCTAGGGCAAGAACTTCTGCCTGTATTTCCGCGGGGACTAATCGGCGTACAATGCTCCTTGCCGTTTCGCCTGCAAGAAATCGTAATACGCCAAACGAAACCATCTGTCGTCTGAGACCCTGAAAGGGGCACCCCATGATTTTGGGAATGAGCACTGCAACGTACACTGTTCTACACGTGGTCCTGAGTTTGCTGGGGATCGTTTCAGGTTTCGTTGTAATTTTTGGACTGATCAGAAACCGGCGGCTTGACAGCTGGACGTCCGTGTTTTTGGCCAGCACAGCATTAACGAGCATCAGCGGGTTCGGGTTTCCATTCGAGCACTTGCTGCCGTCACACAAAGTTGGTATCGTGTCACTGCTGGTGCTCGCGGTAACGATTCCGGCGCGCTACGTTTTTCATCTCACCGGTAGATGGCGTTCCACTTATGTGGTTGGCGCCGCCATTGCTCTTTATCTGAACGTGTTTGTCTTCGTGGTGCAGGCCTTCCTGAAAGTACCAGCTCTGAAAGCGCTCGCTCCAACACAAACCGAGCCTCCATTCGTGGTTGCGCAACTCATGGTGTTAGCTGTGTTTATTGCGTTGTCTGTGCTTGCGGTAAAGAGGTTCCGTGACAAACCCGTCCAAGCCATGGCACGAGCGGCTTGATCAACCAAGCTGGCCGAAAAGGCCGGTAGACATGCGTTGCCGCCGGATTCTGGCGGCGACTCACCAGCCATCATTGAAGGAGACATCCATGCCGACCATCACCACAAAAGACGGTACACAGATTTATTACAAGGACTGGGGAAAGGGACAGCCCATAGTGTTCAGCCACGGCTGGCCGCTCACCGCAGACGACTGGGACGGACAGATGTTGTTCTTCGGCCAGCATGGCTATCGCGTCATCGCGCATGATCGGCGAGGACACGGCCGTTCCACTCAGACTTGGGATGGCAACGAGATGAACACCTACGCCGATGACCTGGCGGCGCTAACTGAAAAACTCGATCTCAAGAATGTAATCCATGTGGGCCATTCCACCGGTGGCGGAGAAGTCGCTCGCTACATCGGGCGGCATGGCACAAAACGCGTGGCCATGGCCGTGCTCATCAGCGCGGTGCCGCCGCTCATGGTGAAGACGGACAAGAATCCTGGTGGCCTGCCTATCTCGGTCTTCGACGACTTGCGAGCTCAACTTATGGCGAATCGGCCGCAGTTTTATAAGGACATAACGCTCCCGTTCTACGGCTACAATCGGCCAGGCGCCAAGATTTCGGAAGGCATCCGGGAGCACTGGTGGTTGCAGGGCATGATGGGAGGAATGAAGCCCCACTACGATTGCATCAAAGCTTTCTCAGAAACGGATTTTACTGAGGACCTCAAGAAGTTCGATATACCAACCCTCATTCTTCATGGCGACGATGACCAGATCGTTCCAATTGGCGCGGCGGGTCTGATGTCCGCAAAGATTGTCAAGAACGCCACGCTGAAGGTTTACCCAGGCTTTCCGCACGGGATGCCCACAACCAATGCAGACCAGATCAATGACGACTTGCTTGCGTTCGTTAAGCGTGCCGAGCAGGCTGCTGCATAAATTAAGGGCCTGTAGAAAGGCAGGCCTGGAGATTGCCTGCAAAAAGGAACAAGTCGCGGAATGGCGAATGATCGAGGAGTAGCTGCGGTTATGACTCCTCGAGAATGCGCTGCAAGCCCTGCCTAAAAATATCCGGAGCTGTGATGAGACTCACAATGAGGAATCCATCACTGGGGAAATCGTAGAAATGCCCGGGATGCACGAGAACTGATTTCGTGCGGATCAACTCGATCGCCAAATCCTCGTCAGACTGCGTGGCCGGAACCCGAACCACGGCGTACCAGCCGGCTTCCACTTCCAAGCGGCAACAACTCTTGTTTCGCGCAAGCTGGAGGTCGAGTTCCGTGAGGTTCTGACGCAAACGATCACACAGCAGCGGCTGTAGCTTCTTGCGTACATCCAGCAGAACGCCTGCAGCGACCTGGATCGGGGTACTCACGGAAAGATATGTATCAGCGATAATCTCCAGCCGTTCCATCGCGGCATTCACTTCGTCTTCCGGGCCGCTGGTCACGATCCAGCCCAGCTTCATCTGCGGTAACGCAGAGATTTTCGAGAGCCCACTGAGCGTGAACGTGAGCACGTCTGTGTTATCAACAAAGCTTTTCCGGCGGGCGCCGTCGTGCGCATAATCAAGAAACACTTCGTCAACAATGAGCGCGAGATTGTTCGCGCGGCAGAAATCGTTCAGCGCAGTCCGCTCCGCCGTGCTTATAAAGGAGCCCGTTGGATTGTTGGGATGCACGATCACGACCGCTCGCGTTCGCTGATTCATGGCTTTGGATAACGAGTGGAAGTCGATCTGCCAGCCGTGATCGTAGATCAATGGGTAAGGCACCAATTTCACGTCCTGAAGATCGGCGAGAAACTCGAATAGCGGGTAGCTCGGCTTGGGAACCAGAACCTCATCTTCAGCATTACAGAGCAGCCGGAAAATGTATGAGTAACCTTCACTTGTGCTGGTTGTCAGAATGATGGAGTCTGGACTGATGCCGAGACTGTGCTGTTGGCGGTAGTAGGCTGCAACAGCCTCGCGCGCGTTGCGCAGACCACGAGGCTGCGGATCGTAGTCCAGCACAGCTGGATCAGAAAGGGATTTCAGGATTGTTTCGGCGTCGTAAGCCAGTCCGACCCGGGTTGGATTCGAGACTGTCAGGTCCAGCACTTCCCTGCCCGATTCCGCAAGTTCGCGCTGAGCCTGGGTAAAGCGGTTGGGAGTGAGCTTCCAGCCGGTGCGGCGCGAAAACATAGCCGACATGATACCGGGAACCCTTGACGTCGCACTGCGATGCGAGGCAAAAAGCTGATCACAGAACTGGGGAAAGCCGCTCAAATAGATTCATTTACAGGCGATTTTTCGGGGGTGGCCGCACCTCCAAATGCCTTTATGGAAGCCCTTGCGCACAGCCTCGGCACCCGATACTCTTATGTGTCTCCCCGGGCTGATCATAGAGGAGGGCCCATGCAACTCAAGCTGAATACTCGCACCTTGGACGGCGTCACGGTTGTCGATTGCAACGGTCGTATTGTGTTTGGCGAAGAATCTGCAATTCTGCGCGATACCCTGAAGAAGCTTATTAACGAAAATAAGCGAGTGGTGCTGAACCTCGGCGGTATCAGCTATATCGATAGCGGTGGGTTGGGAACGCTGGTTGCGCTCTACACTACTGCGCATAATGCTGGAGGCGCGGTCAAGCTTGCAAGACTTACGCAACGAGTTGGTGACCTGCTTCAGGTCACAAAGCTCGTCACTATATTCGAAGTGTTTGACACCGAGGAGAAGGCTGTCGAATCCTTTCGCAAAGGCGTAGCTGCATAGATCATTGGGGCGGGCGGCGCTCCGCCAGCTTCTGCTCTTTCCCGCTCTAACCAAGATATGCCCGCCGCGCAGCCTCGCCGAAAACCGGAGATGCGCCAGCGCATTATTGCTGCGATCCGTGCCGTGCCGCGCGGCAAGGTGTCCAGCTATGGGGCAATTGCGCGCGCGGCGGGTTTCCCCGGATCGGCTCGCCAGGTGGCCTGGATGCTGCACCGCTCGTTTGGATTGCCCTGGCAGCGAATCGTAGGCTCCGGAGGCGAGATCAAGCTCCGAGGCCATTCAGGCCTCGAACAGCGCCTTCGGCTGCAGGCAGAAGGGGTCTGCTTTCGAGGGCGCCGCGTGGATATGAAAAAACATGAGTTCCGGTTTCCCAGGCGTAATCTGAAGAAAGCGGTTTAACGCTGGCTGAGTTCCTTGGACAGAACTCTGCGGTTAAACTCGGCGGATTTGTTGCGAGGTACGCTCAACGATTTCCAATCACCCTGCTGAAAATGCTTAGCCAGAAATACCATCTGTCCGCAGTGGTAGGCATAATGCGCGAGCTGGCGATTGACGGCCTGCATCACGGAGTGATCTTCACCGCGAATTGTTACCCGCCTTTCGAGGTCCGTGTCACAGAGTGGCTTTAGCGCAGCAAAGACGCAACCCCAACCCTGCTCCCAAAGCTTCATTACGCCATCACGGGTGTCAGGCGGGTCAACGAATTCGGTGTCGCGATTGCGATCTGGTTTCTCGCCGTCACTGGTAAGAAAATCCGTCCACCGCGACCGCATATTTCCACACATGTGCTTTACGATTATGGCAATGGAGTTCATTTCTTCATCCATCACTTCAAAGAGCTGCTGGTCGCTCACCTGCTCCATGGCGCGTTCGCCCAGCTTCTTGTAATAACCGAAAAGAGCGAGTGCGTCTTTTAGATACGAAGTGGTGAATTCGAGCGGCATAGCTAGACCTTAAACTGCTCGTCAATTTCTACCTGATAACCGGCGACCAGGCGATTGGTTTCGTTCGCCATGCCGACCACAGCCATCAGTTCTTTAAACATCGCGTCGGTCATGCCTTTGTTCCTGGCGCCGACAGTGTGCGAGGCTATGCAATACCCGCACTGGTTACTGACGCTAACTGCGAGGTAAACCATCTCCTTCGTGAGCGGGTCGAGCGTTCCCGGAGCCATGATCTGCTTGATGTCGTCCCAGGTGCGTTTCAAGGTGGCTGGGTCGTGCGCGATCGCCTTCCAGAAATTATTGATCCAATCTGTCTTGCGGGTGGCCATGATGTCGTCATACACGGCACGCACTTCGGGACTTGCGTCTTTGTATTCGATGAGTCCAAGTGTCGCCATTATTTCTCCAGGATTCAGCAGCGTGGAAGTGAATCTAAGATTTTGGCAGTTCGCCGTTCAGAAGTTTGCCGAGATCTGCCGCCGGGCAGCGCACACCTACATAGAAATGGCCAAATAGCGCGTAGACGGCACTCACTTCGTCAAAGCGCATTTCGTAGATCAATTTCTTAAATACGAGAGGATCATCGGCGAAGAGATCCACTCCCCACTCCCAGTCGTCGAATCCGATGGAGCCGGTGATGATCTGCTTCACCTCGCCAGCATAGCGGCGGCCGACAAGCCCGTGCTCGTTCATTTGCCGGGCACGTTCCTCGATGGGCAGCGTGTACCAGTTCTTGTCTTCCCCGCGGCGCCGGTCCATGGGATAGAAACAGAGGTAACGATGCTTGGGAAGATCGGGGAAGAGGCGCGGAAGCATGGCCTCTTTCTGCCGCTGAATGGTCTCGCTGGTTGCGTCTTTCCATTCATCTGAATGCGGCTCTACTCCACGGTCTGCCAGCTCACGGTACAGCTTGATGGTGGATTCGTATAATCCCAGCTCAATTACCGAAAGATATGAACTCGTGGGCTCCAGAAAGTCGCTCAAAGAGGTCCGCGCCAACTGCAGTTCGGCCTGGTTCAGCTCATCAAAAGATTGCCGGAAGTGCACGAGCATCAGGTCGCCCTTGTGCCCGAGCAGAGAATAGAGCCCCGACTGCCCGGCTGGTTTCTCTTCCATTTTGGCGAGTAGCGGGCCAGCCTCGGTCATTACTTCAGCTTTGGCGGGACCGGAAAGCTTGCGCCACTCGGCCCAGCGCACGCGCATCATCTGGTGCAGCACGCCGTAGCCTTCGATGGTCAGGGGTACAGGCGGCAGCTCGGCTGATTCAACTCGTGAGCGGGTGGCGTGGGTAGATGACATCGCAAGCCTTAGTCCTGGCTGCGCTTTATTGTATCTGGTCTCACGGCGGGAGCGGTCCTGGTTCCCGCTCGCGAGTCAGGGCACTACCGTGACCGGATAACTGTTCTCGCTGATTACCTGCCCGCCACTCTTCAGCAGCAACGCCAATTCATACTTGCCGGTGGCAGTTCCGGGTGGCAGGGTGCAATAGAGATTTTCCAATTGAACCACGCTGTCGGCCTGCAGTTCGATGGGAGCTTTGTCCTTGCCTTGATCATCTCTGTCTTTGTTCTTTCCTACGACCACATCTTGGTTGTTACCTCGCAGATGGGCTTCGTAACTAATTTGACCGATTGGCTCGTGACGATCGCTGATCGCCCAAATCTTCACAGCCATTCCCAAGCCGACCCTTGCGCCAGAATTGGGATCGCCACGGCTCCATGTTTGCTGGTCCAGGTCGCCGCTAATCAACACCGGTTGAAAGGCGCGCTGCAGAGCAGCATAGCCGAGTTTCGGCTTGCGGTCGTAGCTGAGCACTGACCAGGTGATGCTTGGCCAGCAATCTACGAATTGAAATTGGAAAAAGGAGCCGATCTGTTTGTACTTCACGCGGCGGTAGTGCTCGACGGCATATTGCAAGAGTTCCGCCTGGTATCGCTGTGAATTGGTGACGAAGTCCGGCCAGTTCTGCGGCATGGGCAGCTTCACCCCATTGAAGGTCACCTCGTACTGAAAGTCGTGATAGACGAGTTTCTTCCAATCAGGAGGCCAGGCATCGCCGAACATCTCGCGGACTTCTTCCAGCGACGGCAAAGCCTGTGCTCCCAGTTCGGAAATGATCGGGCCTCCCGGCGGATTGCTGTAATTGTGGTAGTCGCCCTCGTACCATCCGGCGTAGAAGTGCTCTTTGAAATGCGAGACGGGGCGAACCGGACGGGACGAATCTTCCTGCGCGCCAACCCGCGCCAGGAACGGATCCAGCACGTTCACGTTGTAAGCAGTGGACTCGTTCTGGCAAACCCAGGTGATGATCGCAGGATGGTTATAGAACTGCCGAATCATGTCCCGCAGTTGACGGGCGGCTTCTTCCATGAAGTCACCGGACTGCGTGTAATCCCACTGTAAAGGGAAATCCTGCCAGGCCACGATTCCTGCGCGGTCGAGCGCATCGTAGAGCTCTTCGCGGTTCACGTGCACACAAATGCGCACGCCGTTCATGTGCGCTTGCCGGAGCAGGCGGATGTCTGTATCTATTCTGTCCGGTGTGTAATGCGCCAGCCACATATCGGGGATGATGCTTGAACCGCGAATGAAGAACCGCACTCCATTCAGCCGCCATTCGCCAGTGACTTCATCCAGAGTGATGGTGCGAACTCCGAAGCTGATGGTGCGCAGATATGTGGTCTGCTGATTGTTCTGAAGCGTGAACTTGGCCGCGTATAAGTAAGGATCTCCCAGATCCCAGGTCCACCAGAGCTTGGGGTTTTGCATGCGAATGGTCATTACGGCGGTCGCATGGGCGCCGGCGACTTCCACCGGGATTGAAACCTTGTTGTCAGCTATTTCCGTGGCCAGCGTGTATCGGCCGGGGTGCGCGGCGTAGATCTCAGCGGTTATGAACAGCAGTGCGTCGGTGCCGCTCTCTTTTTCGTGTTCAGGCATGAGCTTCCGCTCATAGAGATAAGGCTGGATCTTCACATCACCGAGCCAGGCGGTGTGCCGGATTTCCAATTCAACATGATTCCAGATTCCCGCGGAGGTGCCGTCTTGCCCGGTTGCGAGGTCCGTGCTGCCGGGCTTGCAGTCCCAATGGCTCAGTACTCCTTTTATAAGACGCTTGTGATCCGGCCACACCGTGCCGGGTTCTTCACGCGGGGCATCCACGGTGACTGCGATGTGATTGCGGCCCGGCTTGATCAGACCGGTTGCTTCGAACTCGAATCGCTGGAAATAGCCTTCGTGGGTGCCTGCTGGTTTCCCATTGATCTCCACTTTCGCGAAGTAATCCACACCGTAAAAGACCAGGAATGCACGGTCGTTGGGACCCAGCTGTTGACGGAGATTGAAATCGCGTTCAAAGCGTACCCGGCCGTTGAAGTTTGGCAGGCCGTGCAGGTGCCAGTTCGATGGCACAGGCATTCTGCCTGAAGGCGGGAGACTAGTTGTGTCGTCGACGATCGAGCCGTCGGCTTTGAGCGTAGTCCTGGCCTCAGGACGATAGAGCCACGTGCCGTCGAGGGAGAGCTTGTCGGCGTTTTGCGCAGCCGCGGAGATAGTGCACAGCCATAAAATCAATGCAACTCTAGTCGCTCGTGACATTGGGGTCCTTTTGCCAGTTCAGCAAAGCAGTCTTTGCAAGCAGATTGGATCTGCCGTTTTCGTTGCAGGAGTATACCCGAGAAGGGAGCGTATGACAGCGGAGGCCCCAACATCCTATGAGGCTTGTGTCTTCACCAGCGCCTTCAGCGCCGCAACGTTTCTGCGATCGTCTCCC
The DNA here is from genome assembly GCA_003224905.1 of Acidobacteriota bacterium. Lineage (GTDB taxonomy): Bacteria > Acidobacteriota > Terriglobia > Terriglobales > Acidobacteriaceae > QIAA01. The sequence goes on from QIAA01000054.1 coordinate 33,051, forward strand.
GGCGCATCGATTGGCGTTTCAGCAATAAATGCTGCGTGAGCCAGCCTGGAGTCGTTCAGCAAGCGGCGGAATGGTTCTTTCCCGATACTTCCCTTCCCGAGGTGTTGGTGGCGATCGAGCTTGGAGCCGCGCGCAGCTTTGGCATCATTGCAATGAACGACTCGCACGTTACTGAGACGAATTGTTGCTTCGAGATGCGACATCGTATTACACAACCCTGCTTCTGTAACAATGTCATACCCTGCGACATGGGTATGACACGTATCAAGACAGGCGGCGACCGGAACCAGACCGCGGAGTCGATCCAACACCTCGGCAACTTGCTCGAAGCTCGCGCCCAGCGAGAACTCGGCGCCGGCCGTGTTTTCGATCAGAACCGTTAGGCCTTGTCTGGCAAGATCAAGACCCTGCGCTGCGGCAGCAATGGCCGCTGATGTCCGCAGCAGGCCCTCCTCTCGGTTCATTCCACGAAAGGATCCGGGATGCAGAACCAAATATTCAGCACACAAATTCAGCGCTCGCTCGAGCTCACCGCGAAATGCTTCTACCGATTTCCTGAGAAATGTTTCATTGGTGCTGGACAAATTGATCAGGTAATTGGTGTGGATCACCAGTGGCTTGAGATCGTATTTATCCCGCAGCCGCGTGATCTCGTCACATTGCGGACGGCTTAATTCGTAGGGTGCCCATTGCCGCGGGCTGGAGGAAAAGATTTGAAATGTGTTGCAGCCCAGGCGGTAGGCTCGCTCGGCGGCATTCGGCACGCCTCCGGCAATTGACGTATGAATACCGATGCGGCGGGAAGTGAGTCGCGGCGGCCGCTTGGGCGGGAGACGCTTGAGAATGTCTTGCTCGGCAGCGAGAGAAAGGCCCATTGATAAAGTATAACGAGCATGCTCGTGGGCCCGTTGTGCCCGCGCATGGCGATTGTGCGGAGTTATTCCGGCAATTCCTCATTACCAAAAGGCAATTGACGCATATTCAAGCTGATGACAGAGTGAGAAGTACGTTGCATTCCAGCAGAAGAGCCAGTTAGAGCATTGAGCCATCCAACGATACAAATGCAGAGTGGAGCTGAGCCGGTCTGCGAGCAAACGCCGCTGCCGAAGCCATCCAGACACGACCCTGTGTCGAAGGCCTGGCGGCCTAATTATTCATACGCTTTGCTAGCTGTCCTCACTTTGATTTGCCTCCTGCCGTTTTCGGGCAGAGCTTTTCATGTTGATGACACGCTGTTTCTGTGGGCAGGGCAGCACATTGCGCAGCATCCGCTGGATCCATACAGGTTTGATGTCGTCTGGGACCTGACTCGCCTGCCGATGTCGGAGGTGACCAAGAATCCTCCTTTGGCTTCCTACTATGCAGCGCTCGTTGCTAGTGCTGCCGGCTGGTCGGAGCTGGCGCTTCACTTGGCATTTCTGATTCCAGCGCTTGCGGTGATTCTTGGTACATATCATCTCGCTAGGCAATTCACTGAGTCTCCTCTCATCGCAGCGGCTGCGACACTCTTAACACCAGCTTTCCTGGTCTCGTCCATCACCGTCATGTGTGACACGATGATGCTGGCCTTCTGGGTGTGGGCAATCATCTTCTGGACAAAAGGCCTTGCGACGTCGCGGCCGCATTACTTTGTTGTCTCGAGCCTGCTGATTTCTGCCTCGGCCTTGACGAAGTATTTCGGCGTTGCGTTGATTCCGCTATTGATCGTCTATTCCCTAGTGCGGCGTAGTCGGGTTCGAGTCTGGGCGGCCTATCTTCTGATTCCCGTGCTGGTGCTGGTTGCCTATCAGTTCTGGACCAAGGGACTGTACGGCCAAGGATTGCTGCTGAACGTAGCGAGCTTTTCCGCGAGCCAGCGTAGTCTGGCCGGACAGACATCGGTTCTGGGGAATGCTCTCGTGGGGCTCAGCTTCCTTGGCGGCTGCATGTTGCCAGCCATCTTTCTGGCTCCGGTTCTTTGGCCGTGGAAAAGAGTACTTGTAGGAGCGGCTCTGGGGCTGGCGGCTGGAGTCTCCGTTGCGCTTGGGTGGGTGCACTTGGGAAATTCCATTCAGACGGATCACATCCGTCTGGAACTTCATCGGCACTGGATGATCGTGGGCGCGCAATTGGCTGTCTACATCGCTGCGGGACTTTCTGTTTTGGCGCTTGCGGTGTCCGACTACCTGAAGCGGCGAGACGATGCTTCCCTGCTGCTGGGACTTTGGGTTTGTGGAACATTTATTTTTGCCGCATTCTTGAACTGGACGATCAACGCCCGTTCCATTCTTCCGCTGATTCCCGCTGCCGGAATTCTGTTAGCAAGACGATTGGAGATTAGCAACGGGCGGCTCCGAAACGCCTCCATCCTTGCGCTAGTTGCGTGCGGATGCGTGTCGCTCTGGATTACGCAGGCTGATTCTGCGTGGGCGAATTCGGCGCGGCGAGCGGCGGCAATCCTGCATGAGAGAACCCAGAAGGAAAAGGGGACGATCTGGTTTCAGGGGCACTGGGGCTTTCAGTACTACATGGAATCGTATGGGGCACGGCCCGTCGATTTCGCTAACTCGGTTCTGTCTCCGGGTGACATGCTCATCATTCCGGAAAACAACATTGAAACTCTCAAGTTTCCTTCTGAGTTGATTGCCTCGTCGGAGCTGCTGGAAATCGACTTGCATCAGCATGTAAGCACGATGCGCTGGTCCATGGGCGCCGGTTTCTATTCGTCGTTCTGGGGGCCGCTGCCGTTCGCCACAGGACGAGTACCGACCGAGCGCTATTTTCTTTTTCGCATCGGAAAACCTGTAGGACCGGGCAGCTGGCGATATCAGCAATGACCAGGATCCGGACGCCGGGCGCTGATTCAGTAATTGATCGAGACCAATCCATGGTCATCTCATCTGTGTCAGTTCGTGAGAATAGCGACATCGCTGGCATGATGAAGACGGGCATTCCTCGTCGCTGGCGTTACGCAATCCTGTTACTCATCATCCTGTTCTCTGCCTGCGTTCGCTTCCGTTTGCGTGACTTTCCCCTGGAGCGAGATGAAGGAGAATACGCCTACGCAGGACAGCTGATACTGCAAGGCATCCCACCCTACCAACTCGCTTACAACATGAAGCTCCCTGGAACATACGCGGCTTACGCCTTGCTGATGGGGGCGTTCGGGCAAACGCCGAGTGGAATTCACATCGGAGTCAGCCTGATCAACGCAGCGACAATCATTCTTATCTACCTGCTTGCCGGACGACTTTTTGGCACGGCTGCCGGCCTGGTGGCTGCAGCAAGTTATTCGGTGCTATCGATTAATCAAACGATCCTGGGAATCGCGGGTCATACAGAGCATTTTGTCCTGCTGCCTGCCATCGCGGGCATTCTGCTTTTGCTGAAAGCAGTGGAGCTGAAACGCACGGGACTACTTTTCTGGAGCGGCATACTTCTGGGAACGAGCTTCCTGATGAAGCAACCGGGGGTCGTTTTTATTCTTTTTGGAGGAGTTTATTTACTCGTTCTCGAGCGGAAAGACGCAATCGATTGGCGAGGTTTGTGGACGCGAATTGGAGCCTACGGTGCCGGTGCTGCTCTGCCTTTTGTGCTGACCTGTCTGATTCTGCTGAAGGCGAGCGTCTTCCAGAAGTTCTGGTTCTGGACTTTTTCTTACGCAGCGCAATATGCGTCGAACGTCAACTTTGATGCCGCGCTCCAGCTCTTCAGATTCGGTTTCGTGCGGGCCGTGGGGGCGGGCCTGCTTATTTGGGTGATTGCTGCAGTGGGACTGGCTCTGCTCTTTGTTCATCGCGCAGCGCGAGAGCAGGCTATGTTCGTTGGGGGATTTCTTCTCTTCTCATTTATGGCTGTCTGCCCCGGCCTTCATTTCCGTGAGCACTACTTCATTTTGATGCTGCCGGCGGTTTCGCTGTTGGTAGGCGTTGCAGTTACTGCGCAAATGCCGAGACGAATTACGGTTCTCCGATTCGTTCCGGTACTGTGCTTTATTTTTGCGTGCGGCTTTCTAGTCGTGCGGCAGCGAGATTTCCTGTTCAGAATGGATCCGCTAACCGCCTGCCGGTCCCTCTATGGCGAGAATCCTTTTCCAGAAGCAGCGGGGATTGCAGATTACATCAAAGCTCACTCCTCGCCGGCGGATCGGGTTGCGGTGCTTGGCTCGGAGCCGGAGATCTATTTTTACTCACAGCGGCACAGCGCCACGGGCCACATTTACATGTACGGACTCATGGAGCCGCAGAAGTATGCACTGCAAATGCAGAAGGAAATGATTCAGGAAATTGAGTCTGCTCAGCCGAAATTTGTGGTTTATGTGGATGTCAGCGCGTCGTGGCTTCCCTGGCCTACCTCGCAAAGATTGATATTCGACTGGGCGAAAAGCTATCTGCATGAACGCTATGAAATCACCGGCGTGGCGGATATTCTTCAGCGCCCGGCATACCGCTGGGGCGAGGACGCCAAGATCGTCAAGCCAGGTTCACCGTTTGGAGTGTATCTCTTCAAGCGGAAAGATCTCTAGCGCCTGAATTCATCGCACGGGACAGCGGAATACATAGATCCTTCGCTGCGCTCAGGATGACATCACGTTAGTGCGGATGCGGCATCGACTCCTGAGCGCAGGTTTAACCTGTTCTGCTTAGATCGCGAAATGCTGGACCGGTGCTGCTGTTGAGCGGGTGTACGAAGCTGTCCAAGCTTTGGCCTGGGCAATGCAAATCACGTGAAAAATGAGAAACAGCGGCACTAAGAATGTGGGGACCAAGCTGAGGGGCAACACGGTCATGGCCACCATTGAAGGACCTTGAGGGCTGAGGAGACGAGCTGTTGTGCCCAGGCTTACTGCCACGATCAAGTCCACAATTCCGAGCGCCTGCCAAAGCATGAAACTGTAGCGATGTCCCGGGTTGGCAAACTTCAGGGCTGCGAGCCAGGCAGTCGCTCCGATGGCGATGTCGCCGTATCCCGCGGGTAATGCGAATATCGCCGGCAGCACTTGGCGAGCTTCCAAAATAACGAAGGTGACTCCGAGGATTCTCCAGGTTTGCGCAAAGGTGAGGATGCGAGGGTTCAGGGACAATGCGAGTTTTCGGAAGTTTGCGGAGGCAGCGAGCCATACCGCAAATACGACGATGGGCGCCAGTGCAGCTATTGCTACGGCAAGGCCGATACGATCTGAATCGTTTCTGAACAGGTGTAAGGCCGAAGCCGATAACGCAAAGATGAACCAGCCGACGATGATTCCAATCGTGAGCTTCTTGTAGTTTTTCATACCGATTCTCCTAAGGTGGTTGCTATGTCCGTTACTTGATTCGTGAGTTGCAGAAGATTTTTCCAACGCTGCTCTCCTAGCTGATTGCGCAGGCGCGATTGCACTTTCTCCCAGACGGGCAGGGCGCGCCTGAGTTGCGCCTCTCCGCCGCTCGACAAGCGCAGCAACCGTTCCCTGCGATCCCGGCCAGGGCGCTCGGCTATCCAGCCGTGGCGGCTCATGATTCCCAGCGTGCGAGTCAGCGTGGTGCTGTCCATGGCCAGCATGCCCCCGAGTTGGCCCTGCGAAACCTCTCCGGTTCGTGAGAGCACCAGGAGGATCGTGAACTGAGTGGCCCGCACTTCCACAGGACGCATTGCCTCTTCGTAAAGCTGAGTGAGCGCACGCGATGTGCGGCGAAAGCTGCTGCACATGCACGGCAGCGGTAGTGAAGGTGTCCGCTTCATATGAACAATAGATGTATATACATATAATTGAGATGCAAAGAAATTTCTGATACAAATTCCGTGGCGATTAAGGATCAAATGAAAACCTCACCAGGTGTTCTGGTTCTTATGTCGATGCTGGCAATGACTGCTTCCGCACAATCCCGACCCGCTGCTGATCTCATCATCATCAAGGCCAAGGTTTGGACAGTAGATAAGAACCGGCCTACAGCTCAGGCCGTGGCGGTGCTCGGCGATCGAATAGTCGCAGTGGGCTCCAACGCTGATGTCGAAGCGTGGCGCGGTCCAGCGACGAAGGTGATCGATGCCGGGGGCAAACTGTTATTGCCGGGGTTCAATGATTCGCACGTGCATTTTGTGAGTGGTGGCCTGCAATTAGAGCAGGTTCAGCTTAACGACACGACCAGTAAAGAAGAGTTCGTCCGCCGGATTGGTGAACGCGCGAAACAGACGCCGAAAGGCGAATGGATGCTTGGCGGCGACTGGGACGAAACCAAATGGACGCCGCCGCAGCTGCCCACCAAAGAATTGATTGATCCAGTCACCGGGGACACGCCGGTGTTCCTGAGCCGGTATGACGGTCATATGGCGCTGGCGAATTCGGCTGCGCTTCGGCTAGCCGGGGTCACGGCGCAAACCGCGGAGCCAGCCGGCGGCATGATCGTGCGGGATGCGAACGGCAATCCCACGGGCGCGCTCAAGGACGCGGCCATGGAACTGGTGAACAAGTTGATTCCGCCCCTCTCTCACGAGCAGCGCCTGAAAGCGGTGAAGCGCGCGCTGGCCCATGCGGCGTCCCTGGGCGTGACGAGCGTGCAGCATATGAATCCGGACTACGAAGATATTGCTGCGTATTCGGAGTTGCTCGATCGGGGAGAGCTGACCGCCCGCATCTACGCGGCTCCGCTGATCACCCAAGGAGTTGACGATCAGGTGAAGATCGGAATTCGCCGTGCGTTTGGGAGTCCGTATTTAAGGATTGGCGCCGTCAAAGCTTATGCCGACGGCTCACTTGGCTCGCGTACGGCGTATTTCTTCGATCCGTTCGTGGATCAGCCGGCCGAACATGGACTGCTCTCGGATGAAATGCATCCCGTGTCCCTGATGCGGGATCGGATGATGAAGGCTGACGCCGCCGGCCTGCAACTCTGCACGCACGCCATTGGCGACCAGGCAATCTCGATCATTCTCGATCTCTACAGTGAGTTGATAAAGGCTCATGGCGAGGATGACCGCCGCCTGCGCATTGAGCACGCGCAGCACATGGCGGCCAAGGATTTCGATCGCTTCGCCCAGTTGCACGTGATTGCTTCGATGCAGCCGTACCATGCCATCGATGACGGGCGCTGGGCGGAAGGCCGAATCGGGCGTAATCGCGCCAGCCGCACCTATGCTTTCCGTACATTCCTTGATCACGGAGTGCGGCTTGCCTTTGGAACCGACTGGGATGTCGCGCCGCTCAATCCTATGCTGACGCTTTACGCAGCCGTGACGCGCGAAACCCTCGATGGAAAAAATCCTCAGGGCTGGTTCCCGGAGCAAAAGCTTACGGTCGCGGAAGCGGTCGAAGCCTACACGATGGGTTCTGCGTATGCCGAATTTCAAGATAAGGACAAAGGGTCCATCACTCCGGGCAAGCTTGCAGATATGGTTTTGCTGAGCGAGGACATTTTTTCTGTCCCGCCAGACGACATTTCTAAGGTGAAAGTCTTAAGAACCCTTGTCGGTGGGTGGCAGGTTTTCGGGCAAGGTCAGCCATGAGCGATTTCCATTCCCAAAATGGGCCGAATCCCGCTCCAGTCGTGCCTTTTGCACAGGCAGAATGTACTTCCGGTCATCTTGACGAAATTCCAAAGTAGGCTAAAGTCTCGTCTAAGTTTTCTCTAATCTTCCAGCAGCGCCTGCAGTGGAAGAGGCAGCCCGCACGGGAGCCTGCCACGCATGAAAGTTTTAACTCGCGTCAGTACGCGAGCGTGATTTCCTCCCGCCCGGGCTTGGGCCGAACCGTTGGGGAGAGCCTCGCCACGCTCCCTCGCATTGAAACCAGAACAGATTCTGCCGCCGGGGTGTGCCTTGCCTCGCGCCTGGAGGTTTCACATGAAAGCAGGGAACAAGATCGGGATCATGGTGTGCGTAAGCGCGCTGATATTTGGATCTGCAGTCGGGTTGAAGCTCGCAGGCGAGGGGACGCCGCCGGATGCGCCTGCTGGATATGACACTCCCACTTTGAGTGAAAATCCGGGATCACAGAGCCACGGCAATGGAATGTTGGCGGATGCGGATTTCGGAGCAGCTCAGGGAACATTCGAAGAGGAAGATGGCGTAGACAAGGGCTTGGGTCCGGTCTATAACGCGCGTTCGTGCGCCGAATGTCACCAGACGCCGGTGACTGGGGGAAGTAGCCAGATAGCTGAGTTTCGGGTCGGTCACAACGACCGTTTCGGCAATTTTGTAAGTCCGACAATTTTTGTAAAAGGCGGGAGCATTCCCAATCGCTCTCTGGTAAATGACCGTGCAACCTGTGCTGACGTCCAGGAACATGCGCCGCTAACGGAAACGATTCGCACGTTTCGCATGTCGCTGAGCATACTGGGTGACGGGTTTGTAGAGGCGATCGATGACGACACGCTGAAAGCACTCTCTGCCAGCGAAAAAGCAATGTCAGGCGGCAGGATTGCAGGCGAGGTCATCATGGTTCCGATTGCAGAGTCAACCTCGGGACAGGTGCGAGTGGGACGGTTTGGCTGGAAAGATCAGCAGGCCAGTTTGCTTTCATTTGCCGGGGACGCCTATTTGAATGAGCAAGGAATCACCAGCGCTTTGAATCCCACTGACACGACCTCCATATGCAAGACGACTCCGGACATAGAAGATCAAGAAGGCGATATTGATGAGTTTGCGGCTTTCATGCGGGGCACAAAAGCGCCGCCGGTGGATGGGGATCTGTTCGCATCTGCCGACGCTCAAGCTGGCCAGCAGATATTTTCAAAGGTCGGTTGCGCCATCTGCCACGTGAGCTCGATTAGTACAACGAGCGGAACTCTAACAATTGGCGAGTATACGGTGCCGGATGCACTAAAGAACAAGACCATTCATCCTTACGGCGATTTCCTGCTTCACAATATCGGTACCGGGGATGGGATCGTGCAAAACGGGCCTCAGGACACAGCCAATAAGCTACGCACAGCGCCCTTGTGGGGGTTACGTACACGCGACCGCTTCATGCATGACGGGTTGTCCGTCACGCTGCCGAATGCAATTGGACGCCACAGGAATGAGGCCAGCGACGTGATCAAGAGTTATTATAAATTGTCAGATCGGCAGAAGTCGCAGTTATTGGCCTTCCTCAACGCCCTGTGAGTCGAGCATCAGAGGCGGAGAGACAATGACCTCTCCGCCTTCATGTCATCTCACTGCGAAGCAAGTCCTCGATGCGCTCCCTGCGCCGGATGAGCTTTACGGACTTGCCCTCAACCAGCAATTCCGCTGGACGCGGCCGCGAATTGTAGTTTGAAGCCAGCGCCATTCCATAGGCACCCGCGTCGAGGATCGCCAACAGGTCACCCTCGTTCGCGATTGGCAGTTGTCGATTTCGGGCAAAGAAATCTCCGCTCTCGCAGATGGGGCCTACTACATCGACGGTCTCTGATGACCTCTCGGTCGGCTCCCGTACCGGAACAATTTGGTGATACGCGTTGTAAAGCGAGGGGCGCAGCATGTCGTTCATGGCTGCATCCACCACCAGAAATTTCCTCTTGCCGTTCGTCTTTCGATACAGCACTCGCGTGAGCAACGCGCCCGCTGGGCCAATAATGCAGCGTCCAGGTTCGAGCAGAAGATGTACCTTGAGACGGCGCAGGGGACGAAGCAGAACGCCGGCGTAGGCCGAAACATACTCACTCAAATTCCGCGATGAGTGGCCTTTGTAATCGATTCCTAGACCGCCGCCGGCATCTACGTATTCGATGTTGTGACCGTCGGCGAGGAGTTGATCGACTAAGTCTGCAACTCGGCCAATTGCCTGGCCGAATGGTTCAACCTCAGTTATCTGCGAGCCAATGTGTACACTCACGCCGGAGACCTGCAGGTATTTGGAGCCGGAAGCCTGCGCATACAGCTTGCGGGCCTCGCGAATTGGAATGCCGAACTTGTGTTCATGCAGGCCGGTGGAGATATAGGGGTGTGTGTCGGCAGGAACGTCGGGATTGACGCGCAGCGCGACTCTGGCCCGTTGCCGCAATCGTGCGGCACATTCGGCAAGCATCCATAGTTCAGACTCGCTCTCTACGTTGAACAGCAGTATTCGCGCCTTGAGCGCCGCGTTCATCTCTTCCGATGTCTTGCCAACTCCGGAGAAGACAACTTTTTTGGCCGCAGGTTTCTCAACCCGCAGAACCCGTTCCAGTTCGCCGCCAGAGACAACGTCGAAGCCACAGCCCATTTTCCCCAGAAGCCGGAGAATACTCAGGTTCGAATTGGCTTTCACGGAATAGCAGATGGTGTGAGGGATGTTGCGGAACGCACGATCAAAGGCTCGTAATCGTTCACGGACGGCACTGGCGGAATACACATAAAGTGGAGTTCCAAAGCGTTCGGCAATTCGTGATAGCGGGACTGAATCGCAATGCAGAAGCGATTGCGCTGAGCGGAGGCGGAATATCCCCGTGCTGAGTTGGCGATACGCAAAAGCAGGGGGGCGACCAGTCTGCGGCTGTACGGCACGCTTCACTTCACAGGTCCACGATTGCCTTGTGCCTTAATCACAACAACAGTTTGATCGTCGAACGTCTCGGCGCCGGCAGCGTGCTCGGCAACGGCGCTAAACAGTGAATCCACGATTTGTTCGGCTGAGCCATCGAAGCATTTGCCTACGATCTGCTCCACTCGCGTGCGGCCAAAGAGGTCGCCTGCCTCGTTGCGGGCATCAAGGATTCCATCGCTGAAAAAAACGAACATATCGCCCGCTTTAACGTCAAAGGAAAACTCGTCATATTCAGCGTCGTCGAACAGGCCTAGCGGCAGGCCGGTTGCTTCGATGATTTCGCACTTGCCATCGTGCAGGTACAGGGGACGCGGCAATCCGGAGTTGGCGATCTGCAGCGTGCAGTTTTCGTCATCCCAGATGGCGTAAATCAGGGAGACGAACTGGCCATCAATCCGGCGCTCGCTGAGGGAATAATTCACGGCTCTCAGCATCTCCGCCGGACCGGGCTCAATAGGAGCGTGGGAACGCAGAATTCCACTGACCAGGGCGGCATAGATCGCAGCGGGAGCGCCCTTACCACTGACGTCACCGATGACGATCGCAAGACGGGAGAGCGAATAGCCGAGAAAGTCGTATAGGTCGCCCCCGATCGCGCGCGCGGGAGCGAACTTCGCTGCGACCTCTAGATTCGACATGCGCGGGTTCTTCTGCGGCAACAAACGAAATTGCAATTCGCGCGCCAGCGCCAAATCTCGCTCCAGACGCCGTTCTTGTCGTGCGATCTCTTCATAGAGCCGGGCGTTTTCGATCGCAATTGCGATCTGGGCAGCCAGAGTGGCGATCGTGCGCCTGTGGTCGTCGGTGAAGAAGCCGCGACGCGTGTGTTCCAGATCGAGGACTCCGATTACTTTGTCTTTGTAGACCAGGGGAACGGCCAATTCGGACTTCGTTTCCGGATTTGAGGAAATGTAGCGCGCATCCTTACTGACGTCCGAAACCAGAACTGCTTCTTTATGCTTGGCAGCATAGCCGACGATACCGGTCCCTACCGGCACGTCGTGCTTGAGCTGAATATTCTCCTGAAACCGGAGGGAAAAGCGGTGCTGCAGTTTCTCTCCCGCAGCATCCAGTAGCAAGATGCTGAACATCTGGTAATCGATCAGCCGGCTGAGAAGTTCGGCAATGCGCTTAAACAGCTGATCGAGATTGAGAATTGACGTCAGCTCGCGCGCAATTTCGTTGAGCAGCAGCAGGGTGCGTGCCTGGCGAGTAGTGCGCGTATGCAGGCGCGCGTTTTCGATCCCCACCGCCATTCGCGACGCAATCAGGGTGAGGAGCCGCTTGTGCTCCTCAGTGAAGTGGGCGGGCAGAGGAGACTCGATATCGATCACTCCAATGACCCGGTTTTTCAGAATCAGGGGCACAGCCAGCTCGGAGCGCACATTGGGAACAGAAGCGATGTAGCGCTGGTCAGAGGAGACATCGTCTACCAGAATTGCCTCGCCCTTCTGGGCGGCGATGCCGGTAACGCCCTCGCCCAGCTTGATGCGCAGACGGTCGGCCACTTCACGGGGATGTCCAATTTGAAAGCGGATGCGAAGGTCTTTGGACTTCTCGTTCAGCAAAAGAATGGCAAAAATGTCGTAATCAATGACTTTGCGGACGAGCTCGGCCACGCGGCGGAGGGTCGTATCGAGATCGAGCGTGGTGTTGACGACATCGGCCACTTCCAGCAGAAGCGGTTCGACTGTCAACTGAATTTCTGATGGAACGGCAGTTGTGTCCACGATTTTCTAATCATATCAGCCGGTTGCGGGTTCCAGCGACGGAAGCACAGCGCCGGGAAACTGCCGCCTGTTCAAATCACAATAAAATTACACGCTTTTAATCTTTTCCGTAGAAATCAACAAATAAGTCCGGAGTCTCGTAGACACGCACACGGTGCAATTGGGCGGTCTTCATCTTCGGTGCGAGTCGCTGCCAGATGCTGATGGCGATGTTTTCCGTGGTGGGGATGCGGCTGGCAAATTCCGGGACTTCTTTGTTCAGGAAACGATGGTCCATGGCGTCCAGCACCTCGCGGTTCATGGTTTCCTTGAGCTGCTTTAGGTCAACCACGAAGCCGGAACGCGGATCGACCTCGCCCTTCACTGTGACTTCGAGCACGTAATTGTGCCCGTGTCCGTTGGGGTTGTTGCACTTGCCGAACAGGCGCCGGTTCTCCTCCGGAGAAAGCTCCGGATTGTGGTAGTAGTGCGAGGCGGAGAATTCAGCTTTGCGGGTGAGATAGAGCAAGCGGACGTTCTCTCCTGGAGTGAATGCTCTTTCCATTCGGTTAGCTCGCCACTGTCCAGTTGTCAAGCATGAGGTTTGGAATGCGTCCGAACTCGTGGATGTTGTTTGTAACCAGCGTCAAGCCAACACTACAAGCGTGGGCGGCGATGAACAGATCATTCGCGCCAATCATTGTTCCACGCGTCTCCAGGTCGGCGCGGATCTTTGCGTAGTGTGCCGCCGCTTCGCCGGGGACATCTAAGACCTCCACATATGCGAGAAACCCCTTGAGCACCGTTTCATCCTGCTGCCGGCGCGGCGACATTTCAACCCCAAACAATAGGGCGCCGACGAGTTTGTTCTTTGACCCAAAGTCGCTAAGTAGAGCTATCACGCGGACAGGTCCTTCAGTTCTTTCATCCGGAGCGGCACTTGATAGGGCGCATCTGCTTTCTTCGCCGGATCGTACGCTCGGCCCTTCCATACTACGTTGCCGTTCCAATAAGCAATTCGGGAGCGCAGCAAAAGATACGCAAATAATGGAAGGCCCAGGAGTGCAAGAGCATTGGCCCGCCAACCGAATTGTGCGCTGCGGATGCGCTTCAGAAAAATGAGCCAGAGAACCAGAGCCAATATTCCTGCAGTGACTGCCAGGACGGGTCGACTGATTGCGGAAAGCGCAACCGCAGCGCCGCTCATAATCAAGATGAATTCCGCAAACCTCGTCAGCGCAAGGCGGACTGGCGAGACAAACAATAGCGCCAGGTTTTTTGTCCAGCCTTCGCGCAGTTGCTTGAAGCCGCGATACATGTGCGTGCGCACGGCATCGGCGCCGTAACGGAAGCGCAGACAACGACAGGATGCTTTGACCGCGCGAGCCAGTGCGACGTCCTCGAGCAAGTTGTTGCTGATCGCGGCATGCCCGCCGACCGCATCGTAAGCTTCGCGCGAGATGAGTAGATACTGGCCATTGGCTGCGGCTACCGGAGACTTCGGATTGCATACGTCACGAGGGCGGTAGGTGCTCGCCAGTTCGGCGAAGATCACCGGCATTACCGCCTTCTCCCAGAAGCCGTGAACCTCCTGCTCGGGAGAATACGAGAGCAGTGCCGTCTGATGCTGCTCGGCTTCTGCAACTGCGCGCGCCAGCGATCCCGGGTTGTGTACGGTATCAGCGTCGGTGAACAGCAACCACTTCCCTTTTGCCGCGCGGGCGCCGGCGGTCATGGCGTTGTTTTTGCCCGTCCAGTTGGGAGGAAGGGTGCCGGCGTCTACTACCCGCACGTTGGAAAATGATTCTGCAATATGTCGCGTCTGATCAGTGGAGTTATCGTTGACGACGATGAGTTCAAAACTCACACCGTCCTGCGCCATCAGCGAACGCAGGCAACTCCCGAGTGCGGCTTCCTCATTCCGAGCCGGGACGATCACCGAAACTAAGGGCTGCCCCGATGCTTGATCTGACGCGGCCATTGCCTGATTAGGTATTATAACTTTGTGCGTCGTTGCTTCATTTTTCTCGGACTTCTCGTTCCGTTATTCGGATGTTATAGCGGCACTCGCCCTCCGCACATAGGCAACGCGGCTCCCGATTTCACGATTCAGGATTCCGAGAACAAGGTGACATTAAGCGAGTTGCGGGGCAAGATTGTCGTCTTGAATTTTTGGGCGTCCTATTGTCCGCCCTGCGTGGAGGAGACGCCATCGCTGGTGTCGCTGCAGCGGCGGCTTAAGGACAAGGGTGTAACGGTTGTAGGGATTAGCTGGGACGAGGACAGCGAGGCCTATCACCAGTTCCTGAAAGAACACAACATTGATTTTCTGACCGTCCGGGATGCGGAGCAGAAGAGCAGCAGGCTCTATGGAACGCTTAAGATCCCGGAAACCTACATCATTGATCGCAAGGGTATCGTTCGGCGTAAATTCGTCAGCGCGGTCGATTGGAGCCAGCCGGAGATCCTGGATTTCTTGAACAAGCTCTGAGCGCCTGGTGCGGCCACCATAGGTGCTGGAACCTAGAAGACGGGGTTACCGGCGACGGTGCACCGCGATCCGACGGCAGTCGACACCCACAAGCCGCGAAGCGGCGGCAAATTGCAGCCCAGGGCGCAAGCCCTGGGTAAGCGAACATTGGCGTAAGCCCTGCAAGGGCGGAAGAAACTCAATCCCAGATATAGCGTTCATCGTAGGCGATGTCATTCCGTTTCAGAAACGCCAGAAATTCTTCCTGAAAAGAGTGCCGCTTGTGGTGTTCGTCTTGCATTGCGATGTATCTGGCGACCGTTGCAGCGCTTGATGCGCTCACGCTGAAGGCGCCTGCCACGCGAATTCTTTGTGCCCCTTCTCACGAAGCCATTTTTGATGAATTTGCTTTGACTACACGTGCGATCGCGGCCACGGAGTGAGTGGGACGAGTGCGTATGAGCATATGGACATGATTGGAGGTGCCATTAATGATAAGAGCCGTCGCCCCCAGTTCGCGGACAATACCGCCGAGATAGGCGAAGAGGTTTGAGCGGATTTCGGGTCTGATCAGGGGTTTCCGTTGTTTGGTACTGAAGATCAGGTGAACAAGAAGGTTGCCGCAGGTCTGTGCCATGTTTCTTTCGCCCTTTCCGGGCTAGTTCATTTCAGGTGGACCCAGGGCTCGCGCCCTGGGCTGTATTCTGGCGCCGCTTCGCGGCTGTATTACATTTGCAGTCTTATTCTGCTGCCTTAGGATGGCGGGATATGTGACGGATATCACCACGCGGATGTGACAGCGAAACAAGTAGCTGAACGAAGCCGCAGAACTTTCATCGTCAACAGACACCGCCCTCATGAAAACCTGGGACGTGATCATCGTTGGAGGAGGCATTATTGGCCTCTCACTCTCGATCGCATTGCGCAAGCGTGGAGCGCGAGTCCTGGTGGTTGAGCGCGGTGAACCTGGGCGCGAGGCTTCTTACGCCGCAGCAGGAATGCTGGCCGACTGCACTGCGGAAACTCCTGAGGCCTTGCAGCCGCTGGCAATCGCCAGCGCGCGCATGTATCCCGAGTTTGTACATGAGCTGCAGGACGAATCGGGAATTGATGTCGATTTGCGGGAAGACGGCACTATTCTTTTTCCTCGTCCTGAGCATGTGCACGAGGGGCCCAAAAGCCTTCTGCCCGCACCGTTGAGTGAACTCGAGCCCGGCTTAGCGACTTCAAACAGAATGGCGGTTTATCTTAGAGAACGTAGTGTTGATCCGCGCGCGCTTGTGTCTGCCGCTCTGAAAGCTGCCAAACATCGTGAGGTGGATATCGCATCGGGAACAGAGGTTTTGTCCCTGCTTATCTCGCATGGTCGCGTGGGCGGAGTGAGTACCGACAAAACCAGCTACGCGGCGCCGGTGGTCGTGAACTGCGCCGGTGCGTGGGCAGGGCAACTCGAGCTAGTGAAGATTCCCACGCGGCCGGTGAAAGGGCAGATGCTTTCGGTGGTGGGACTGGCACACGGGCCGCGTCATGTGATCCGCGCGCCCGAGGCTTATTTGGTTCCGCGAAGCGATGGGAGGATCCTGATCGGAGCGACCGTCGAGGAGGCTGGGTTCGATAAGCGCACGGACGCGGCTACTATTCATGGCCTGCATCAGGCGGGCATACAACTTTTTCCGGCTTTGCGCGAAGGGCGGATGCTTGAGGCCTGGGCAGGATTGCGACCAGCATCACCCGATAATCTACCCATTCTCGGCGCTACGCACATTGACGGCTACTTCGTCGCCACCGGTCATTTTCGTGACGGCATTCTGCTAACGCCGATTACGGCGCACGTCATGTCGCAGCTGATCACGCGACAGCATCTCGAATATGACATTTCCGCCTTCTCGCCCGCCAGATTTGCACTCTGAAACTAAGGACATGCCGTAACACGAAGTCTTTTGCCAAAACTTGCTTCGTGCCGCCGGTAATCAATCAACCGCGTCACGTGTCCCATAGGCATTTCGTATACTGAATTGTTTTCCGGTTAATCCGGCAAGAGGTATTTCATATGGCTTCTGCTGCCGTGAGTTATGCGCGTGACAATCAGCAGCGTTTTCTAAGCGAACTGAAAGATCTGCTTCGCATTCCCAGCATCAGCACCCTGGAAGAGCACAAGTCGGACGTGCGCAAGGCGGCTGAGTTTGTCGCCAACGAATTGCGGCGCATCGGAATGGAGAATGTCGAAATTGTTCCAACCAGGGGGCACCCGCTCGTTTACGCCGATTGGCTGCACGCCCCCGGCAAACCGACGGTCCTGATGTACGCGCATTATGACGTTCAGCCGCCCGATCCTCTGGACGAATGGGTTTCTCCTCCGTTTGAGCCGCAAGAGCGCAACAGTAATCTTTACGCGCGGGGCGCGGTGGATGACAAGGGTCAGCTCTGGATGGAAATTAAGGCGCTTGAGGCCCTGATGCGGGCTGGCAACGGCAAGCTGCCCATCAACGTGAAAGTGCTGATCGAGGGCGAGGAGGAAGTGGGCGGCGAGTCGATTGCCGAATATGTCCGTAGAGAAAAAGCCAAGCTGAAGGCCGACTTCGCGCTCATATGCGACACGGAACTCTTCGCACCCGATCTTCCTACGCTGTGCGTCGGGCTGCGCGGGCTGGTCTACACGGAGATTGAAGCCGTGGGCGCTAAGACCGATTTGCACTCCGGCATGTACGGGGGCGCGGCGCCGAATCCGTTCTTCGCTTTGATCGAGATCATCAGCAAACTGAAAGATGCCAAGGGGCGGATTCTGATTCCGGGTTTCTACACCAGGGTGAAAGCGCCTGGCGCTCAGGAACTCAAAGCCTGGAAGAAGCTGCCCTTTGACGAAGAGCATTACCGCAAGAGCGAAGTGGGCTCAACCATGCTGACCGGCGAGCCTGG
The DNA here is from genome assembly GCA_003224905.1 of Acidobacteriota bacterium. GTDB lineage: Bacteria > Acidobacteriota > Terriglobia > Terriglobales > Acidobacteriaceae > QIAA01. Next base: position 50,608 of record QIAA01000054.1, read on the forward strand.
ATTTTCCGTCCTGTATCGCACCTGGGCGCGTCCTACGCTGGAGGTTCACGGGATGCCGGGAGGATTCACCGCGCCGGGAGCGAAGACGGTGATTCCTGCCAAGGCCTCGGCCAAGGTTTCCATGCGGCTTGTGCCCAATCAGGATCCCGACGATATTCTCAAACGCTACAAAGCTTACGTGAAGAAGCTCACTCCAAAAGGCATTCAGACGAATATCAAAGTTTGGAGCAAGGGTCCCGCATGCGTCGTGGGAACGAACAATAAATACATCAAGGCTGCGACGGAAGCCATGCACGACATCTTTAGGAAAGACACCGTGTTCATCCGCTCCGGGGGATCGATTCCCATCGTCACCGATTTTCAGGATGTGCTGAAAATTCCCAGCGTGATGATGGGTTTTGGATTACCTGATGACAACCTGCACGCGCCCAATGAAAAATTCCATATCCCGAATTTCTATCGGGGGATTGAATCGATCTGTTTGTTTTTCGAGAAGCTGGGTGGGTGAGCCGCCGCGCGTGTACGTGATGTCTGACGGAGCCAGTCGATTGTGGCTTTACGTATCCGGGACAATCACCGTGCCTCGCGTTCTTCGTGCACCAAGCGAGCGCTGTGACTTTCAACCTTAACGGGCTTGCGCTTGTGCAAGCGCTCCCGCAACTCTGCCAAGGTGGGCCGCTCCGCGATCTCTTTGATTTCCGCCAGCAGGTAGTCCGACAGTGACTTTCCCGCCATGGCTGCGCGGGCCTTAAGGCTACGATGCAGGGCGTCAGGCACGTTGCGAACCTGAATCATCTTTGACATGCGACTAACATACTTTCATCTACCACATATCTCAAGTCGGGCACTTCACAACCAGCTCTGTCATGCTGAGATGAGAAGAACCGTGCAATATCAGGTTCGACCAGCACATCGTCTCTAGATCGGCTTGGACAATAGAAAATACCCAATCCCCACCCGCATGTGATGGAGCAGCGAATCCGAAAAGCTGGCAGCCATCATCAATCCGAGCGCCGCATGAATTGCACCCAACAGAAAGACAGGTCGATAACGGCGGAACATCTCGCAAAAAAAGAGTCCGGCAAATACAGTGACGAAGGTGAGGATTAGGTTGGGGAGGTGCGCCAGGGCAAAGAGGGCGGTAGTCGCGAATACTGCCTTCCTGCTGCCAAGCAGCGTCTCCAATCGCACGTAGAAGAATGATTGCAAAATGAACTGCTGCACGAAGGCCCAAACTGTGTACTGCAACGCCGTGCGTAACGGCAGCACGTGAGTTGGTGACGCGTTCGCTCCGGTCAAGGTAGCAATCAGGGGCAGCAGCATTGCTGCAAGCAATCCCAAACCGACTATCCACTTAATTGCGACAAACCTCGGGACGCCCAACCCCATCTCGCCACGCGAATAGCGACCATCAAAGGCGAAGAACAGAACAGTCACAGCGGTCAGCAGCATCCAGAAGACGTCCACTGGCCCGGGCGGCGTCCACAGGGCAGCTTGCAGGAAGACGTAACCGAGGGTGAGTTGCAACCACAGCTTCCATCGCTCTGTGAATATGAGCTGAGTTCGATCGACAGCATCCGGGCAAAGATCCTGCGCAAAAGTTTTCGAGACGGAAGCCACTGCCAGGAATCTTATAAATGGAGGCGCATGGACAGCAAGAGCACCCCTCGCGTGGTGATCGTAGGCGCTGGTTTTGGAGGCCTTACGGCGGCGCGCACACTGGCGCGTTATCCGGTGCAGATCACGATCATTGATCGCACGAACTACCATACATTTCAGCCGCTTCTGTACCAGGTGGCGACTGCGGGCTTATCTCCGGGTGAGATCGCAGCACCGATTCGGTGGATCCTTCGCGGGCACCACAATGTGCAGGTGCTGATGGAAGAAGTGCAGGATTTCGACCTCACGCGGCGGGTTGTAAAGGTCTCCAATGCGGAGATTCCTTATGACTATCTGATCATCGCTGCAGGCGCCAGCCACGCCTATTTCGGGCACGATGAGTGGGAGCCGCTGGCCCCCGGACTTAAGACGATCGAAGATGCCCTGGAAATCCGGCGACGGGTGTTGCTCGCTTTCGAATTGGCGGAGCGCCAGGCCGCGAGCGGTGAGAAACAACAGCGGCTGAATTTTGTCGTGATAGGCGGCGGCCCGACTGGTGTGGAGTTGGCAGGTACGCTGGCAGAGATCGCACGGCGAGTGTTGGCCGATGAGTTCCGCTCCATTGACCCGAAGCGGACAACCATTATTTTGCTCGAAGGTGGGCCGCGTATTTTGCCGGCCTATTCGGAGGATCTGTCAGGAAGTGCGGAGAATCAGCTGAAGAGGCTGGGAGTGGAGGTTCACACCTCGGCCCTGGTAACGGGCATAGAGCCCGGGGCAGTGCACCTGGGGCAAACGCGACTGCCGGCGGCGGTTGTGTTGTGGGCTGCGGGAGTGGCCGCATCTCCCTTGGGCAAGAAACTGGGAGCACAGGTAGATCGGGCAGGACGGGTGCTGGTTAATCCTGATCTCAGCATTCCGGGACATCCCGAAGTTCTTGTCGTCGGTGATCTGGCGGCGTTGAAGGATGAGCACGGGCGATGGCTGCCAGGAGTGGCTCCCGTGGCGATCCAGCAGGGGAAAGCAACCGCGCACAATATTGGACGCGAGCTCCGCCTTGAAGCGAGGAAGGATTTTCATTACTTCGATAAGGGAAGTCTCGCCACGATTGGGCGCGCGGCAGGCGTGGCGCAGTTTGGAAAGATTCATATTTCCGGGTTTGTGGCCTGGTTGGCTTGGTTATTCATTCATATCTTCTTCCTGATCGGCTTTCGCAATCGCTTGATCGTGCTGATTCAGTGGGCCTGGTCGTACTTCACGTACGAGCGCGGGGCGAGGCTGATTACCGGAGACAAGCGGCTGCCGGGGTGGGAGGCAGTGAGTGACAGCGAATCTCAGAAGCAGCAGGTGGCGAGCTGAGTGGTTACCGAGATCAGCAGTAGGAGGTTAACGCCTATGCCTTACTTATGCTACAATGTAAGACATGAAGGAACTAAGTGCTACATTTACCTCCAAGGGACAGCTTGTTATCCCAGTCGAACTCCGCCGTAAACACGGGATCGAGGCTGGCACAAAAGTAAGATTCCTGGAAGACGAATTCGGGCGAATTATCCTGCAGCCAGTAACCGAGGATTACATCCATCGTATAAGGGGCTGTCTTGCTGGGGGCCACCTGCTGGAGACATGGGAGACCGAACACCGCCTTGAGGGCAAGCGTAGGGGATGAAAACCTACGTTCTTGATGCCAGTGCATTGTTCGCCTTCCTCGAAGACAGAGCCGGTGCGAGTAAAGTGGACCACCTGCTAACGGAAGCGTCGCGCGGGTACGCTGAGATTTTAATGTCGGCCGTGAACCACGGCGAGGTTTTTGGCGGCATTCTTCGCGAACATGGGCTGGACCGGGCTACCAGGGCAATGAATGCGGTCCACCCATTGCCCATTCGCTTGGTGGATGCGACACCTCAGCGGTCGTTGCGCGCCGCCGAGATCAAATCCAAGTACAAGCTTTATTACGTTGACAGCTTTGCTGCTGCGCTCGCGATCGAGTGCAAGGCCACACTAGTCACCAGTGACGCAGACTTTCGCCGGCTTGGCCACGGCTTCCCCAGGCTCTGGTTAAAGAACTGAAGAAGGGCTTCCCCCGCCCTGACTTTTGGCTCTAATGATGAGGTCCCATCAGTAATCTAATAGGATCGCGTGTTTTTGAGAGACAATATACCCAGAGGTAAAAGCAAATGAGGCTGGTCTTTTCGCGTTGTTTGTCCGGCCTGATGGCCGTGTTGCTGTTGTCTGTATTCTCCTCCTTGTCTTCAGCTGAAGTGCTGAAAATCGTCGTCAATGACACCATCCATCCGATTACCGATGAATACGTGGGACGTGCCATCGCCGAAGCGGAGCGCAATAAAGACGAGGCATTGCTAATCGAACTGAACACGCCGGGTGGGTTGTTGGAGTCGACGCGCCACATCATCGAGAAAATTCTTGCTTCGCAGGTCCCGATCATCATCTATGTCACCCCGAGCGGCAGCCGAGCGGCGTCCGCTGGGTTCTTTCTTCTGGAAAGTGCTGATGTCGCAGCTATGGCGCCAGGCACGAATACCGGCGCCGCTCACCCGGTCACCATCGGTGGCGGGAAGATGGATGACATCATGAAAACCAAAATCGAGAACGACTCGGCTGCGCTGATGCGCTCGGTGGCTTCCAAGCGCAGCCGCAACGTTGACGTCGCCGAAAGCGCCGTGCGCCAATCGAAGTCGTTTACTGACCAGGAGGCTCTGTCACAAAAGTTGATCGACTACGTGGCATCGAGCGAAGAAGATTTGCTTAAGCAAATGCAGGGAAAGACGGTGAAGCGCTTCAACGGACAGAGCGTAACCCTCAAGCTGGCCGGTGAGATGATTCGGCCTTTCGATATGACGCTGAAACAGCGGATTCTTGCTTTCATCATGGATCCGAACATTGCTTTCATTCTGCTGGCAATTGGCGCGCTGGCTCTGTATGCCGAGTTCAATCATCCCGGCGCTGTGGTGCCGGGGACGGTCGGGCTGGTGTTCATTCTGCTAGCCGTGTTCGCGTTGAATCTGCTGCCGACTCGATTTGCAGCTGTCGTATTGATTCTGGCCTCTTTCGTGCTCTTCGCGCTGGAGGCGAAATTTGCAACGCATGGAGTGTTGGCGATCGGCGGGATCGTAACCATGGTGCTCGGAGCCCTGCTGCTGGTCGATGCACCGATTCCAGAAATGAGGGTTCACCTGTGGACCGCGCTGGCGGTAAGCATTCCTATCGGCCTGATCACCGCGTTTCTGATGACGCTTGCGCTCAAGGCGCGTCGCAACAAAGTTGTAACCGGTGAGCAGGGGCTGATTGGCGAAGTCGGCGTCGCGCAGACTCCGCTCTCGCCGCAGGGCAAAGTCTTTGTGCACGGGGAAATTTGGGATGCGGTATCTTCCATGAACATCGCGGCGGGAGAGCGGGTCATCGTGCGGAGAGTAGATGGGCTACAGCTGGAAGTCGACGCGGTGACCTCACTTCAGCGCACGCCGGCAGCCACCACGGCGTGAGTCTTCCGCCCCGCAACCCCCAACTTCGCAAATGAACCCTGCCAACTTGCTGCGGCCAGCCTCTTCTGGGAGTGGGAGGCAAAGATCTTTACCGCAAAGGGCGCGAAGGATTTCGCAAAGAATCCACAGGGTGGAGCTTCGAGAGTTCGCGTTTAGAATGGCGCGAACGTAAAATCGAAGCAAAGCTCATGTCCCAATTCGTCCACCTGCATCTTCACACAGATTACTCCATGCTCGACGGCGCCTGTGACGTGGAAAAGCTCGTCCATCGGGTCAAAGAGCTGGGCATGCCGGCTGTAGCCATGACCGATCATGGCAACATCTTTGGCGCTGTGCATTTCGTAAATGCGGCACACAAAGCTGGCATTAAGCCCATCGTCGGTTGTGAACTCTATGTTTGCAAGAAAGATGATCACAACATCGAGCGCACGCCGCCCGAGGGTGACACGTACAACCACCTGCTGGTGCTTGCGGAGAACGAAGAAGGCTACCGCAACCTGGTGAAGATCACCTCGGAAGGTTCGCTCCGCGGCTTTTACTACAAGCCGCGGGTGAGCAAGAAGTTTCTGGCGGAGCACGCGCGAGGCCTGATTGCGTTATCCGGATGCCTGAAGGGAGAAGTCGCGGAATTCTTGATGGACGATAAGTACGAATCCGCGCGGGACGCAGCCGCTGTCTACCGCGACATCTTTGGCAAAGAAAACTTTTTCCTTGAGATTCAGGATCAGGGCCTGGAGAAGGAGCACAAGATTCATCCATACCTCTTTCGGTTGGAAAAGGAATTAGCTATGCCTCTGGTCGCCACCAATGACAGCCACTATCTCTGCGAAGAGGATGCGCATGCCCAGGACGTGATGGTCTGCATTCAGACCGGCAAGTCAATCCAGGATGCGAACCGCATGAAATTCCAGGGCACGGGCTTTTACGTCAAGAGCCATGATGAGATGTATCGCGTCTTCAAAGATGCGCCCGACGTGCTCTCCCGCACACTCGCGATTGCGGAGCGCTGCAACCTGCGCATGGAAAAGGTCAGCAATCCATTTCCGCACTTCGATGTGCCTGCCGGTTACACGCCTGACAGTTACTTCGAAAAAATCACTCGTGAGGGCTTCGCTCGGCGGCTTGAGAGCTTACGTGTGCTGGAGTCGCAAGGACATCTGAAGCACAGCCTGGCGGAATACGAGCAGCGCCTTGCACGGGAACTTGCCATCATCCAGCAGATGATGTTTTCAGGCTATTTCCTTATTGTTTGGGACTTTATCAGCTACGCAAAAGAGCGTGGAATACCCGTCGGCCCGGGCCGCGGATCGGCAGCAGGATCGCTGGTTTCCTACTCACTCGGGATCACCGATTTAGATCCGCTCCAGCATGAGCTGCTCTTCGAGCGCTTTCTGAATCCTGAGCGCATTTCCATGCCGGATATTGACATCGATTTCTGCATGAACCGCCGCGGCGAAGTGATCGATTACGTCACCCGGAAGTACGGACGCGAGAACGTCGCCCAGATCATCACCTTCGGCACCATGGCCGCGCGCGCTGCGATCAAAGACGTGGGCCGAGCCATGGATGTGCCGTATGGCGATGTAGACCGCATCGCCAAAATGGTGCCAACGACGCTGAATATAAAGCTGGAGCAAGCCATTAAGGATTCGCCGGCGATGCAGCAGGCCTATCAAGGCGACGCACAGGTCCGCGAACTGATTGACACCGCCAAGAAATTGGAAGGCCTCGTTCGCAACGCTGGGGTTCATGCGGCAGGCGTCGTGATTTCCCCTCGGCCACTGATCGAGCTCGTACCGCTGCACAAGACCAAGAACGATGAAATCGTCACCGCCTTCGACATGGTTGCCATCGAGAAAATGGGCTTGCTCAAGATGGACTTTCTTGGCCTGACCACACTCACAATTCTCGATGACACGCTGAAGCTGATCGTTCAGACGCGCGGCGAAGGCATTACCCTGGAAGGCATTCCTCTCGAGGATCAGGAAACCTACGAAAAGGTATTTCACACCGGCCTCACTTCCGGCGTGTTCCAGTTTGAATCGCACGGTATGCGCGATGTGCTGCGGCGTTATCAGCCGAAGTCAGTCGAAGATCTCACGGCTCTGAATGCCCTCTATCGTCCCGGCCCGATTCAGGGCGGCATGATCGATGATTTCATTGATCGCAAACATGGCCGACGAAAAATTGAATATGAGCTGCCCGAGCTGAAGGAAATCCTGGAAGAAACGCTGGGAGTGATCGTTTACCAGGAACAGGTGATGCAGATCGCCAACAAACTCGCCGGCTACTCACTCGGCGAAGCCGATCTGCTGCGCCGGGCCATGGGCAAAAAAAAGCCCGAAGAAATGGCGCAGCAGCGGGAGCGATTCGTGAGAGGAGCCACCGAGCGCGGTTTTCCTCCGAAGAAAATCGAAAAGATTTTCGACCTGATGGCGCAGTTTGCCGGCTATGGATTTAACAAGTCGCACTCCGCAGCTTACGCGCTGCTGGCATACCACACCGCATTCCTGAAGACCCATTACCCGGTCGAGTTCATGGCGGCTCTGCTGACCTCGGTGACAGGCAGCACCGACGATGTAGTCAAGTACATCAATGAATGCCGCGAGATGGGAATTCCGGTCGAACCGCCGGACATCAACGTTTCCGACGCCAACTTCACGCCTCACGGGGCGGCGATTCGCTTCGGCCTGGCCGCCGTGAAGAATGTCGGCGGCAACGCGATTCAGTCCATTGTGGCAGCGCGAAAAGAACTGGGCCAGTTCCGCGCGATATTCGAGTTTTGCGAGAAGGTTGATCTGCGGCTGTTAAATAAGCGTGTGTTGGAGTCGCTGATCAAGAGCGGCGCTATGGATGCCCTTGGCCGTCGTGCCCAACTCATGGGGGTTCTCGACAAGGCCATTGAGCGCGCGCAAAAAACCCAGCGCGATGCGGAATCCGGCCAGCACGGTCTTTTCGGAGTCTTTCACCAGGAGGAAGCTCATCATCAGAACGATAAGCTTCCTGAAATCCCCGATTGGGACGAGCACACCCGGCTCGCCAACGAAAAAGAAATTCTTGGATTCTTCATCACCGGCCACCCCCTGGAAAAATACCGGGAAAAGCTGCAGGATTTTCAAGCTCTCAGTACCACAGAAATTTCTGGCATGAAGTCTTCTACCGGCAAAGACGAGAGCATTACGACGGCGGGCATCATCACCAATGTGCGCGTCCTGAAATCGAAGCGCGGCGAGTTCTACGCCCAGGGAATGCTCGAAGATATGGCTGGTTCCATCGACATGCTGGTTTTCCCGGAGGCTTATCGGAAACTGCAGGAAAAAGTGAAGCTGGAAGTGCCGGTGCTCATCCGCGGCGGCGTGCGTATCGAGGAAGGCGCCAACCCCAAGTTGACCGTCAATGACATCGTTCCCTTAGAAGATGCTAAGGTTCCACTGCCCCGCTCGCTGCGCATCCGCATTCCGCTCGAGAGCGCCAGCGAGTCCACAGTCGATGCTTTACACACTTTATGTTCCGCACGAAAAGGTGAAGCGAAAGTACTCTTTGACGTAGAACGGCAAGGTGATTTCATGGTGGTCATGGAAGCCGGAGACTATAATGTTCAGCCGGACCGCAATTTCATCGCTCGCGTTGAGGAGTTATGTGGGCGAGGCGCTGTTCGAATCATCGACTGAAATCTGCAGATGAAAATTCCTAGGCCGAAAGACGTAAAAGCGGCAGCGGCGAACGACGCTACGCTGGTGGTTACCAGCGCCGATTTTCTCCTGTCGATGGTGGAAACCCGCTGGGCCTCCAAGAATGGTAGCGGTCGCAAAATCGAATCGAGTCAGAGAGAGCATCGGGAACTGCAGAAAATTGAGCAGCAACTCACTAAGTTGCAATCGGATACTGGGCAGGACGACGCCACTCGTACAGAGATCCGCCAGCTTCATGAGCGCGTAGAAACCCTGCGCAAACAGATGGCCGCGCATTTTGCAGCCTGGGAAAAGACCGAACTGGCACGGCACCCGCAGCGCCCCTATGCGCTCGATTACATCGAACGCATTTTTACTGAGTGGAGCGAGATTCATGGCGATCGCGGCTATGCCGACGATCCTGCCATCATCTGCGGGATGGCGCGTTTCCATGGCGAAGAAGTCATGATTGTGGGGCATCAAAAGGCGCGCGATACCAAGCAGAAGGTTTACCGCAATTTCGGGATGCCCAATCCCGAGGGCTATCGGAAAGCACTCCGCGCGATGAAGATAGCAGAGAAATTCAGCCGGCCGGTATTTACGTTTGTCGATACTCCGGGCGCTTACCCCGGCCTGGGCGCCGAGGAACGCGGCCAGGCGGAAGCAATCGCCCGAAATTTGCGTGAAATGGCGCGGCTGGAGATTCCAATCATCACTGCGATCACCGGCGAAGGCGGAAGCGGTGGCGCTCTGGCCATTGCGGTCGCCGATCGCGTGCTGATGATGGAGAATGCAATCTACTCCGTAATCTCTCCCGAAGGTTGTGCCTCCATCATGTGGCGTGATGCGAGCAAAAAAGAGCTCGCCGCACAAGCCCTGCGCATCACAGCCAAGGATCTGACCGAACTTGGTTGCGTAGACGGCATTATTCCTGAACCGGAAGGTGGCGCGCACACCGATCACGCCGCCGCCGCAAGCCATCTGGACGAGGTTTTGAAGAAGAATTTATCCGAAGTCAAGAACGTTCCCATCAAGGAACTGGTCGCCTCAAGATATAAAAAATTCCGCAACATGGCAGAGTTCAGCCGCGTGGAAGCCTGACCTCCCCAAAAAGATAGTTTCCAAAACAGGTACCTTGGTTCTGTAACGGGCGGTAAGAGCCGCTGTTCGCCCGTTTCTCGGTACCGTATAATTAGTTAATAGTAAACGTCCTCATGTTTCTATCTAGCCGGGCTGCCAAGGCCCGCTTCAATCACAGGAAGGATCAGGGATGGCCACCACGGATGTAGCGCTTCATCAGGCTTCGGGCCCGGTGGAGTCGAAACGCGTCGTCAACAACATGAGCATTCAGGTTGCGACCGTAAACGGTTCGGGTTCGCAGAGTTCTAATACTGTTCTTTTGAGAAGCATTTTCCAGATGGGAGTTCCCGTCTCCGGCAAGAATCTTTTCCCCTCGAACATCGCAGGCCTGCCGACCTGGTACACCATTCGCGCCAACAAAGATGGCTACATCGCCCGCAAGAAGGAGATCGATTTCGTCATCGCCATGAACGCCGAGACGGCAAAGGAAGACGTGATGTCGCTCGCGCCCGGTGCAGCCGTGCTTTATGACGAACCGCTGAACCTGAGCAGCCTCCGTTCCGACCTCATCTTCTATTCCGTTCCCTACGACAAACTGGTCGCGCCGGTCTGTCCCGAGGCCAAGCTGCGCAAGCTGGTCAAAAACATGATTTATGTCGGGGTCGTTGCCAAGCTGCTTGAGATCGATATGGCTGAGGTGGAGAAGGCTCTTCGCAAGCAGTTTGCCAAGAAAGTGAAAGCGGCGAATCTCAACCTTGCCGCCGTGCGAGCCGGATATGACTACGCCGGAGCCAGCCTGACAAAGCGCGATCCTTATTTCATTCAGCGCATGGATAAGACCGCCGGCAAGATCATCATTGATGGCAATTCCGCCGCCGCTCTGGGCTGCATGTTCGCCGGGGTCACGTTCGTAAGTTGGTATCCCATCACTCCGTCCTCATCGCTGGCGGAATCCCTCATCGATTACATGAAGCGTTTCCGCATCGGCCCGGACGGCAAAGCCACATTCGCCATCGTTCAGGCAGAGGACGAACTGGCTGCCATCGGCATGGTACTTGGTGCTGGCTGGGCAGGCGCGCGTTCCATGACTGCAACCGCCGGCCCCGGCATTTCCCTGATGTCCGAATTCTCCGGCCTGGCGTACTACACCGAGGTTCCGGGAGTGATCTGGGATATCCAGCGCGTGGGGCCATCCACCGGATTACCGACCCGAACGTCACAGGGCGACATTCTCTCTACCGCATTCCTTTCTCATGGCGATACCAAGCACATTCTGCTGCTCCCTGCCTCCGTTGAAGAGTGCTTCACCATGGCGCAGGACGCATTCGATTTAGCCGAACAGTTTCAGACTCCGATTTTCATCATGTCTGATCTCGACCTCGGCATGAATAACTGGATGGCCGATCCGTTTCCGTATCCTGAGAAACCGATTCAACGCGGCAAGATCCTAAGCAAAGAAGACCTTGACCGTCTCGGTGGATTTGAACGCTATCGCGACGTGGACGGCGATGGCATCACTTACCGGACCTTGCCCGGTGTCGATCATCCCGCCGGGGCATGGTTCGCTCGCGGCAGCGGCCACAACGAAAAAGGGCAGTACAGTGAACGGCCCGATGATTACGAGCGCAACATGGAGCGGCTCAATCGTAAGTTTGAAACGGCGCGTTCGTTTGTGCCCAGGCCGGAAATCGTGGCCAACGGTACTTCGAAAATCGGCTTTATCGCCTACGGTACATCTCATTGGGCAATGATCGAAAGCCGGGACCAGCTTCGCAAAGAATACAACATTGAAACTGACTACTTGCGCCTGCGAGCGTTTCCGTTCACCCGTGAGGTTCACGAATTCATAAAGCAGCATGACCGGGTCTATGTGGTCGAGCAAAACCGGGATGCGCAGATGCTCAGTCTGCTCAAACTCGACGTTGAGCCATCGCTGATTACGCGGCTGCGGAGCATGGCGCATATTCACGGTTTGCCGATGGACGCCCGCTCCGTAACCGACGAACTGATGACAATGGAGGGCAAATAATATGGCGAGCACACCCACCAGCACGCCTCCCCCAAAAACGAACCGCATCGGCCTCGCAGTAATCGACTACCGTGGCGGCAAGACGACGCTCTGTGCCGGCTGCGGCCACAACGCGATCTCCGAGCGCATCATCGATGCCATGTACGAAATGGGCGTGAAGCCTGAGCGCGTGGCCAAGCTGAGTGGAATCGGCTGCTCGTCCAAGAGCCCTGCCTATTTCATGGGCCGCGCCCACAGTTTCAACGCGGTGCATGGCCGCATGCCGTCGGTAGCAACTGGCGCGGTACTGGCTAATAGAAGCTTGATGGCACTGGGCGTCAGCGGCGATGGCGATACCGCTTCCATCGGCATGGGACAGTTCGTTCACCTCATGCGCCGTAACCTGCCCCTGATCTACATCATTGAAGATAACGGCGTATACGGCCTGACCAAAGGGCAGTTCTCCGCCACCGCCGATCTCGGCTCCAAGCTGAAAACCGGCGTCATTAACGATCTTCCGCCGGTGGACACGTGCGCCATGGCCATCACGCTTGGCGCAACATTCGTTGCCCGCTCTTTTTCCGGAGACAAGAAGCAGCTTCACGCAGTGCTCAAAGCTGCCATCGCTCACCATGGCACTTCGATGCTCGACGTGGTTTCACCCTGTGTAACCTTCAACGATCATGAAGGCTCCACCAAGTCGTACAAGTACATGAAAGATCATGACGAGCCGCTGCAGGAGATCAATTTCGTCCCCGCGTTCGAAGACATTGCGGTCGACTACGATCCCGGCACCGCATTCGAAGTCACCATGCATGATGGCTCACGCCTTCGCTTGCGTAAGCTCGAAGAAGACTACGATCCGACTGACCGTATTAGAGCCATCACCCGCTTGAACGAAGCGCACGAAAAGGGCGAAGTACTGACGGGCGTGTTCTACGTCAATCCCAAAGCGCCAAGTTTTGTCGATCTTCTTAACATCACTGACGAGCCTTTAAGCGCGCTGCCCGAAGCAGTCGTCAGGCCCGGCAGGCAAGTGCTTGAGCAGGTGATGGAAGAACTGCGCTAGTGTGACGGTCTTGCAAATTCATACGATAGCGTTCAACTTGTCATCCTGACCGCCGACCGCACCGAGGCGGAAGGATCTCTGTACTTTGCTTGCAGCGTCGATGCCCTGAGCTTAATCGTTAAAAATCTAGCCTGAAGAATCTGGATAGTACACAGCCCAGCGACGCTCCCGAGCCATCCGTTGCAGCTCCGGGGTGGGATTGACGACGAAAGGGTGCTCGGCAATACCGAGCATGTCTGCATCCCAGATTGAGTTTCCGAAAGCAGCATCCGGAACACGCTGGATGACCTCCTGGATCGCCTTTGGCTTTCCCCCGCCACTGGGTATACGAATCAGCTGATCACTGATCGTTCCATCCACGACGCGCACCGAAGCGGCCAGAATCTTCTGTTCGGGAATTCCAAAATGCCTCATAGCGGCGCGAATCACCCATTGGTTGGTGGAGGAAACTGCCCACACGTCAGTACCGGCCCCCTGCAGCGCATGAACGACTTGTTGCATCTCCGGAAAAATCCAGGGAACGCAATGCCGTTCAAAGTAGGTGTTAGCGGCTCGCTGTACTTCAGCCTCGGTGAGCCCACGATGCAGCGTGACCATCTCGCCGCACATTACATCTTCACTCACCTTGCCCGCCCTGTAGTCCGCATAGCGGGAGCGCGCCCAACGCACGATTTCATCAGAGACAAGACCCTGATTCAGCTCCCACTCAAAAAAGCCTTCACCAGCATCACCCGACCAGAGCGTCCCGTCGCAATCGAATACCGCCAGCTTTGGCGCGAGCCGTAGAACCGAGTTGACGAACTGCTCCGCATTTGCGTTCACTTTCTGAGTTTCCCTCTGTGGTTGTCTTCTCAGAGATGGCACAGTGTCAAACAGCCTTGCCGGCTATCAACACCGCGTAATCCTCCGGCGTGTTCACATTCAGTGTGATGAATGGATCGTCCACAGGCACATACTCGATTCCTTCGGCATACTGATGCTCCACATCGCGCGCCGTCGTGCCTGTCGGAGCCTTCAAGAAAACCTCAATCATCTCGCGCCCAATAAGAATGGGATGTCCGTGCTTTCCTCCATACTCCGGAATCACTGCCAACTTTCTTTGCGCGGTCGCAGCTTCGAACGCGGCGAGCAACTTTGGTATGGTCGAGCTGCTCACAGGCGGCCGGTCGACAAGCGTTACCATGGCAGCATCGCGCCCACGATTCAGAACTGCTCGCAGCCCGGTCTGCAAAGAGCTGAACTGACCCCGCTCCGGATCAGGATTACGGACGAGAGAAGCCCCGCAGGCGTAAACAACCGGGGCCAGGGTTGATTCATTCTTCCCTACAACCACAAGCACCAGGTCATTGAAAGGCTCCAGGCTGCGGATCGCCGCAGACAAAAACGTCTCCTGAGGCAACGCTCCTTGCGGAGGCCAGGGAAGCAGAGCCTTATCCGAACCCATACGGGTGGATTCGCCGGCAGCGAGAATCACGCCACAACAGCTGCGAGTACGCGCCATGTGTGGAAGATAGCAGAAAGGAAGATGATTGTTGATTGATTCGTAGAGTGAGGACTTCAGAGTCTGTGTGAGAACTCAATTTTCGGCGTGCAGTGGTCCACAAGTACTCGAAGCGAAGCCGCGGAGCGGCGTAATTCATTAGCCCAGCGCGTGAGAGGCTGTTATGAAACTCGACTCCCAATTGCGAAAGTGGAGTGAACCGCTACCTGGAAAGCCGCGAAGCGGCGTAAGAATGCAGCCCAGGGCGCAAGCCCTGGGAAAAATGGGAAATGAACTAGCCCCGCAGGGGCGAAAGAAGAGTTTCGTAACAGCCTCGTGAGCGCTGGGAGAGGTGGAATAAGATTGTCGAGTGCCGTAGGCACGGCACGGTTCTCACAGACTCTTCAGTCTTCCTCGATAGGCTCCGGTGTCTCCGAAGCTTCTACCGCGCCGCCTCGATTGCGATGAAACCAGCTCATGTGGGGCAAAGCACGCTCCACACGGCGGCGCACCGCGATCAGTTCAGCAGTAATGGCCACCGCAATCTCTTCCGGCGTAATCGCGCCGATATCCAAACCCACCGGAGCATGTACACGCTCGAACAGATTCGCCGGAATGCCTTCTTTCGTAAGCTCGCGGAAAATCGCCACGGTCTTCCGCTTGGAACCGATCATCCCGATGTAGCGAGCCTGCGTCTGCACCGCCCAGCGCAGCACCCGCATATCGTCCCGGTGACCGCGCGTGACGATCACAATGTAGGATGACTCATCAGGAGTGATTCGCGCCGTCGCTTTCTCGAAGTCTTCGGCGATAACTTCCTTTGCGTCGGGAAAGCGTTCGCGGTTCGCGTAGGCTTCCCTGTCATCCACCACCGTGACATCGAATCCAGCGTTTTGTGCAACCTTGTAAAGGCTTGCTGACACGTGACCTGCGCCGAAAATATAAAGTGATGCTGCAGGTAGCACGGGTTCCAGAAATATGTCCAAGGTGCCGCCGCAGACAAGACCCGTGTCGTACTTGGGATTCTGATTAAGGTTAAAGGTCAGCGTGCGCGGCTTTTCTGATTCCATCACTTCTCGCGCGGCTTGCCAGACCTCAGCCTCGACGCACCCGCCCCCGATCGTCCCGACGATCGAGCCATCGTCGCGAACCAGCATCTTGGCGGTCTTGAAGGACGGAATTGATCCTCGAACGTTGACAATGGTAGCGATTGCCCCGCGCCGCCCCCGCCGGCGGAGATCGACGATCTCCTCGTAAATATCCATTCCTGCTTGATTATTGGGCTTTGCACAGACCTAGTCAACAGCATCAGGAAACGGCCTTTCATAACGAATTCGCCTTGCGGCTACGCCTTATAGATCGTGTGACGAACGTATTCTCTTGGAACGAATGGATCTGCCGGAGCGTACTCCCAGAGGAAGCTGTCAATGCCCCGTCCTGTCAGAATCGTACTCAAGGCAGCAGGAATCTACGCCGCCATCTCACTCGTAGTCGGCGTGGTTTTGGCCGAGCTGACTCTACACCCCTGGCGGCCAATGACTATTACTGATAAGGAAAAGATCGCGTGCGTGTACGAGCAATATGGCGCAGCATTACAGCCGATTGCGATACGTGCAGCTGATGGCGCCGACCTTCACGCCTGGTACAGCGTGCCCGAACACGAAAACGGGAAAGCTGTAATTCTGCTGCACGGCATCAGTGACAGTCGACTTGGTGTTGCAGGTTACGGGCAGATGTTCTTGCAGCACGGCTATCGCATTCTACTGCCGGATTCTCGTGCGCACGGTGAATCAGGTGGTGACATCGCCACCTATGGCCTGCGCGAAAGCAACGATGTCCATCGTTGGGTTTCGTGGCTGTACGACCGTGGAGCAAGCTGCGTTGATGGCTTTGGCGAGTCCATGGGCGCAGCCTTGGTGCTGGAAAGTATGAGTGCCGAGCCCAGGTTCTGTGCCGTTGTCGCAGATTCCCCGTTCTCAACTTTTCGCAGCGTTGCGTATGATCGCGAAGGATTTTTCGTTGGAGTTGGGAGGCTGGGTCTCGAACCGGTAGTGGGAAGAACTCTCGGCCTGCTTCCCACCGAAATCGCTCTCGGCTATGCGCGCTGGCGCTATCGCATAGATCTGCGGCGAGCGAATCCGCTGGACACCGTGAGATCCTCGAGCATTCCGGTGCTGCTGATTCATGGTGAAGACGATATCAACATTCTTCCGCGGCATTCCCGCATCCTGGTAAGAGCCGACCCGGCGCATGCTCAACTATGGCTTGTGCCCAGGGCACAGCATGGTGGTGCGGTCGTGGTTGCGCCGCAGGAGTTCTGGTCGCGCGTGCTTGGCTTTCTGGCGAGCCATGACAGTTTGCCAGTGAGTTTTCTCGCACTAGCCTATGCCGACTAAGCCGTCGCAGGGCAGATTGAACATATCTCCCGGGAACTTCCAACTTCGTTTTCGAATTCCATGGCTCTCTGCTCGCAACTGTGTTCGGCAAGAACACGCTGCTGGGCGGCACGGCCGATGCGTCTGATTTCTTCAGCGTTCATTTCCGTGAGATAGCGCATTACCTCCCCGGCTGACGAGGGCACGAGGATTTCCTCTCGCGGGGTGAAGAAAGTTTCGAGTCCCTGCCATGAATCGGACACGATCGTGGCGCCACAGCCCGCGGCTTCAAAGAGGCGGACCGAGGGTGAGTAGCCGGCAGCGACCATTTCCTTTCGCGTGAGATTCAACGTGAAGCGCGACGAGCAGTAGAAGCTGGGATGCAGCTTTGGCTCCAGATGAATGACGCGGCGCACGTTCCCTGGCCATTTCACGTCGGCCGGATATTGTGGGCCGGCAAGAATAAATCGCTTCTGCGGTAAGCGTTCGGCCGGCTCACAAAAAAACTCCTCAAGTTTCGCCTGACGATCAGGAGCGTAAGTTCCCATATAGCTCAGATCACAGGCGTATTCCCGGCTGGGAGCGGACAAGCGGCAGCTTTGCCGATCAAAGGAGCAGTACAGGGGAACAGCTCTTCGCGCTCCGAACTTCTGTTCCAGCTCACGAAGCAGAGGGCCGCCTGTAAAGCTGAAATAAATGTCGAACCCAGGCACCTGCTGCGGCAGTAAGTAGTCCGTTTTTCCCGCCCGCAGAGCGGCCACGGTGATCGGAGTGTCGATGTCGTAAAACCCTTTTACCGGAGGGCCAGAATCGAAAACTTCGTCGATCGCTTCAAGTCCGTCTGGAAAATAGGAGCCCACAAGGCCGACGTCGCAATCGGCGAGTTCCCGGCGAACCCTGGGCAGCACCTCCTGCCAGGTCTCGTAGATGTGCACCGTGCAGAATGGCGGCTTCGGCATGTCGCGGTTGGAGGTGTACCACTCCTGATCGCGCTCGAAGAAAACGATGTCGTGTCCGCGGTTACGCAGGGCGCGCAGCAATGCCCGATAGGTTGTCGCGTGCCCGTTCCCCCACGAAGATGTGATCGCCAATCCAAAAACAACAATTTTCATTTGCGTCCTTATCTACGCATGAGAGTAGATCAGCGGTGCAGGATCGGCTTTTCTGACGGGGAAAACAGTGCGAAGGGTTGCATCTACCTGCCTCGCGCGCAGGCTGTAGGTGTGGTCGCGGAGCACGCGTTGCAACATTCTTTTTCCAATCGCCCTAGCCTGATCGCCTTGGTAGGTGCGTAACAGGGAAACAATGTCCTCAGCCGAACTCGCAACCAGGATCTCCTCCCCGGGAACGAAGAACTGATCAATGCCCGCCCATGCATCTGTTATCAGGCACACTCCGGCGCCGGCGGCTTCGAAAACACGCGTAGGCGGAGAGAAACCCACGTCCGCCATTGACTGCCGATTGATATTCAGAACCATTCTGGCCGAGCAGTTAACGCGGTTGTGATCGGCGATGCCGACATGTCCGATCCAGCGAACGTTGTTGGGCAGGGCACGCCCGCCCCAGCCCTCGCCTCCAAGTATGAATTGGAGATCAGGAGCAAGTTCGGCGGCAGCGAAAAAGAAATCCTGCACACGCTGCTCGCGGTCGGGCAGGCGGTGTCCCACAAACGCCAGCTCGCAAACCAATCCCGGGTCTGGCTCCACGGGATAGTGGCTTTCCGGATCGAGGCCGTTGTAGATGGGCACACAATTCCGCGCCCCGAGAGCCAGATAATGTTCCACCACCGGCGCCCCGCCGCCGTAGGTGAAGACGAAGTCGTATTGCGGAATCAGTCGCCGAAAGGCATCTTCTGGATTGTCCTCGACCCGCGCTAACGTGGCAGGCGCGTCAACGTCCCAGAAAGCCGCCTTTGCCCCACCCGCACGGCAACGCAGCGCCGCCTCTTCCAGAAACTCATCATCCGCGCCCACGCCGCTATGCTTGATGATCAAATCTGAACCGCAAGCCTCAGCTAAAACTTCGTTCAGATCCCGCGGCGTCTGATAGACACGTACGTTCGCATAATCGATCTCCCCGGCGTCGCGCTTCTGCTGCCGCCCATAGATGTCCGGTTCTGCGAACGTGATCTCGTACCCGAGCCGGTGCAGGTGCTTGTAGATTCCGCGATAGTAGGTTGCGGCGCCGTTCCAGTAAGAAGAAGTCAGACTGGAGCCGAAAACGAAGAGTTTCATTTGCCGAGTTCCTCGCAGATATCCAGGAACTGCAGCGCGCGATGCGCACAGGTGTGACGTTGGAGGATAGTTTCTAGACCATTGGTCGCGAGCTGTTGCCGCGCCGCATCATCACTGAGCAGGTGGCGAATCTCCCCTTCCATCGCCGCGCCGTCAGGAACGCATAGATAGTCTTCGCCGGGGCGAAAAAGTCCTTCCGTGTCGGTCCAGGGTGAGCACAGCAGAGGGATACCGCACGCCAGAGCCTCGAATACGCGGATGGTTGGAACGCCGCTCAATCCATTGGCATAGAATTTTCGCGGCACGTGCAAGGTTAAAAGACTTCGTGCATAGGTCTGAGGAGCTTCCAGGTTCGGCAAATACCCGCGGTATTCGATGCCCGCCTGACCGAGCATAGCGCGTGCTGCTTCGGGATAGCGCACTCCATGGACTGCGATGCTTCGCTCCCGCATTCTGCTCGCAGGTGTGATCAGAAATTCCTGGAGCTCGCGGGTACGCTCTTCGTCTCCCCAGTTCCCTACCCAGATGACGTCGGTATCCTTCTCGCGCGGCAGCGGCCGGAAATGAGCGGTGTCGGCTGCCTCCTGAAATACCCAGACCTTGCTGACTCGGAACAGCTCGGCGTAAATGCGCCAGATCGCCTCGCCGAAGGCCAGAACGCCGTCGAATTGTTGCAAGGGCATGCGCGCGATCTGTTCGGGATTCGTATAGGCACGGTGATGGGTGTCATGGAACAACGCGCGAAAACCCAGCTTGGGCTTGAGGGCGAGAAGTTCATCTACGACCTCGGGATCATTCCACTCATGAATGATCACAACATCCGATCCGCGCAGCTCTTCTTCCGCGTAATTCAGGAAAAATTCTCCGCGTCTGAAAAAACGGACATCAAGTGTGGGAAACGCTTTGCGAAAGTTGCGAAAGGCCTCGGCCGCCTTTTCAACCCCCTCTTCCGCCAAGTTGGTCATTGACCAGGAATCGATTTCCTCGTAGCACCGGACATCATGACCAAGACGGGCTAGCTCATAGGCCAGACCTCGCAAGAAATGAGCGTTTCCGTGATTCCAGTCGGAGATCCAGGAGTGCGCGAATATGCGGATTTTCAGGCGTCCGGTCACGCAACTTGCTCTGCCGCTGCAACGGTTTCGTATGCGCTGGCGTAATTCTCGACCATGCGGTCTGCGGTGAACCTTGAGCAGGCGGTGTTGTACGCGAGAGTGCCGAAATGTTCACGCAGCTCAGGACTGTTGCTTAGTTCGCCGAGCACATACTCCAGATCCTGTGGATCATTGTGGCGGAAGTAGCATGCGGCATCTCCCCAGAGCTCATGAAACACGGGAAGTTCATTTGTAATTAACGCGCATCGCGAAAAGGCCGCTTCCAGTGGGGCCAAACCGAACGGTTCGTAACGGGAGGTGGCAACGTACATGGCTGCGCGGCTGTAGAGCTCGCGCAACTGTTCCTGCGACATCGATCCATGGAATTGCAGCCTGGGTCGTCCGAACTCTGTTTCCGCAGCTTGGTCCAATTCCTTGCCGGGTTCATGCCGCGATCCAACAATGCAAATCTGCGCCGGATAATCGCGTTCAAGCATCACGGACACGTTCTTTCCCGAATCCCACAAACGGCCAACGGATACAGCGAAATTTTCTTTCTCGCAGTCGGTCTTGAAGAGTGATGGAGTCCGTCCGTTGTGGACGACGATGCCGTAGCCGGGGCTTACGTAATGGCTTTGCACCTGCTCCAGCATCCATTGCGAAGGCGCGATTACCATGTCAGCACAGCTGAGACCGCTCGTGACCGTTCTGCGATACCAGCGGATCCAGGGCGTGTCTTCCGGTTCCCTGCCGTGTACCGAGAGCCACCAGCTCACAACATCGCTGTGAGCAACCACAATACGCGGCAGTTGCGGCGAAACCGTACCGTAACCGTATTGATTCAAGTGCAGCAGGTCGGGGCGGACTTCACGAATTACGGCTTCCAGATACTCGGCCGATTCGTACACGTCGCGTTCGGAATCCTGCATCCACTCAAGTTTGTAAGCTGTGGGGCGGTAGTCCAATCCCTCCAGGCCGTCCATCCAGGTAGTCTGATCGGGCATCGGAATTTTTCCGAAGCTGACCAGTGTGACCCGAGTTCCCCGCCGTACCAGACCGCTCGCCAACTCCTGCGTGTACGTCCACACGCCACCTACTGTGTCGGAAGTCATCAGTACGTGCATTCCAGGTCCTCGATGGGCGCGGGCTGCGCCTCCTGTATGTCGCTATAGCCTTTCTCGCGAAACGTCTTGGTGTAGTAATGGTGAGCGCGCTCCCAGGCGTGGTCGTCGGGGGCACCGAACATCTGCTGGTACATGGGCGTGCCCGGATACGGAAACATCGGCACCGGCTCGCTCACCCAGATCTTGTGCTTCTTCAGATTGTCCTGCCATGTCCGGATCTCGCCGCGGTCGTCGTGCTCGGTAAGAATCAGGTTTGCCTGGACCCAGGGAATTCTCTTTCGTGCATAGATCAGCAGCTCCGAGAGTCTGTCCGTCGACAACTTGCAGCCTTTGTTCAGTTCGTCGCGGCCTTCTTCGGTGATCGATTCGATGCCACACTCCATGGATATGCAGCGTGCGTTGCCCAGGAGGTCGAGCGTTTCCTCGTTCCACAGGTCGATGCGCGTCTGCAGGCCGATGGAGATAGGCCTCTCCGCAAGCTTCTGCAGCAGCCGGCGGACGTTCTTGCCAACTCCAAAAATTTCGTCGATCCAGTAAATGTACTCCACGCCGCGCGCGATCAGCGCGTCAACTTCCGCCAGCACCGTTTCGACATCACGCTCGCGGAATTTGTTTCGAAATAGAGTTTTATTGCAGAAGCTGCAGGCCCATGGACATCCGCGGGCGAACTCGAGTTCTGCGCCGCGCCCTGAGCCGGAGAACACATGATGACGGTGGGTATGGGCTTCCACGTTGTAATTGTCAAAGCGCAGGGGCCCCAGGTTCTTCATGTCAGTTACGCCGAACGAGGCATTCATGTGCTCGCCTTGCTCGTCCTTCCAGCAGCAGCCCGGAATTTCGCGCCATGGTGTGCCGGCAAGTTGAGGAATCGTCTCATCGGGCTCGCCGCGGAGTGCTACATCGCAATTCAGCTTGCGTAACGTGGCTGCAGGCGTGGCTGATGAATGTGGGCCTATCGCCACTTTGACTGCGCCGTTGCCCAGCTCGGCAAACCACTTTTGCGGCACCCTCAGTTCCGGCGGAGGGCATCGCCAGAACAGATAAGACGGGGCGGTGGGAATCACCAGGAAGTCAGCGTGAAAATCCGCAAGGCGCTTCCTGACTTCTTCCGTATTCAGCCGCTCGAGTTGGGCATCGATGAGGAGTGCGTTGTGCCCTGCTTCGTGCACCTTGTCGTAGGCAAACAGCAGTTCGAGCGGGTAGTGCGGCTCCTGGCAGCCGAAGTAGGTTGAGCCTTCAAATGTCCACGCCGGATTGACTAGTGCAAATCTCATGACGCCGTCCCTGGGACTTCCTGCAGGCCCGCGGTAGCGATCTCAACCGGTGCGACAGGCTCGGGGAACAATCGGCGGTTCTGCTTCCACCAGTCGCAGATGCTTTCGAGGGTTGCTCTTACGTTGCTCCGCGGACGCCATCCGGTATGCTGCTGAAACTTGCGGTAATCGGTAACGTAGAAGAGTTGATCTCCGGGCCGGCAGCTTTCCATTCGATAACGCAAGCGGCTCCCCGCGACCTCTTCGATCTCATCGATAATTTCGAGCAGCGAGGTCGAGTTCTCAATCCCGCCGCCCACGTTGTAAACCTCGCCCGCGGTTTTCTCGAGATGCAGGCGCGCGGCTTCGAAGGCGCGAAGCAGGTCTTCCACGTGGAGCACGTCCCGCACCTGGCGTCCGTCACCATAGATCGTCACCGGCCGGTTCTGTAGCGCAGAATAGAGGAAGTGCGCTACCCAGCCCTGGTCTTCGTTTCCGAACTGGTGCGGTCCGGCAATACAGGACATGCGAAAAACAACTGTAGGCAGGCCGAACATGCGGCTGTAATCGTGCACGTACTGGTCGGCGGCGCCTTTTGAGCAGCCGTAGGGGGAATAGAAATCAAGCGGCTGGAGTTCATTCGTGCCGCGGCCGTCAGAGCTGGTGTACCGCTTCGCTTTTGCGACCAAGCCTTGAGGGGCGAGGTGTCCGTAAACTTTGTTTGTGGAGGTAAACAGAAGAAATGGCCGCCGCCCTGTCTTGCGCGCGGCTTCCAGGACGTTGATCGTGCCGCCGACGTTCACTTCATAATCTAGCCGCGGATCATCCACGGAACTGGTGACTGCCACCTGGGCAGCAAAGTGATAAATCTCGGTGGCTCCGCCCACCGCCTGGTCGACCAGCACCGGGTCGCGAACGTCGCCGATGGTGGTTCTAAGCCGGCCAGATTTCCCGATCGTGCGCTGCAGCCAGGCCAGATTTTCGCGAACTCCAGCGCGCGAGAGATTGTCGAAAATGTGGACTCTCGAATCGGTGTTCTTAAGAAGGCAATATGCCCAGTTGGAGCCGATGAATCCTGCTCCGCCAAAGATCAGAACAGACCGAAATGGAACTACCTTACTCATGGTTCCCTCGTTCTCTTCCCTATCGAAGCCGTGCGCCTGGCTTTACGCGACCAGGCCATGAACGGCCAGCCGTTGCATAGCTTCATCAACGTGGTCCTTCGCCTCCTGTTCCTGAAGCCACTGCGCCAGTTCCCTCATTCCCTCCTTGAGAGTGACTCGTGGGCGGTAGCCCAAAAATCGTTGACTTGCCGAAATATCTGCAAAGCAGTGGCGCACGTCGCCCGCTCGGAACTTGCCCGTGATTTCCATGGGCATCCTGACGCCCAAGGCTTTGCCCAACTCCGCCGCGATCTCGCCAATAGTTACTGCCCTGCCTGAGCCCACATTCAAGGCTCGGCCATCAGCCTTGGAGTTGGTCAATGCCAGCATGTTGGCCTGCACGATGTCGTGGACGCTGACGAAGTCACGCATCTGGCGACCGTCTTCGAAGACGACGGGAGCGTTGCCATTCATCAGGCGAGAAGCGAAGATCGCAGCCACGCCCGTATATGGGTTCGAGAGCGCCTGGCGCGTGCCGTAGATATTGAAATAACGGAGCGCGACCACCGGTATTCCATAGGTGCGCCCGAACAGCAAGGTCATCCCTTCCTGATCTTTTTTAGAAAGCGCGTAAATCGAGGTGCACTGCAGCGGCTTGCTTTCATCCGTCGCAACAGGAGCCAGGCGGCTGCCGCAGTTCGGGCACAGCGTGTCCCATTGTTTGTTCTTCAGCTGGTCAGCGGGACGAGGGCCGGGCGCTACCTCTCCACATGGATCGCACCGGTACTTCCCTTCCCCATAAATTGACATGGAAGAAGCCACGATGATCTTTTCCGGCTGTGCATTAGTGTCCAGGATCGCCTGCAGCAGATTGGCGGTGCCCTGGATATTGACGGCGGTGTAATGCGCAATCTGGTACATGGATTGGCCTACGCCGACCGCAGCGGCGAAGTGATAGATCACGTCAACGCCGCGAACCGCATTGCAAAGCCTTTCCAGGTCGCGGACGTCGCCGGACATGAACTCCGCGTCACGTGCCAAATAGGTTGGAATTCCGGCAGAGTGAACTTGCTCGCTCAGATTATCTAAGATTCGGACACAATGGCCTTCCTGCAACAGAGCGTCCGCTGTATGGGACCCTACAAATCCGGCCCCGCCGGTTACGAGGACTTTCTTCCTGGTCACTAATCATGGCTCCCTTTGATCTGGTTTCAGCCGTAGGAGTGTTGCTCACAGAACGTTTCTACCGGTACTGCGCAAACTCCCTGGCAAGCCCATGCCCAGCAATGGTATGAAAGGGCATGGTTTGGATGAGAGTACCCCTGACCGCGATGCCTGCAAGGAAGTTCTCTGGGCACTTACCTCGCGAGCAAAAATGATCCCAAAAAGCCCGAATCCAGCAAGTTGGCCGAGCACGCCAGAGCGCTCCGGATCAATTTCTCGAACTGGTTTTCAAAGTTGAAGTGGTTTTTGAAAGGCACGGCTTCTACAGCTTGCGGAAAAGCTCTGATTTGGGGTGGCGCAGCGCTTTTAGTGTGTGCGTGAGAACTCAGTTTCGAGCGAGCAAGTGGAATGCTGCTCTACGAAATCAGCCCCGCGAGCGGAATGTGACAGCCCAGGGCGGCGGGTGGAAAGTGGGAAACGATCGAGTCCCGCAGGGACGACACAGAGGTTCTCACGCACACGCTTTTAGCGCTGCGATAAAGGCTTTCCTTTCAGTCGCGGCTTCAGCCGCTGAGGTGACCCATTCGAATTTTTCCGCAAGCTCTTCTAGCCGTGCCGCTCTGGCCCTGAAAAATTTGGGCTTCAGCCCCTGAGGCTCACGTAACCACACACTAACAGCATTTTTGAAAACCAGCCCTTTCTTCGTTTCAGTTGCGGTCCACAGTCTCGAGTACCTCAGTAATCGGCGTTTGAGAACGTGAACTCGCGGGCTCTGAGCCTGCGTAGCGCTGTACCGCCCATACGGCAAAATCTTTGAAACGTTCGAGGTCCTTTGGCGGGCTGGTGTAATGCGGACGCCGCCCCAGATGCTCGGGCGTGAAACATAAGGTTAGAGAAGTCTCGAACTCCTCCAGAGCGTTCATCTGCCGGTCGAACCAGCTCTCCGCGTTCGGGCGAAACCAATCCGCCCAGCTCAGCCCGGTACGCAGGTGCCGCACTCCCAGCTTGCGCAGCCACTCGACTGCCGAATCCAGTCGATGATCTTCAAAGTGAAACCACTGGCAGATCCCCATCCCCTTCGGAAAACAAGATGCCGCCTGCTTGGGCGTGCCATCTTCCCGGAGCAGCCCCATGTAGTAGTGCCGGTAATAGGCACTGCCCTCGGCTTCCTTGTGGCGCGTCGTGGCAACCCACGTCGCTGGCAGATCGAAAAGGCTATACCAATGCACGCGCTCGGTGATCGGCAGCAGCAACTCTGCCGTGCGTTGCAGGCCGAAGGCCTGCACCTCTTCTGCGCCAAAAGAGGAAGCACCCGCTTCGGAGACCCACACCGGCTTGTCGGTGACGCTGCGAATCTCCTCGATCTTTCTGGGCCAGTCGTGGATGCTCCAATGATTCCAGTCCAAAGGAAAGCCGTGAATAGCCACGACATCCACGTGCTCCAGCACCCCCTGGCTCTTGAGCAGGCAGACGAAATTCGGGTCAACCGGCGACATACCGCCAAGCACGATCTTCAATCGCGGGTTCACCTCCCTGATCGCTCGTGCTGCCCCGATGACCATCTCGGCGAACTGCTTCCACTCAGGATCTTCGTGAAAATCCCAGTGGGAGAGGTTATTCGGTTCGTTCCACAACATCACCGCTTCGACCATGGTTTAACTCTCAGCTCTTGGCTTCTAGCTCTTAGCTAATGGCTAAAAGCTCGCACTTCAAAGCGTTCCCTGCAACTCCAAATCCACAATGTAACTGCCATTTCTGGTCACCGATGCAGGCGAGCAGATCCATGTCTCCACTTCCGGCCGATCCAGGATTTTTAGGCCTGAGCTCCGAAGCATGGCCTCAACAGCACCCGCGTTGGGAATCCACCAGTTCGTCGGATCATTCGAGTAGCTCTGCTCGATGAAATACATGGCGGGGAAGTCCGGGTCCCGGAATATCCCCTCATTCCAGAAAGGATAATCGGCGTCCCAACGGCGAATCCGCCCTGACCCGCGCACCATGGTTTGAAACACCAGCTTCCCTGCCACTTTCTTGATGATCTTATCTAATGCGAACAGCGGATATCGCAGGTGGTAAAACACGCCCATGAACAAGACATAATCAAACTGTCCCGGAATTTCCTCCACGTCGTACACCGAGCGCTTTTCAAATTCGATTTCGAGCTCCAGAGTCTCCGCCGCAAAGCGCGCCTGACTGAGATAGCGATCGTCCACATCAATCCCCAGCACCCGCTCCGCCCCGCGCTGCTTCATCTGAATCGAATAGAACCCGCCATTGCACCCAATATCCAGAACAGTAGCTCCGCTAAGATCCTGCGGCAGAGCTTTCCCGATGTGCTCCCACTTAATATTCGGAAAATCGCCGAGAAAATGATGCGGCGCCGTTGGCACGCCACGCAGATTCACGTTATGAAACCACTCCCCAAGCTCAGCTATGCGGCGTTCGAGGTCTTGCGAATCGAGGGGACTTGACGCTTGCTTCTGGACGAGGAGGTCTGACAGAGAGGACATAAACGTTCTCACAAAAGATGCGCCCACGTTAGAACCCGTTGCGCCGCCGACTGCATGTTCCACGCGCGCCATGCGAGTAACTCTTACCGCGATCGCCGCCAGGCCTCTGACTCGCATCAGCTACTCCACGCAACCGCAAGACAGAAAAGCACATCCAAGCGCGCCATGCCGGAGCAGACGGCCAACACCGCAGCCGCAATGACGACTTCGTCAATCCCCTTGCGAATTCCGACCGAGCAGGAGGCGCTCTATCGCGAGGTCTTAACGGTTCTGGAAGACCAGCAGATTCCCTACGCCGTCGCCGGCGCCTTCGCTTTGCAGATGCATACCGGAATTTGCCGCTACACCAAAGATCTTGACGTATTTCTGCGCGCGGAGGAGGTTCCGACCACCCTCGCCAAACTGCATGAGCACGGCTTCGAGTGCGAGATCTGCGATCCCGTGTGGCTGGCGAAGGCGCAGCGCGGGGAGTTCTATGTCGATCTGATCACAGGAATGAGCAACGCCGCGCTGGTGGTGGACATCTCCTGGATCCAGCTGGCGCACCCCGCAATCATCGTCGATGTCCCCACGCGCGTCCTGGCTCCCGAGGAACTGCTCGCCTCCAAATTATTTGTCACCCGCCGGGAGCGCTTCGATGGCGCCGACATCGCTCACATTGTTTATGGCACAAAAGGAAACCTGGACTGGCATCGCCTCCTGCGCCGCATTGGCGAGCACTGGGAGATCCTGCTGTGGGCCTTAATGCTGTTTCATTACGTTTATCCTGCGCACAGCGATTACGTGCCTCGCTGGCTTTGGCTGGAACTCACCGGCCGTTTTTTGAACGAGGTGCAAAACCCTGATTCGCGCGCCCCTTTTCGCGGCAGCCTGATCGACGAAAATATGTTCGCCATCGATCTAAAAGAATGGGGTCTGGAAAATATCCTTGAGCAATACCGCGCGCGCCGTGAGCCAAAGATTACGACCGTGCCATAAAAACCATGTCACCAGTAGCCTCAAGCCGTCGTTTGCCTCACAATCAACATCACAATCAACAACTGAGAACCAGTAACTGGGAACTGAGAACTGGGGTTAAAAAAATCCCCGCGTTTTCACCAACAAAATGAGGATCGCCGCCACCGCCGACCTGCATTTCACGCCGCAGCGCCAGGCTAACTTGCGCGAGCAGCTCAACCGCGTCCGCGACGACGCCGACGTCCTCGTCCTCGCCGGCGATCTCACCAACTATGGCCAGCCTGCGGAAATGGAGACCCTACTGAACGCCCTGGTCCGCCTGCGTGTGCCCACCATCGCCGTGCTCGGCAATCACGATTACGAAAGCGACCGTCAGGCTGAACTAATAAAGATGATGACCGACGAGGGCATCAAAGTCCTCGACGGAAGCGCCTACGAGCGCGACGGCGTCGGCTTCGCCGGAACCAAAGGCTTCGTAGGCGGCTTCGGCCGCGGCGTCCTGACCGCCTTCGGCGAGCCGGAGATCAAAACTTTCGTTCGCGCCTCCATCGACGAAGCACTAAAGCTTGAGCGTGCCATGTCCCAACTGCGGACGCAGAAGCGCGTAGTTGTGCTGCATTACTCTCCCATCGCTGGCACTGTCGATGGCGAAGCTCCCGAAATTTTTCCTTTCCTCGGCACCTCGCGCCTCGCCGAAGTAGTAGACCGCCACGGTGCCGACCTGATCATCCACGGCCATGCCCACCACGGCAAGCTCGACGGCCGAACGACGGCGGGGATTCCCGTGGCCAATGTGGCGATCACTCTCCTCGAATCCCAGCAACCCCCGGCGGTCTACAGAGTCTTCGAGATTTGAAGGTTCGGCTTGTGTGGGGACAGCCGCCCACGGCTGTCCAGCCGAGCGAAGCTCGGCAGCTACCTGTGTGGCGCGGGCGCCCTCGCCCGCGAAGATTCATTCCCGATATGTACGCGCGTGCGTCCCCCCGTGGCACCCAACAATTGTCATCCCGAGCGAAGCGGAATGGTCCACGCGGATCATTTCGCGCAGTCGAGGGACTTGCTTTTCCTTGCAGACCTTCGCCTGCCCCTGGCTTTCGAAGGGGCCTGTTTCCCCTGAGGCTTCTCATCTATACCCTTTGTCATCCTGGAGGCAGCGCAGTCCTGCGCTCGCGCAGGACTCCCAACGAAGGATCTCTGCATTTACTGTGGCTACCCCGCAGCGCGAAACCCGGCTCCGGCTCGTATCAGGGCACGACTTCAGCCGTGCAGGTGCCCGATACTTTCGCGTATTTTGCGAAAGGATGAGGATTTCCAATCCTCAGACTCAATTAGAAACTCGGCCCAGGTTCGTATCAGGGCATGACTTCCAGTCGTGCCGATGAAAGCAAAACCACGACCCCGCCCCGCATGGGCGCCGCAACTGCCGGCGCTCTCTCCGAGCGAACGCCAATCCAGCGGAACCCAAGTTTCGAAACCACAAATCTTGGCGGAAGTAATCGACCGCCACGGCGCCGACCTGATCATTCACAGCAACACCCACGGCAAACTCGACGGCCGCACCACCGCCGCATCCCTGTACACAACGTAGCCATCACCCTCCTCGAATCGCAGCAACCCCTGTACCGCGTGTTTGAGGTGTGAAGGTTCGTGTGGGGACAGCCGCCCTCGGCTGTCCAGCCGAGCGAAGCTCGGCAGCGATCGGGAAGGGCACGACTTCAGGTTGTTAGCCTGCCCTGTTTTGCCGAAGCCCTGAGCAAGCGAAGGGAAAGTGGAAGAGTGCCGCAAGACAGAATTGTCATCCTGAGCGAAGCGAGACGGCGCTCAGCGCCGTCTCGCGCAGTCGAAGGACCCCGAGCCTTTCAATCCAGGCACTACTACCCAGACGACAAGTAGACAAGGAGCGAGAAAAATCCGCGCATCCGCGTGATCGAGGGGAGGTGTGCCCCGATTCCGTACTTTTCAAAACGTAGAAGAACAAACGCGAACGGCTAACGGTTGGGGGGCCAACGGCTGCTCTTGCAATCATTTTTTGAGCGAATTACTCTCCGTCGGTACTCTTCTCAAGACCGCAGCCTGAGCATCCGTATAGATCTGTTTCCACTCTGGGCTGGAACGGAGAGCGGTCACCAAGGGTGAATCGGGAGGCAGGACGACCGTCCAGATAGACCACTGCCGCAGCGGCTTCTTCCAGTCATTGGTTACATAGTAGGCCGACGCAAACTGTGACATGAAATCGTCCCCGTAAACATCCGCTCTCCCATCGATGTACACTCGGTAGTCGGGATAGAGCTTCCAAACCAGATAACCTCCCCAGTTGTAATGATTCATGAGCGGTTGCGGCGGCTGTTCTTTGACAAGGAAAGAGACGGCCGCGGCGGGGAACTGCCGCGCCTCCGCGGCGGGCTGTTGCTGGACGACCCACCAAGCGCGGGCCGCAGCAAAGCCCGCAATTGCCACAATAACGAGTAGGTTTATCGGCGCTGCCGAACGGCGGAAATTCCCACTCTCGCCGTTGAGGAGGCGTGCTGGGGCCTGCCGCAGCCAGCCTTCTAAGAACCCCGCGAGCATTGGTGCCGCGACCACCATAAAAACTGGAATGTGGCGGACGGACCACAGGGCAGAGGCCATGGTGGGCAGGAGTAAAAGCAGCTCTCGTGCTGTAAGCCGTTTGGGAGAGTTCGCTATCCCAAGGAGAATTCCCAGGATCATGAGCACTAGAGGCAGATATTTCGGGTCATGGAAATCCGGTGAAAACCACTCCTGAATAAACCGTTGCATTCCGGGTGATCGCAAAGTCTGGAACGGGTACACATACATCTGCACACCATAAGGATTGATCAGAACCACAGAACAACACGCAACCAGGACGACAAATAGCCTACGCAGATGCACTGCCGACTGGGCCGATCGTTCTGCCTGAAACACGAAATCTAGCCCGCTCCCCAGCAGAGACAGAGCGATCAGAGAAATCCCCAGGGCATAGCCGGCGTGAAGATTCACCCATAGGACGGTGAGGGGAACCATCCACCAGAGAACGCCAGGCCGCTGATCGGAGTGCTCCAGAAGAAACAAGAACACCGTGGCCAGCAGCAAAGAGACCATCTGTGGACGCACTCCCCAGCTCGAAACCGAAGCGATAGCTCCCAAAACTGTTGCCACGCCTGCCACATAGGGCTCGCCGGGGCAACGGGAAAAGACCAGAAGAAAAGTGCTTGAAGTAATTAAGGCAAACGCAAAAATCAATGCACCGGCGCCTGCAACGCGATAGAGGGCGAAGGCCAGCACCTCAAACAGCCATTCATGATTTACCCAGGGCTGCCCAGACCGGGTGAACGAGTAAGGGTCGGCATGGAACAAGTGATGGCTGTGAACAATCAGTTGTCCTGTGCGTAGATGCCACCAGATGTCAGGATCGAGCATCCCTCGCGCTGCCATCGCGAACAGACCGAACGCCAGCACTACTACAAGAGTCTGCCGAGTCTTAAGCAGTGAGGCCAAACTGAGGTTGCTCATGTCGGAGTAGCATCAGTATAGAATCTGGTCTCGCTCAAGGGGTATCTCGATTTCGAGGTCTCCAGAGGGCACTACAGCCAATGAGAGCAAAAACCCTGAAAACGTGGGTGCTCCTCCTGCTGGCCGCGATGTTCGCAATCCACGTCTCTATGGCGTGGAACTCCCGAGATCTCATTCGCAAGGGCTACCCCGACTTCACCATCTTCTACTCGGCAGGAAAAATCCTGCGCGAAGGACTTGGCACCGAACTCTACGACGAAACCACGCAATACCGCGTTCAGCAGGAATTCGCCGCCGGCGTCAGTATTCGCCAGGGGCCTTTGCCATACAACCACCCGCCCTTCGAAGCGCTTCTGTTCGTCCCTTTTACGTATCTTCCCTATTTCAGCGCTTACTTGCTATGGAATGTAATCAATCTTCTGATTCTCTGTTCGCTGCCGCTTCTGTTGCGACAGCATATTCCTCTGATACCGTGGGCCTCGCGGGCTTTCTGGCTTCTGGCCGCCCTGGCGTTCTTCCCCGTTTTTGTCACGCTGTTACAAGGCCAGGACACAATTATTCTCCTTCTGCTACTTGCGTTGACGTTCATCTCGTTGAAAAAGAAGGCCGACTTCAGTGCCGGGGTCTGGCTCGGGCTCGGGCTCTTCCGCTTTCAGGTGATCATGGCTCTAGTGCTCCTTCTACTGCTGAATCGGAAATGGAAAGCGATTGCGGGATTTCTGTCGGCAGGTTTCGTTTTAGCCGTGATTTCGATTGTGCTGATCGGCGCCAAAGGCGCGGCAAATTATCCTTCCTACCTGTGGTTGGCGGAGAAGCAGATGCAGCATGGAGCCAGCATCGTTTCTGACATGCCGAACCTCCGTGGCTTTATTGAAACGGTGTTAGG
>QIAA01000055.1 GCA_003224905.1 Acidobacteriota bacterium
TCTTTGGCGCGGTCGGTTTTCTCCTTCTGGTCGGGTGTCTGAACGTCGCAAACTTGCTGCTCGCGCAAGGGGCGGCACGGCAGCGGGAATTGGCAATCCGAGTTGCACTGGGCGCAACCCGTACCCAGCTCATCACACAATTTTTGTTCGAAACACTTCTACTTTCCGTTGTCGGTGGCGTCCTCGGAATATTGCTGGCGCAGTGGACACTTGTTGCGCTGCTCAAGCTCGCCCCTATCGATCTCAGGAACATTGGCGAGATCTCGCTCAACCTTCCGGTGCTGTCGTTTGCCTTAGGAATTTCGCTGATTACGGCGGTTGGACTCGGCTTATTCAGCGCTCTGCGCGCTGTTTCGGTGGAGGCTAAATCAGGACTGACGGATGCGGGCCGCTCGCAGTTCGGCAGCGTACGCAATCAGCGACTGGGCCGAGCCATTGTCGTGGCCCAACTAGCGATCACACTTACCCTGCTAAGCGGTGCCGGCCTCCTTGGACGAAGCCTGCTGCGCGTACTCTCCGTGGATCCGGGATTTCGCACCGAGCACGTGTTGACCATGCACTTGTCGATT
Source organism: Acidobacteriota bacterium (assembly GCA_003224905.1). Taxonomy (GTDB): domain Bacteria; phylum Acidobacteriota; class Terriglobia; order Terriglobales; family Acidobacteriaceae; genus QIAA01. Next base: position 570 of record QIAA01000055.1, read on the forward strand.
CCGTACGACCCGGACGATAAAGACAAGCTCCATCGTGCACGATTTCTGACTGAATTGCTCAGCCAGATCCGTGCAATTCCAGGGGTCGCCGATGTCGGCGGGACCGGAAGACTCCCGCTGGCTTCACGTTTTTCCCCAGACGGCTGGTACGTTGTTCTCAATCCTAGCCAGCAGCCGCCGCCGACACTGGATGATTGGGAACGCTTCTTCCACGCGTCGCTTAACACTGGATACGCCGCCTATTGCCCAGCGAGCGACGGCTACTTCCGCACGCTTGGCATTCCGTTATTGCAGGGACGTCTCTTTGAAGAACGCGACACAATGGAAGCGCCACATGTCGCGTTGATCAGCGAATCGCTTGCGAGAGAGAAATGGCCGAATCAGAATCCGCTGGGGCATGCGATCGAATTCGGCAACATGGATGGCGACCTCCGGCCATTAACGGTGGTCGGCGTTGTTGGAGACATTCGGGCGGCAAGCCTCGAAGCTGCGCCTCAACCCACGATCTATGTTTCGTATCGGCAGCGCCCTCAGGGGGCACACGATTTCACCACTGTAATACATAGTGCGGGAGATCCCGCCATGATCATCTCATCGGCGCGAGAAATCGTTCGCAAGCTGGATCCCACAGTGCCGCCGGAATTCGGAACCTTTGTTGGTGTGGTCTCTGCGTCTCTCCAGGCACGCCGTTTCAATCTGATTCTGGTGGGGTTCTTCGCTACTGCAGCGCTGCTGCTGGCAGTGGTCGGTCTCTACGGCGTGATGGCGTACTCAGTGACGCGGCGCACAGTCGAGATTGGCGTTCGCATCGCCCTGGGCGCGACTCAGGCAAAAATTCTGAGCCTTGTTCTTGCGCAAGGTACTCGTGTCGTCGTGGCTGGTATCGTGATCGGCGTCATCGGTTCTTTTGCGATTACACGCGCCATTCGATCGTTGCTCTTTGGTGTGAGCCCGACCGATCCGCTCACGTTTATAACAGTCGCGTTGCTGCTTGTCGCAGTAGCTTTGCTGGCATGTTGGTTTCCCGCGCGACGCGCAGCCAAGGTCGATCCGATGGTCGCGTTGCGGTACGAGTGAAGAAAATGATCGGACTGATTCAAGACCTTCGCTACGGGTTGCGGCAGCTGCGCAAGAGCCCGGGCTTCACCGTGGTTGCGGTTCTCACCCTGGCGCTGGGAATGGGTGCGAACACAGCCGTGTTCAGCGTGATGAATGCCGTTTTACTGCGCATGCTCCCGGTGCGCGACCCGCATCGGCTCTACTACGTGCACATCGGCAACGGGCAAGGTCAGCCCCCTTCCGCCTGGAATACCGGCAATTCAAATACCTCATTTTCCGAGCCTGTATTCGAAGCTCTTCGCCAGCGCCACGACGTCTTTGATGATCTCATCGCATACGTGCCGCTTGGCGTCGGCAAGACAGCCATTCGATACAAAGAGCTGCCGGAGGAGGCCGAAGGCGATGAGGTCACCGGCAATTTCTTCTCCGGCCTGAGCGCCGAAATCATTTTTGGACGTGGATTCAGCCTTGACGACGAGAAGAGCCACTCTCCCGTCATGGTTATCAGCTACGAGTATTGGACCCGCCGCTTTGCGCGCGATCTCTCGGTGTTGGGCGGAACGATCTACGTCAAGAACCTGCCTTTCACGACCATTGGCGTCTCCGCGCCAGGCTTCCACGGAGTTGAGCCCGCAAGTTCCACTGATTTCTGGATCCCCCTGCAGAATCGCCCGGAGCTCAATGCGTGGGGCATCCCGGCGGGAATTAATAGCCTGTACGGCAGGCCAAGATGGTGGTGCCTGCTCCTGATGGCGCGATTGCGTCCAGGCGTTACGCCCCAACAAGCACAAAATGCGTTGCAATCCACGTTCGGGGAAGCGGCAAAAATTGGCATCGGCAGCATCGACCCGAAAGTGTGGAAGCCTGTGCTGGACTTCATCCCTGCCAAAGGCATTGAGGGCTACAACCAGCAATATCGCGAGCCGGTGCGAATTCTCATGGGTTTGGTGTTGTTGGTCTTGCTTATAGCCTGCGTCAATGTGGCATTGCTGCTCATGGCCCGCAACGAGACGAGGCAGCGTGAGTTCAGCCTGAAGGTCGCCATCGGCGCTGAAAAAGTGCACCTGTTTCGGCAGTTGTTAAGCGAAAGCGCGTTGTTGGTGATGGCGGGAGCGGCCTTGGGCTGGGCGTTTGCGAGTGTTGCGACGCGGGCTTTGGCCGCCTGGTCCGGAATCGAGAGCGGGCTCGATCCTGACCGCAACGTGCTTGTGTTTACCTTCGGAATTTCTGTCATCACCGCGACCGCCTTTGGATTCGCGCCTCTGTGGATTGCGCTGCGTGCCCCGGTTTCCGGAGTACTGCGTGCGACAGCATCCAGCTTCAGCCACTACCGCTCTCGTACTTTGAGCGGCAGAATATTGATGTCATCGCAGGTGACAATCTGTCTGCTGTTGCTGGTGGCTGCCAGCCTATTACTCCGCACGCTTCGAAAGTATGAGACTCAGGATCTCGGTTTACACACCGATGGACTCCTGGTCTTCGGAGTGACTCCTCAAACAGCGCGAACCACGGAGGAAACTTCCGCCTTCTACCGCACGCTTATTGATCGATTACGCGCACTGCCCGGTACAGAAGGCGTCACCATCATGGAGACCCGGATCGGTTCGGGTTGGAGCGATAACAATTCTGATGAGATAGACGGTGTCGATCTAAGCAGCAAGTTCGGTGCGGAGGCCATTATACGCAGCAACCATGTCGGTCCTGACTATTTCCACGTCCTGGGAGTCCCGATCCTAGCAGGCCGCGACATTTCCGATTCCGACACCCTGGCTTCACAACTAGTGGTCGTTGTGAATGAAACCTTTGTCAAACGGTTTTTGCCGAACACAAACCCGCTCGGTCACAGAGTCCGCGATAACCGGATGATCGTGGGCGTGGTCAAGAACAGCAAGTACACGCGTGTCGATGAGCCGGCGACGCCAATGGCCTATTACGCGAGCTTTCAAAGTCTTCACGCCGGACAAACCATGCATGTCGAGCTGAAGACCCGCGGCGAACCACTGGACCTGCTCCCGGCCATTCGCCGCGTAGTTCACAACATCGATCCCGGTGTTCCACTCGAGGCGCCAATGACCCAGCGAGCACAGTTTGAAGTCTCCTACTCCCAGCCGAAAATGTTCGCTCGGCTTGGGGGATTTTTTGGTGGTCTCGCGGCTCTGCTGGTTGCCACAGGTCTCTACGGTACAGCTTCGTATCGCACGAATCGCCGCACCAGCGAGATCGGCGTCCGCATGGCGCTCGGCGCGCAGCGTCGCCAAGTCTTATGGATGGTGCTTCGCGAGAGCCTGCTCATCTGCACAATCGGGCTGGCAGTTGGCCTTCCCGCTGCCTTGCTGAGCACGCGCCTTCTCAGTTCCATGCTGTATGAGTTGTCCCCATTTGATCCGCTCAGCTTTGCTCTGGCCGTGTGCTGCCTTGCCGTTGTCGGAGGCATTGCTGCCATGCTGCCGGCCTGGCGTGCCGCCAAAGTGGATCCCATGGTCGCGCTTCGCTATGAGTGAACAATGAACACTATACTCACAAACCTTCGGTACGCGTTCCGCGTGTTGCGAAAAAGTCCCGGCTTCACTCTAGTCGCTGCGGTCACGCTGGCTCTTGGAATCGCCAGTACGACTGCGATCTTCAGCATGGTGGACCAGGTCCTCCTACACTCCCTGCCTTATCCCCATTCCGACCGCATCGTGTATGTGTCGCAAACCGATCGCCCGACCGGCGAAGGGGACGCCACGTCTCCAGCCAACTACCTGGACTGGCTCGCGCAAAACCGGGTGTTCTCCCAGATGGCCGCTTCCCGGGGATGGCAGGGCAATCTGGGTGGAGAACGTCCCGAACGCATCCGCATCACCATGGCCAGCGCCAGCTTCTTCCCTTTGTTTGGAGTTCGTACGCTCCTGGGGCGGAGCCTGCTGCCTGAAGACGAATCACCCGGGCACGACCATGTGGCGGTGATCAGCTACGCCTTGTGGAAGCGACGCTTTAACGCGGACCGTGCTTTGCTGAACCAGGACATCACGCTCAACAATGAGAAGTACACGATTATTGGCGTGATGCCGCCGAACTTCGCGCCGGACAACCACGGTGAACTCTGGGTGCCATCTCCCTGGAGCGTTCCTGCACACCCGCTGGTCCCCAGCCAGGATCCACGCCAATTCAGAAGCCGCAATTACCTCGACGTGTGGGCGCGCCTTAAGCCAGGCGTCACTCTTCAGCAGGCAAGATCGGAAATGGACGCCATCGCCCGCCGCCTGGAGAAGCAATATCCCGACGACAATCGTGACGTAGCGATCGGCGTTACCGGCATGCAGGACAGTCTGGTTAGCGACGTTCGTCCCGTGTTGTACGTTCTGCTGGGGGCTGTGGTGTTCGTGCTTCTGATCGGGTGCGCCAATGTGGCCAACTTGCTTCTGGCGCGTGGAAAAGGCCGTTCACGGGAAGTTTCTATTCGCGCCGCGCTGGGCGCCAGCCGCGCCGGCTTGATCTGGCAACTCCTCACCGAGAGCGTACTGCTGGCGCTGCTTGGGGGATTGCTCGGAATCCTGCTCGCCGCGTGGGGCGTCCCTGTCCTGCTGACTCTGGCTCCCGCGGAAATCCGGGAGCTTGGAGCGGTCGGGGTGAACACGGAAATATTGGTCCTTGGACTTCTGCTCTCGCTTGCCACCGGGATTCTATTCGGCCTCGCGCCGGCTTTTCATCTCGCGAACGAGAATCTGCAGGAATCGCTGAAGGAGGGGGAACGAGGCAGCACAGGGCACGGCGGGCGCACACGCTCCATTTTGGTGGTTGCCGAGGTTGGTCTCTCTCTGATTCTGCTCATCGGCGCCGGGCTGACGATAAAGAGCTTCGTGCGCGTGCTGCGCGTCGATCCCGGATTTGATCCCACTCACCTGCTGGTATTCAGCGTCGGCCTGCCGTCCTCCGCCACTCCTGCGCAGCAGGATAACTTCTATCGCCAGGTCACGGAGAGTTTCCAGGAGTTGCCTGGTGTGCAATTGGCCGGGGCCGTGAGCCGCTTGCCACTCTCCGGCGGAAACAGTTCGCGCAGTTTCAAAGTTCCGGGAAATGACCGGGGTTACAGCGCCGACATTCGCGTCAGCACTCCAGAATACTTCCGCACGATGGGCATTCCCATCATCCGCGGGCGATTCCTGACCGCACATGACATCGAAGGCTCCACGCCGGTGGTCGTCGTCAATGAAGCTCTAGCTGAAGGCGCGTTTCCCGGGCAGGATCCCATTGGAAAATTCCTCCTCGATTTTGGACCGGGAAGCGAGAAACTACAGATCGTCGGCGTTATCGGCAATGTCAGGCACGTGGGGCTGGAAATTGCCCCGCACTACGAAGCCTACCTTCCCTTTGGACAAGCTCACTGGCCCTCAGTATTCATGGCAGTTCGGACCAGGACAACCGACCCTCTCGCCTTAGTTCCGGCGGTTCAGAACGCCGTGTGGAGCGTTGACAAGAGTGTTCCTTTGTCCGACGTGCGCACCATGCACGACGTCGTGGCGCGTTCCCTACGGCAGCGCAAATTCACCATGACGCTTCTCGGGATATTTGCCGGGCTGGCTGTGGCCCTCGCCGCCGTTGGTCTATACGGCGTGATGTCCTATTCCGTGGTCCAGCGCACTCATGAAATCGGCATCCGCATGGCTTTGGGCGCCCAACAGCATGATGTGCTCAAGATGGTGGTGCAGCGCGGGATGTCATTAGCCGGCGTAGGAGTGATCTTGGGGGTCGCAGCTTCGTTTGGGTTGACACGGCTCATCTCCCACCTGCTGTTTGGCGTGAGCCCCAGTGATCCGGTTACATTTCTTGCCGTAGCAGTGCTGCTGATGAGTGTTGCCCTCTTTGCGAACTACATTCCTGCGCGAAGGGCGACTCAGGTCGATCCCATGGTGGCCTTGCGATGCGAGTAAGACAGCCCTTCCGAGGAAGGGCTCTTCAGGGGAGAACATGATTCAACTTAAGAATCTGGAACGAAGTTACAAAACCGCGGCTGGCCAATTTTTCGTTCTGCGCCGTATCAACCTGGACATTCGCCAAGGCGAGTTCATCACAGTGATGGGCCCGTCGGGCGCAGGCAAGTCGTCTTTATTAAATGTGCTTGCTCTGCTCGATGACGGGTGGCAGGGCGAATACTGGTTTCGCGACCAGGCCGTCCATGACATGAGGCGCAAGCAACGCGGCGAACTGGCCAAGCGTAATGTCGGAATGGTGTTCCAGAGTTATCACCTTCTGGATGACCTCACGGTACGGGAAAACATCGACCTTCCGCTCTCTTATAAAGATATTCCTCACAAACAGCGCCAGGGCATGGTGGCCGACACGCTTGACCGTTTTCAGATAGTCGCCAAAAAGGATCTCTTTCCCAGCCAGCTTTCCGGCGGACAACAGCAGTTGGTCGGAGTTGCTCGTGCAGTGATCCACAAGCCTGCTCTGTTGCTGGCCGACGAACCTACGGGAAATCTGCACTCTTCGCAGGCAAAGGAAATCATGGAACTCTTTCGCGATTTGAATCAGCAAGGAACGACCATCGTTCAAGTCACGCACTCGGATTCGAATGCTGCCTATGGCTCGCGCACGATTCAGTTGCGAGACGGCTGGATGGTTTCCGATACAGCCAATCCGGAGCTTCAGCCGTATGAGGCGATAAAGCAATGAGAGAGAGATCAAAAACGCTCCTCGCCTGGCTCCTTGTGGCTCTCGCTGCGACAGCTTCGGCCCAGACGAACGCGGCGATATCCTTTAATATGCCGAGCTCGCACAATCCTTTCAGCGCGTATTCCGCGAGCGAAGTGCCCGAGCCTCAGCTCACAAACTCAGCACGACTGACCCAGCTCATCCGTGATGGCAAACTGTATTTGTCACTCAAAGATGCAATCCAACTGGCTCTGGAGAACAATCTCGACCTCGCGATCGCCCGTTACAATCTGCCGATCGCGGATACGGACATTCTGCGCACAAAAGCTGGCGGAACTTTCCGCGGCGTGAATGCCGGCGTAGTGCAAGGCACGCCGGGCGGCGGAGTCGGGGGATTTGGCACAGGGGCTCCGGGCGCTGGTGCCGGCGGCACGACGGCGGGCGCGGGAGGTGCAGGGGCTGGCGCATCCGGGCTGGTGCAATCTACTCTGGGCGTGGGAACTGCGGTCCCATCGTACGATCCCGCGATCATTGGCTCTGTGGGAGCAGAGCATCAAACTACTCCGCTGGCCAATCAGCGAATTTATGGAGTGCCCTTGCTACAGCTCAACACCGGTCAGGCGAACTTTGGCGTGGCCCAAGCCTTTCCAACTGGCGCGAGTGTTTCCTTTGAGTTTAATAACAACCGCCAGACTACAAACAGCCCTTTTTTCAATCTTTCTCCGGCGCTGGGTTCGATGTACCGCTTTTCGTTTCAGCAGCAACTGCTCGCCGGTTTCGGCTTTGCCCCAAATCTCCGCTATCTGCGAATCGCAAAAAACAATAAAAAGATTTCCGACATCGCATTCAAGGACCAGGTAATCGCCACGGTCACGCAGATCGAGAACATTTATTGGGACCTGGTGAATGCCTATGAACAGTCGCGAGTCAACGAGCAATCGTTGGCGTTTTCGCAGCAGTCACTTGACAACGCGCGAAAGCAGCTTCAGTTACAGAGCGTTCCTGCCATGGATGTGATGCGCGCAGAGGCCGAAGTTTCCAGACGCGATCAGGACCTCACGGTGGCGCGAACCAGCCTGCAGTTGCAGGAACTGCTCATCAAGAATGCGTTAACCAAGAGTCTCGACGATCCGCTGCTTGATTCTGTGCAAGTGGTTCCCACGGATCGCCTGCAGTCGGTTCAAACCTCTGCCAAGACTCAGCCTATCCAGGATCTGATTGCTCAGGCCATGCACGATCGTGCTGAACTTTCGGAGTCGGATATCGATTTGGCGAACCGCCAGATCAGCCGCAAGGCTGCGAGGAACGCGTTGTTACCCTCGTTAGCGTTGGTCGGCTTCTATGGCGGATCGGGCTTGGCCGGCCCGCTCAACCCGGTTTACAACGTTCCTGGAATTCCAAATAGCTCAAACGTCCCCACTGATTTTTCCGGAGCATTGACAAATGCATTCAACAATACCGCTCCGGACTACTACATAGGATTGAACCTGAACATTCCCATCCGAAATCGGGTTGCAAAGGCCGACCAGTATCGTTCCGAGCTTGAATACCGCCAGGCGGAACTGCGGCGTGAGCAGTTGCGGAAGCAGATTCGAATTGAAGTGCGAAATGCGCAATACGCCCTCGATCAGAGTGCCGCTCGCGTAGCCGCCGCCCGCAAAGCACGTGATCTGGCGCAGCGTACATTCGAAATCATGCAGAAAGAGCAGACGCTTGGCGCTGGCTCAACCTACCAGACCATGACAGCCCAGCGCGATCTGGCGCTGGCGGAACTTGATCTCGCCACAGCCATGACGGTCTACGAGAAGGCCAGTGTCGAGCTGGAGCGTGCGACCGGCACCACTTTGGAACATAATGGAATCGAAATCCAGGACGCGATTCGAGGCACGATCAGCAGCCCTACGCCATAAATCATGCCGACCTCGGCCAAGCCGCGAGACGCCGCTCTCCCTGTCCTGACCAAAGGCGGCACAAATCCGCGAATCCTGGTAGCCGACGACCAGGAACATATCCTCGACGCCATTCAACTGCTACTGAAGCCGCAAGGATACACAGTAGATACAGTCCGCTCTCCAGCCTTGGTGCGAGAGGCCCTGGCGACCACCTCGTATGATGCCGTTTTGATCGATCTTAATTACACGCGCGACACGACCTCCGGCCAGGAAGGCCTCGACCTGCTCTCCGAAATCGTTGCGCTCGATAGCACATTACCTGTGATTGTGTTGACCGCATGGGGAAACGTGGGACTTGCGGTCGAAGCTATGCGCCGAGGTGGTCGTGATTTCATCCAGAAGCCGTGGGAAAACGAGCGTCTCGTGTCTATTCTGCGCACTCAAGTCGAGCTGCATCGCGCGTTGCAGGAAGCGGAGCGGCTTGCCGCCGAGAATCGATTGCTGAACGTACAGGGCCGGCCGGAGTTCGTCGCCACGGCGCCCGCGATGTCTCCGGTCCTTGAGATGATCACTCGCATTGCCCCTTCCGATGCGAACGTCTTGATCACAGGTGAGCACGGTACAGGGAAAGAAGTTGTGGCACGCACTGTTCACGCACTCTCCTTGCGCGTGTCGCGTCCATTCGTTGCCGTAAACACCGGCGGCTTGGCGGAGGGAGTTTTTGAAAGCGAGCTGTTCGGCCACGTGAAAGGCGCGTTTACCGACGCACGCACAGACCGCATAGGCCGCTTTGAACTCGCCGACGGTGGCACCATTTTCCTCGATGAAATCGGCAACGTGCCCCTGCGCCAGCAGGCCAAGCTCCTGCGCGTCATCGAGTCGGGAGAGATGGAGCGCGTAGGTTCATCCCGCAGCAAGCATGTAAATGTTCGCGTAATCTCCGCTACGAACGCTGACCTTGCCTCCGCCTGCGGCAGTGGAAATTTTCGCGAAGATTTGTTGTTCCGCCTGAATACAGTCGAGCTTCACCTTCCTCGCTTGCGCGAGCGCCGCGAAGATATCCCAGTGCTGGCCCTGCATTTTCTCGCCCAATATGCGTCCCGCTACCGCCGTCAGGTGCGCGGCATCGAACCTGCAGCCATGCAGGCGCTCATTCAATATTCCTGGCCAGGCAACGTCCGCGAACTGGAACACGCCATGGAGCGTGCCGTCCTGATGTCCCGCGCTGAGCAGATTCAACCCGCCGACCTCAGCCTGGCCCTGCAGCGTCCCGCCGCGCAAAACCTGGAAGAATTGAGTCTCGAGGCGGTTGAAAGTATCCTGATCCGCAAAGCGTTGCAGCGCTTCCAGGGCAACGTAAGCCAGGCGGCCGAAGCACTCGGCCTGAGCCGCGGCGCTCTGTACCGGCGGATGGAAAAGTATGGGCTCTAGCCCAGGCGTTAGCTATTCAATCCAACGCGACAACCAAAAACGACGCCAAATCCCCTTCGAACGCCGCGTCGCCGGATACGCAATTCTCCTGGTTGCGCCGGGTCTGATTGTCAATGGTGTTTTTGTCTGGCTGCAACCCTGGTCGCTTCAGTCGAGGCTGACGTTCCTAGTCGCCGAATCACTCGCCTGCCTGTTCATCGGCGTTGCCCTCCACGAGCACATAATCCGGCCGTTGCAAACCCTGGCGAATGTTGTCGGCGCACTGCGTGATGAAGATTATTCGTTCCGCGCCCGACTGGCCATCCCCAACGATGCTTTAGGCGAACTCTCGCTCGAAGTAAACGCTCTCGCCGATCTGCTGGCGCACCACCGCACCGGCGCAATCGAAGCGACGGCTCTGGTGCAACGCGTGGTAGAAGAAGTTGAGCTTCCTATCTTCGCATTCGATCCCGCGGACAAGCTGCGCCTCGTGAACTCCGCCGCAGAAAAACTCCTGGGTCAATCGTCCACTCAGATCCTGGGCAAGACGGCTTCTGAATTAGGCCTTGGGAGCTCTCTCAGCTGTGAAAACGAAACTCTGCTGCAGCTGCGTTTTGCCAACAACGCGCGCTGGTTCGTGCGCCGCAGTTCGTTCCGGCAGCAAGGGGTGCCGCATACACTGGTCGTGCTTTCCGACGTCAGCCGCGCTTTGCGCGAAGAAGAGCGCCGAGCCTGGCAGCGCCTCATCCGCGTCATGGGGCATGAGTTAAACAACTCCCTGGCTCCAATCAAATCCATCGCGGGCAGCCTGAATGCACGGCTCTCAGGCGTCGAACTTGAACCCGAACAGCGCCAGGATTTCGAGCGTGGCCTCGGCATCATCGAAAGCCGCGCCGCCTCGCTCAATCGTTTTCTGCAAGCCTATCGTCACTTGGCGCAAATGCCGCCGCCCGTGCTGCAGAAATGCTCTATCGTGGGATTGGCCAAGCGCGTCGCCGCCCTGGAGACGCGTATTCCCGTCACAGTAATTCAGGGTCCTGAAGCTGTCTTGATGGCCGACGCCGATCAACTTGAGCAAATGTTGATTAATTTACTGCGCAATGCCGCAGAAGCTGTCCTCGAGTTGTCGGATGCAGCTAAGCAATCCAATGGCTCGAAGATCTCATCGGAAGAACCACAAATAGTCCTTACCTGGAAAACGACCGACCGAGACCTGATTCTCGACATCGAGGATAGCGGCCCCGGCCTCATGAATACCAGTAACGTTTTTGTCCCTTTCTACACTACAAAACCCTCAGGCAGCGGCATCGGCCTTGTCCTCTCACGCCAAATCGCAGAAGCACATGGCGGCTCGCTCGAACTGTCGAATCGTGGGGAGCAACACGGCTGCCGAGTGACCGTCATTTTACCGCAGACGGCGCTATGCGACACTGCCCAGGATGGGAGGCTTGGCCGAAAGGGAGTTCGAAAATAAATGCTCGTGATGCTTCCAATTGGCGTGATCTTCCACACTGACCGGATGAACTGATAGTCCTGGAAGGCCCGGCGCGTGATATGGACAGTGATGGAGGTATGGCTGTCACGGATCGCATGGAATCGTGTCGAAACGATGAGCTGGGTGTGAACGAAAAAAATCCTGCAACAACGTCCCACCTAATGCAGTCGCACATGGCTTAAGGATCATTTACATCAAAGCATTCGCCCGGGGTGTGCAATAAAGAAAGGACAGACATGATAAGCTATTGAAAACCAAAGCCGGAGAGGTGGCCGAGAGGCTGAAGGCGGCGGTTTGTTAATTTACCTGCCCTGTCCTTGCTCACAGTTGTTTACGTTTTTTGTTAGAGTTAGGCGCTCTGAGTTGCGCACAGATCTTCTCATTTGCATCCCACTGGCTAGCAATTGGCCAGTGGATTTGAGTCTCGTTCGATTCGCTCTTCTTAACATTTCTACACTCGAAACGCGAACGCGAAATGCTGGTCTCTGTCATTGGCCTCTGCCGTGACAGGGTGACTTAAACGCGTAAGCAGTAGCAACTTAACGGCACGGATGGTGCTGTTCGGAGTGGTGGGAGCCCAAAGTAAGTAGTATTGCACCCTTAGTGCACCCAGATTTGAAACGCGCCTTCATGCGGCCGAGATTAGCAGTATCCACGGGATGTCTGTGACGTGCGCGAGGGTAAATTCTTGATCCCTTCAACTGCACGGGACGACGGAAGCTTTTTCTATCCCGTATCTGAGGCGCTCCGATAACAAACAAGCCATCGCGCCTTTGAGAGAAGAGAAGGGGCCAAAATTTCAAGTTCCAAAGTCCGATCCCATCTAGGAGACATCAGAACGTATTTGCGGCAGGTTGATAATTGCAGTCCGTGCACTGACGCCAGAATAACGTCGCAATGTTGATTTGGCTAGGTAGAGGGGACCACAAACGCTTTGGCCGGAAAGCCTAACGAAGCGCCGGATAAAAAGAGAATGCCGTTCCGACCGGTACATGCCAAGAACGTAGATCACCGGCTTGCTGCTGGTCGAGAAAATTACTTGTCGTATCCGTAACAACGCGGTACCGAGTAAGACACCTAACAATTCGGCAATTCGGCTGTTGTCAGCGGTCGCGTCCACTTCCTCGTCTGCGTACGCGAGTTCAACCCCGTAGTCCTTGCTCCAAAGTCCATGTTCGGATCGCGCTTTTGACGCATTCGCGGAAACAGAGACTCTTCCTCATCTGCAGTATGCTTGGGCGCAGCTTCTCGAAAGTAGCGCAACGCGGATTCAAGTGCAGCGCGAGTCTCTTCGGTCAACGGGCGATCGATGACCGACGCAACTCCTTCAAGAGTTCTGAGGAACATTTCAATGCGACGGTGACAGTCCGATAAAAGGCCGGTGGGATCGGAAAAGTTGTGCGCCTGGGCTCCAATTTGTACGGGCATCATCGGCTCCAGTTAAAAGTCTTCTCAAGGAGTTCAGGTACTCTATGGCTCTCGCGGCGCCACAAGCGAAGAACCACCTGCGCTTGACTCGCTCGCGATATCACGCAGGATATAGGCGTTGACAATCACCCCACATTCTTCGTGGCACCGGTGACAGTATCGGGCCCTACAGGGGAGCTTACCCTTTTTCGAGTTCTCGCGGACATCCTCGGTACTTCGCTGTTCTTCCTGCATAATCTCATTATTACTATTGTTTGTTTTGCATTTGTTATCTCGGTACTCGATTCCGTATTTAGCTCGTAGTCTTGCCAGGATGCGGGTCTTATACCGGCACACAATCCGGCTCCGCCGGAAGTTCCTCTCTCTGATATGCCTTCGGCTGCCAAGTGCAGCACGGTTCCTCGGCGAAGATGTCTCCGGTTAGTGCGTACGCTCGTGCCCGCGAGCCGCCGCACACTTCGCGAAACTCACAAACACCACACTTGCCTTTGAGGTTCCCACTGTCCCGCAGCGAAACGAAGAGTGGTGAATGTCGGTAGAGTTCTGTCAGCGACTGTTTTCTCACGTTACCAGCAGAGACCGGCAGGAACCCGCTTGGAAAAACCTCACCCAAGTGCGAAATGAACACGAACCCTTTACCATCGTTGATCCCTCGTGGCGCACGGCCGATCCCGTCTGGCGTAGTTGTGCCAATCATCGGTGGCAATGGTGAGGCGCTACCCTTTCTCTTTTCCTCGGTCCGGCGCTGCAGCAGAAAGCGACGGTAATGCTGAGCCTCCGTGCTTTTGATATCGAACTCTACGCGACGGGAGGTCTCGTAGAGCTTCTCGAAGACCTGTTCGAACTCTTCGGCGGAGATCAGATCTGTCGTGGCCCCTCGTCCTGTAGGTACTAGAAAAAAGACGCTCCACAGCACGACGTCAAGCTGCTCCATCAAGGCAATCGTAGAGTCCAGACAGTGCAGGTTGCGTCGTGTGATCGTGGTGTTGATCTGAACGGGAAGGCCGATTTCACGCGCCCAGCGGACGGCCTGGAGCGTCCACTCATAGGACCCCGGTACGCGGCGGAAGGCATCGTGAACTTCAGCTGTCGGGCCATCCAAGCTGATAGCGAGACGCGCTAGCCCGCAAGCTTTGAGTCTAGCGATTGCTTCCTTGGTTAGTAGAGGAGTAGCGCTCGGGGTCAAGGAGATCCGCACGCCGTGGGAAGATGCGTATCCGACCAACTCGAAAATATCGGGACGCTTCAAAGGGTCGCGGCCGGTCAAGACGAAGACCGGCGCTTTCAGTGCTGCCACTTCATCGATGAGCCTTTTGGCTTCGGCAGTACTCAGTTCCAGGGCACTGCGGACGGGCTGTGCGCAGGCGCGACAATGTACACACGCTCGAACACGACCATCTCTTGGCCGGATCTGTGCACGCAGAGATGGAAAAGTTGGGACAGCGGTACCTCGCAGTGGGAAGCTTGGAATCCTCGGGCGTCGATGCGTTCCGAAAAGCTATTGTCAATCTTGTTTCAATATACAAGCAACACATCAGTATCGAGGACGATTTGGTTTTTCCTCTTGCAAAGCGGCTGTTGTCTGTTGCTGATAAAGCCGCCATTACAGACGAAATGGCCGCTCGAGGAAATCAACGCCACTGGGCTTGTAGGCTGTGATTCGTCAAGAGGTCACTGCCTGTCAGTGTTCGGACGACTTGCAGGACTCGCGTTTACCTGCGCCGCGGCAGTGACTTCATGCCGCAGCTTGATCTGTAACCTTTATTGCTGTGGTGACTCCATCCTGTGGAGGGGGTTTGTATGGTCAACCCAGCGGAAGTGGCCACTTCGCAAGAGCCCTTGAGTGACGAAGAAGTTGTGGCCCGAGTGTTAGCGGGCGAGACCGGAATGTTTGAAATCGTGATGCGCCGCCACAACCAGCGTCTCTACCGCGTGGCTCGGGCTATTCTGCGCAACGATGGCGAAGCTGAAGACGTAATGCAGGATGCCTACGTTCGCGCGTATGAACATCTGGACCAGTTTGCTGGAAGGGCGAAGTTTTCCACCTGGCTGACACGCATCGCGGTGCACGAAGCCTTAGCCCGACAACATCGCGGAAACCGCGGGTCAACATGACTCTGTGCTTTTCGCAGGCGCAAGCCGCTGCCGTATATGCCGCAACACGGGAATCGAAGGAGCCGGTGTACGTATCACCGTTTGTCGGACGGCTCGATGATCAAGGCGAGGACGGCATGGACCTTGTCAAAAATATCAAGAAAATGTACGAACGCAGCGATGGCCATGTGCATGTCTTGGCGGCGAGCATACGCACCATCAACCATTTGCTTTGTTTCTTCTTTCTAGGTGCTGAGCTGGCAACCGTGGCGAGCAAGGTACTACAGGAATGGACTGCAGCAGGTTTTCCTCTGCCGGACCAAGACTTCCTGTACAAAGGCGTCGATGCCAAGGGCAAGCCCCTGAAACCGATCGCGTACAAAGACCTGGACCTGAACCTTCCCTGGGAGAGCTTTGATCTTGCGCACGAACTCACAACCAAGGGCATACAGAAAGTTGTGGCTGATTATCAGAGCACCGTGAGACGGTCGGCATAGTGGTCTCCGGCCTGTCGTGGCTATCGTTGTTTGCGACAACGAATTGAGTGCGTTGTCTTACGCAGCTTTCGGATCATGGGCTGAGGGCTCTTTGTCTTCTTCGGGATTATGCCAGCCGCCCACGTCGAGAGCCAGGCGATCCGCCTCACGAGGTCCCCACGAGCCTGGCTCGTATTGATGCAGGGCTGCTTCATTTGCGAGTATGGGATTGACGATCGCCCACGCAGCTTCCACCGCGTCTTCGCGAACGAACAGCATGCCATCTCCATGCATAGCATCTCCCAAGAGACGCTCATAGGCATCAACCTCGTCCGCGGTGGGCTCCTCGACTACCGAAAGATGCACGGGCTTGGAGACAAGTTCTTCGCCGGGTCGCTTCACTCGGGCACTGAGGCTAAGCGAAATTTCTCCTGGACCGAGGCGGAACCGGAAAAGATTGCTCGATTCGGCGCCCAAAATGTCTAGCGGAGGTTTTCTGAGTTTGACCAGAACTTCGGTAGTCGTAACCGGCAGGCGCTTTCCGGCCCGAATCAGGAACGGGACACCTGACCACCGCCATGACTGAACCTCCAGGCGCACGGCCGCAAACGTCTCCACCTTGGACTCAGGTGCGACTCCCTTCTCTTTCTTGTATCCGTTGAACTGGCCTCGCACCAGATGCTTTGGGTCCAGCGGTGGAATGGTGCGGAATACTTTGACCTGTTCATCTCGGATAGCGTCGCAATGTAGCCCAGTGGGAGGCTCCATGGCCAGAAAAGCTACAACCTGAAGCATGTGGTTCTCGACCACATCGCGGATCGCCCCGGTGGCGTCGTAAAACTGACCCCGCCCCTCGATGCCGAACTTTTCAGCCATCGTGATCTGCACACTCTCGATGTAATTCCGATTCCAGATAGGCTCCAGAAAACTATTGGCGAAGCGAAAGAACAGAAGATTGAGGACTGCCTCTTTACCGAGGTAATGGTCGATCCGAAAGATTTTAGATTCCGGAAGCGCCTCATGAAGTGCGGCATTCAACTGCTGGGCCGAGGCAAGATCGTGTCCAAAGGGCTTCTCGACAATGACCCGCGCATTTTTGATGCAGTTCGATTTGGCGAGAGACTCGACGACGCTTGTAAAGAGATTGGGTGGAATTGCCAGATAATGCGCCGGGCGACTGGCGGAGCCAAGCGTTTTCTTCAGTAAGTCAAAGGTTCCAGCTTTCTCATAATCGCCTCCGACATAGCGAAGCAACTTCAGCAGCTTGGCCAAGGCTTCTTGATCGATCTCGCCTCCTTGCTGCTGGATGCTGTCGCGTACGCGCTCTTTGAGATGTTCGTTGGTACGCCCGGCCCTTGCAACCCCGATCACGGGTACATCCAGGTGACCATGCTGGACCATATGATAAAGAGCAGGGAATATTTTCTTATGAGCCAAGTCCCCCATCGCCCCGAATAGAACCAGGGCATCGGCTGGCGCTGTATCTTCCGCGCTCTTTGCTGTCGCGCACCCTTGTCTGAGATCCGGCATGAACGTCTCCTAATGATGTTTCAGGGCAAGACTCGCATCGTGCCATTCTAGCTGCCCAGCATACGGTCCAGATTGAATGCGGCGCTGATCAACGCGAGATGTGTAAAGGCCTGCGGGAAATTGCCCAGCGCTTCGCCTTGCGGCCCGGTTTGTTCCGCGTAGAGTCCGAGATGATTGGCATAGCCTAACACCCGCTCAAACAGCAACCTGGCGTGATCCAGCTTTTCGTTGTCCGCCTGGCCGGCGCGGGTCAGCGCCTCGACCAGCCAAAAAGAGCACATGTTGAAAGTGCCTTCCTCACCCGGAAGTCCGTCGATGCGGGGTTGCGGCGGGTAACGATATACCAGGCTGTCGCTGACGAGTCCGCCATCCCGCGGATTCTTGAGAATGGCGCTTATGGTGCTGAGCATCCGCGGATCGGTCGGAGCCATGAAGAAGACCAGAGGCATGATCAGAAGCGATGCATCCAAGTCCTGACTGCCGTAAAACTGGGTAAAGGCGCGGCGTTTCTCGTTCCATCCTTTGGTCATTACTTCCTCGTAGATGTGGTCTCGCTCGCACATCCACTTGGCGCGATCAGCTGGAAGCGCACGTTTGTCGGCCAGTCGGATGCCGCGATCCAGAGCAACCCAGTTCATAACTTTCGAGTACACGAAGTGCTCCTGGCGATTACGCATCTCCCAAATACCGGCATCACGAAGCTGCCAGTTTTCGCAGATCCACTCAAGCCGCTCGCGGATCTTCACCCAAACGTCGTATGAGGTGGGACTGACGTACTTGTTAGACAGGTAAAACGCGTCCATGAGCTCGCCGTAGATGTCTCCTTGGAACTGCGAAACGGCGTCGTTGCCGATGCGCACTGGGCTGGACCCTCGATAGCCTTCCCAGTGATCCAACGTCTGCTCGGGGAGCTGGTTGTCACCATTAATCGTGAAGACGACTGCGCCGCGCTCCCTCGGGCGTGCGTGCTTGGATGCGTACTCCTCGATCCAGCCCATGAAGGCAGCAGCCTCGTCTCTGAAGCCGATGCGAAGAAATGCATAGACCGTGAAAGCAGCATCGCGCATCCAGGTATAGCGGTAATCCCAGTTGCGAGACCCTCCGATGACTTCAGGCAAACTCGTGGTGGGGGCAGCGATAATCGCGCCGGTAGGTTCAAAGGTGAGAAGCTTTAGCGCCAAAGCTGATCTGTGCACCTGATCCCGCCAACGCCCGTGGTAGGTACAGGCAGAGAGCCATTGCTGCCAGAAGTTCACGGTGCCCCGCAGCAACTCTTCAGCCTCTTCTTCGGACGGCGGACACGGGACTCCGCCCTCGCCGCAGTCGTCCCTAAGAATGAAGACCTGTGATTTTCCTTCCGAGAGCATGAACTCGGCGGACACTCCTCCGCGTCCATCATTCCTGAGGGGCACCGCAGTTGAGAGAGCCAAGGTCAAGCTGCCTGTCTTGAATGTCGCTCCGTTAGCTTCCATCAGCGTGTCGTGGGTCTGTCGTCCATAGTCGAAAGCGGGGCGGCAAGTGACGGAAATTCGCACTGATCCCCTGACGCAGCGAATGCGGCGGTAGACATGACGATACTCAGGCGAGTCGGAAGGCAGCCCTACTGGCATGAAGTCTTCCAACTCGGCAATTCCGTCCGTCAACAGGAAGCGCGTAACCAGGACGTTCGTGGAAGGCCAATAGAACTGCTTGTGCCGCACACCATCAGAGTCGGCAGAAATTCGGAAACAGCCGCCGTTCTTATCATCCAAGATCGCTCCGAAAACACTGGGCGAATCAAAGTGTGGGTAGCAGTACCAGTCGATCGAGCCGTTCATGCCTACCAAGGCAACTGTCCGCATGTTACCGACGATTCCGTAATTCTCGATAGGCTGATAGGACATCGTTGTGTTCCTTCCCTATGCTCCGAAATGAGTCGACTCGGTCTCAATCGATGTCGGTATTCTTAGAACTCGCACTGCGTCAGGCTCGCAAATTCTTCGCATATTTTTCCCGATGTCGAGGACTTGCAGGGAGGGGCCTAGCGACGACATCTCTGTTTGTGCTCTGAAATATGCCCTTGCCACATTGATCCAAGGTGTCGCATCGGCACTTCGTCATCAGCTTCTTGAGCACGCCTCGCACTGCCTTTATTCCATCCATCAGATCATCCAACTCCGCAAGCTTTCTTTGGGAGAGCGTTCGCCAGCGTTCCGAGGCGCGAGTGATATCGCGGAAACCGAAGAACAGGTGTCGGATTTCAGTCAATGTAAAACCGAGTTGACGCGCACGTTGAATGATTGCCAGCCGGTAAAGCGCTGTAGTGTCGTATCGTCTCTGTCCACTCATTCGCGGGGCCCGAGGAAGTAGTCCAATTCTCTCGTAATACCGAATCGCCGATGCTTGGAGTCCGACTTGTCGCGCCACCTCGGAAATCGTCAATTCAGGCACTGGGACATTCAGATCACCCCTTCCGATCAACATCCGAACGTTGACAGATTCTTTACAACATTTCCCTTGCCTTAAAGTCGACTTTAAGTTGTAGCGTAATGGATATAGCGACAGAGCGTCCAGAGCTTTGCCGCCAGGGGGACAAGTACTCATGCAGAAAATGAAATTGATGTTGATGCTCGTGCTGTGGTCGACTTCTGGCAACCTTTTGGCACAAGTCGGACAGCAGCGCGTTGACGCCAAGGAAGCTGCCAGCCTCGACGCAGAACGGGAAAAGCACGCACTGCAGGTCTTGGCGAAGCTCACCGAGAAAGTGATCGTGTCTGCTGCTGATGCCATGCCCGCCGACAAGTATGGCTTTGCGCCAACGGATGGTGAATTCAAGGGCGTGCGTACCTTCGGTCAAACGGTGAAACACCTGTCCGCAACCCAACTACATTCTGGCCGCTGCGGCCTTGGGAGAGGAGCCACCAGCAGATGCTGGCGACGAGCTTGGGCCTGAAGCTGTGAGAACCAAAGATGAGATTATTAGATACCTGAAGGGCTCATTCGTGCATCTGGACCAAGCAATCGAAGCTATCGGCCAGAAAACTGTACCTGTTAAATCCTCGCCGATCTCGCCGCTGAAAAGCGCGGAGGCAACTCGCCTGGCATTGGTGGTGGAGTCCCTCGTGCATGCCTTTGACCATTACGGACAAATGGTCGAGTATCTGCGCACGAACGGCGTCGTTCCCCCCGCAAGCCGGCCATGAAGCACGGCGCTGATGACAAGCTGATAGCTTGCTGTTTGACCAGCACAGAACTACGAGAGCGTGAGGCAACGCTCCTTGCCCAATTTAGCTCCGCTGTGCTCGGGACGGAAGAACTCCGGGATGGGTATGCTTTCCACCTTCCCGGCGATGGCAAATGGATTTCGATTATAGCGAAAACAATTGTGGCAGAAAGGGAGTGTTGCCCCTTCTTGACATTCGAGTTCGTCGCCCAACCTGGCATGGGGCCGGTAATCGTCCGCGTGACCGGCACTGCTGGCGCAAAGGACTTCTTGAAAACTATCTTGTGTAAGCCCCGCGGCGGCTAGCAGTGGCCGGCAACTCGGAAGTTGTGAGGTTGTTGGCGTAACGTTGCGATAGCACTCAGTGACCACGAAGGAGGCCCGATGCCACAGATTTCGACGCAAGAGTTCGAACGGCTGCCACTGCGGGTTCACGCCTTTCTTGCCGGTGTGCCGCTTCATGACGTGTGGGCCATCGATCTGCCACGTACGCGCTCCGGCATCACGCTGGATGAGTTGTCTCGAACGGCAAGCGCGTGCTTGTGCACACCACCACCGATCGTGCGCGTGCTCCTGAACATCCGTCTCTTCGTCGGCCGGCTGCTTGGCTGGGATCGCGAGCCGGCCGCAACCGCGTGGGAAACCTTCACAAGGCGCCTCACAACCGCTGATCGCTCCAGGTCGCTTGCGCCAGCGGGTACGCGCGAAGGACTTTTCCGGATCGTATACCGCTTCGAGAACGAGCAACTCCTTGAGCTGATTAACCGTACCGCCCACGCAGCAGCGCTGAGCGCCCTTGTCGAAACGGCAAATGGGTACCGCTTCTATTTCGGCGTTTACGTGCGCAGCGTCAGTCGCCTCACGCCGATCTACATGGCCCTGATCGACCCGTTCCGCAAGCTGGTCGTATATCCCTCACTCCTTCGCACCGTGCGCGCGAAGTGGAATAAAGCCTTCGGCACGATCTGACAACTGAAGACCTTTTCATAAGAATGTCGCGTACCCGGCGGATAATGAGCGGAGAGTCGGAGTGGCTAACACTAACGGCTGACTGACGCTACCGAGATGCTAGTCGATGTGCCCCTGTTTCTACGGAGTCACCCGATGACCGCAGCAGACTTTCGCAGGATTGCACTGAGCCTGGAGGGGGTGGAAGAGTACTCCCACGCAGGATTGCCAGCTTTTCGTGTAGGAGGCAGGAAATTTGCTTCGCTGGCCTCGCAACCAGGGGGGTACGGAAATCTGATGCTTACGCTGGAGCAGCAGGCGGCGTTTTGTGGAGGAGGCGCGCGAGATTTTCTTGCCGATTCCTGGCGGCTGGGGAAAAATGGGACACACGCATATTCGCCTGGCGGCGGCGAGCGAGGATGTACTGACGGGTGCAGTCCGAACGGCGTGGAGACTGCGAATTGATAAGAACGCAAAGCCGAAAAAAACCCATGTGGCGGAGCGCAGCGGAGTAACAGATAAGAAACGCGGGAAGCGACGACCATGAGAGCAACAAGAGCGCGAAACATTAATAGCAATAAAAAGGACTTGTCACCAGAACAACGCGCAGAACTACTCAGAGCTTTGAAATCCCGTTTTGAGAAAAACATGAACCGTCATAAAGGTCTTGAATGGGCTCAAGTACAAGCAAAGCTGGAAGCTAATGCTGAAAAACTGTGGTCCTCAATGAAATGGAAAGAACTGGCGGTGAACCGGACGTTGTTGGTCATGATAAAAAGACGGGCGAATACATTTTTTATGACTGTTCAGCGGAAAGTCCTAAAGGCCGCAGAAGTGTTTGCTATGACCGTGAAGCGCTGGACTCAAGGAAGGAACATAAACCAGAAGATAGCGCGATTGATATGGCAGCTGCCATGGGCATTGAGGTTTTAACGGAAGAACAATATCGAGAGTTGCAGAAACTTGGAGATTTCGATACGAAAACGTCGAGCTGGGTGAAAACACCTTCTGATATCAGAAAACTCGGCGGCGCCCTCTTTTGTGATCGCCGCTACAACACTGTTTTCGTGTATCACAACGGTGCGGAATCTTACTATGCCGCCAGGGCATTCCGTGGCTCGCTAAGGGTCTGAATTTTGCATGCCGGCGCCTGCTTCACTCAGTCCCGAAGAGCGTTCAAACACCTGTACAGGCCAACAGCGTCGTGAAAGTGCGATAGCCGGTCGTAAGCCCTCCGATTCCCGCACCTACGACCGCAACATCTCTTGTCAATTCACGTTCCTTTTCAGGATACTTCTATCGAAAGTGAATCTCATATCGACAAGTCTGATCCCAATAGGACTGCATTCGACCCACCTTAGTCTGCAGCTACCTGTTTTTTCCTCCATTCTCTTGCTTCGTCCGATTTGGCCCACTCACCGGCCACTTGCTTGGTGGCGATGTTGAGGCGATTCCAGACATTCGTGACGGTAATCCAGAGAACTAGCGACGCAAGCGCATTCTCGTCGTAGTGCCGTGCCGCTTCCTCCCAGATTTCGTCTGGAACCGGATCGAAACGATCACTCAGTCGGGTGACGGCTTCTGTGAGCGCGAGCGCTGCACGTTCGGCATCGGTGAAATAGGGCGCGTCTTTCCATGCAGAGACCGCGAACAGGCGTTCGTTTGTCTCGTCCGCCTTCTTAAAACGGAGGCCCATGTCAACGCATACGCTGCAACCGTTGATCTGGCTCGCCCGCAGGTGAACGAGATCGAGTGTCTTCTTTGGTACGCCACTCTGTTCGGCAGCCTTTGCCAAACTTTGTAGCGCTTCCATCGCGCCGGGAATAATCATTGCCGGTTGTTTCATTCGAGCTTGCATGATTCTGAATTTCCTTCTTGAGAACTTGTGTTTCGCCTTCAGTACCATGACGAATCACAACGGAAAACGGAAAGATGTGACGGGGGAACTGCGCCGGGGTCCCAACGCAATTGTTTTGAAAGACTTCTTTGGTCCCGATAGGCTTCCCGATCGATCCGGGCAACTCGTTCCAGCCGCACGAGATCGGTTGTCCCTGTGTACCAGCCCGGGTGCATACGTGCAATGAGATTCATCCGCATATCGTTTCATGGCAAGAGTCGAGGGCATTGATCCCCAACAGACGTCATTCCTGATGCGGCAGGTCTTCAAAAAGGTCCGCAAGATATTGGGCCGCGATCTCACTCCACAAAAGATCGCAGCCCGAGTGTCGCGTGTGTTCTGGATAAATGCGCTCGCAGAATGGCTGCTGGGGCAGAAAGCGGCTGTCCCACAACGGCAGCGGATGCTACTGACGTTGCGGACCGCGATGCGGGTCGGGTGTCCGTTCTGAATCGACGCGAATTCTGCCGGAGGCAGAATATACGGTCTGAGCGACGACGAAATTACGGCGATCCGCGAGGGACAGCTCGAAGCATTTGCGCCGGCGGAGCTTGCCTTATTGCGCATGGCCGACGCCATGGCTGATACCCCGTCGAACGTCAATGATGAGCTCTATCGAGAGTTGCGCCGGCACTTTTCGGAAGAGCAACTCATCGAGCTCACGGCGACTGCAGCGCTCGAAAACTTCCGTGCACGATACAACCGTGTCTTCGATGTGGGGAGCGACGGATTGTATCGTAAAGGTCTGAGGTTTAAACAGCGATAGACCTCGGTCACCTTGCATACGCTTCATTCGTCAGTATGTATGACGGAGCCCAACAGAGGAATGTGACATCATGGCCGAACACGAATGGTTGGCAATGCGATCAGGGCGACCATTGAAGCCTATCGAACCGCTTGGCTGGCGAATGATGCCAAAGGCGTGCTCAAGACGTTCACCGACGACGCGGTGCTGCTGCCTGCTCATGGAGCTCCCGCTGTAGTAGTAATCGCCGACATTGCGAAATATTGGTTTACGCTCGGCGGACCACCCGCCACCGTTACAGAGCTGAACATCACCGTCGATCAGACTAGCGGCAATGGGACGCTTGCGTACGCGCGTGGGTTGGACAGCGTTGCCTGGACAGTTACTGAGGCGGGTACCACGCGCCGTCACTCCCATCCCGGAACACCTACCTGAACGTGATGAAGAAGGTGCAAGACGGTTCCTGGCGGATCCAGGTACACATGTGGGACGACGGTCCCGAGCGCGTGGAAGCTGCCGTCGCTTCTGTCGGAGGCCGTCGATTGAGAGCAATTCGTGACCCGGCGATCTTCGTTCTAGGCTGCCGTCGAGCTTGCGCTCGCCCCGGGTTCGGATGTGTCGTCAGCACGCCGGCAGTTGAAGGGATTGAATCCAGCCGGGGTCGATGGAAATCCCATGAGCGACAGAATTTCAATTTCATAAGATTTCTCACCATCTATGGCCGAGGTGGAAGTGATAGACTCGGCTGAGTTGGCGAAGCGGCTCAACGTACCAGAGACTTGGGTACGTTCGCGAAGCAACCCGAAACGAACCAACGATCCGATCCCGCATCTACGGCTCGGACGCTACGTTCGCTTCCCGGGGGGCAGCGAGCTACTTGAGTGGCTGAATCGTCAACTGGTGAGCACGGGCAGGGCATGGTCGAAGAGACCAATATGACCAAACCTGTTCGTTATCAAAGAGGTTGTTTGTATTCGGAAAACGGTGTGTGGTTCGTCCGTTACCGCGAGCGTATATCGCAAAGGGACGGTTCGGCGAAATGGAAACGTAGGGCAAAACGATTGGGCACGGTAGAGGAGTTTCCTACTGAGTCCCACGTGAGCCTGAGCGAACGGTGTTCATGCAAAAGATCAACACGGGCCAATTTACGCCCGACTCAAGCATGACGCTGAAGGATTTCGTCGAGCTTTCCTACCTGCCGTGGGCGAAGGCGGAGCACCGAGCCAGCACCTACAAAGGTTACCGGGAGATCTGGGAGAATCAAATTCGCGACCGCATCGGAAATATGTACCTACGCGAAATACGCACGGTTCACGTCAGTCGAATGCTGCGGGTCATTGCCGCAGAAAAGGATCTGACGAAGACCACGCTCCAGCACTTCAAGTCTGTGCTGAGTGGCATTTTCACGTATGCAAAAAATGAAGGTGCGTTTGATGGAGTGAATCCGGTACAAGGCGCAATGATCCCAAGCAAGGCACGAGAACCGGGAGAAACTTCCGGTTACAACCTGACTCAAATCCTCCAGATTCCGGGTATCCTGCCGCTGCTCCCGAAAAGCGCCGTCGCAATGGCCTCGTTCGCAGGGCTACGCGAGGGCGAACTTCGTGGTGTTCAGTGGCCCGACTACATCGGCACCGAGCTGTCCGTGAATCGGTCGATTTGGAAAGCGGTAGTGAATCAACCGAAGACCCGCGCCAGTCGCGATGCTGTCCCAGTAATTTCTGCATTGGCTGTGATTCTGGACGACTATCGGAGGTCTATGGGTAACCCGCGAGGCGGAGTGATTTTCCACTCCGGCGGACGGCGAGCCTATGGACATGGACAAGCTGGCACAGCGAGTCATTCGTCCGGCAATCGAGGCCCACGGAGTGCCGTGGTATGGATGGCACGGGTTTCGACGCGGCATCGCTTCGAACCTTTACGCACTAGGCGCGAACGACAAAGTCGTGCAACGCATACTGCGTCATTCCAAGCCACACGTGACCAGGGAACGCTACATCAAAGCATTCGATCCCGCTGTGATCGAGGCAATGCAGAAGATGCAAGCAACTCTAGACGCGCTAAAGCCGTGGCCAGTAAATGGCCAGCAGATTTATTCGCAAATAGCTGGTAAACTACAGAAACAAAACGCCGGAGAGGTGGCCGAGAGGCTGAAGGCGGCGGTTTGCTAAACCGTTATACGGGCCAAAACCTGTATCGAGGGTTCGAATCCCTCCCTCTCCGCCAGAACTATCAATCCCAACCACTTACTCGCATTTATCCGTTTTTGCAAGGTGGGGTTTGCACCGCAAACTGGCCTACCTTCCGTGTGGTGCGTCGCCCAACATCTGTTTGGCACCAGCCGCATGTTCACTTATCCCTCCAGTTCATTTTCAGGTCACCGTGAGAACCAAACCAAAACTGGCGTTCTTTCCAACCCAGCGCGAACAAAGCTAGGTTTTGGTCATAATATCTCGCAGGATTTCCATACAGTCCCGTGTTGGGGTTCAGTTCAGATTTCACGCGCGACATCTGTTGACTCTCGATATCTTTCTCGTCCATAGCTGACACAAATGGCAGTACAGCAGCGGAAAACCCGACCGGGCTCTTAGCACTTTGAACAGTTCCATCTTGTTTGACCTTTTCCGGGGGCACAGGATTGGTGCGCAGATAGAGTGTCATTCCTGAAAGTGCCTTGAGCAGGAGATCGCGACCGGGAGTGGCTGGATCGAGCATCCCGGCCCACAGATAGACTCGAATGGCATCGTAGCTGCCGAGAGGAGAGGGAAAGGTGTTTCCACCGGCTTTGTACTCTATCCAGTCGGTGGCAAAACCGTGCGGCGCCGATCTACTGATCAGAGTAGGAAGTCCCGCAGCGATCCGGTGCCATGGGCCGTCGGGGAGCTCCTGGACGAGGCGCAACAATAATTGCAGTGGAACGTAGCTGGCATTGAGACGGTAGGAATCACCGCGATGAAAACCCTTGGGTGCAGGTAATAACACCATCCCAAGAGATGGTATTTCTGCTACTTCCTGATCCGCGATGCGCTTGGCTAGGTTCGTTCCCAATGATGCATAACGCGGTTCATTCCAAGCCTTGCCGGCTTCGATGAGAGTGTAGGCCAGCCACAGGTCGGCGTCCGATGCCGGATTGCCATCGAGCACGCCCCAATTGTTTTTCGGACCTTTGCCCCACAGCCAGGCTGGAAGGTGACCGGTAAGGTCACCAGACGCCAAATTCACTTCGGTCCATCGGAGCAGACCGTCGAAACGCGGGCGATCGTTTGCCACAAGCGCGAAAAACATGGCGTAGGCTTGTGCTTCGGAGGTTGTGCGGTCGCCTGCGTCGCGATCAATGACTCTTATCTGATTGTCCATGAAGCTGGACGCGTAGCTCTTCCACAGAGGCCAGTCCTGACCAACGCTGCCGGGGCACATAGGGATCACTAATAGCAAAAACAGGAGCGGCTTCATTGGTGTCATTCTCTCTTGTACCTCCCGAGTAGCTCTTGGATCGCATTTCGACGGTTGTGGCACTGGCTCCGTAAATGCCTGTTGTGTAGCTTGGCGATGCTTAGTATCGAAATGTGAGATGCACAAGATGCAGGAGATTTTGTTCACCTTTCTGCGAGACACCGTAGGCATATGCGCAATATTTGCTCTGATCCCGAACAATTTACAGCTGAGTTAAATGTTTGTGAGCCAATTGTTTGACGGGCAGCGCGGGTTATGGGTCAGGCATCAATATTGCAATCAAAAGAGTACGTAGATAAGACACGAGCCCTTACGGGCGAATTAAACGCGAACGACCCACAACATGAAGCAGTTCAGCCGCCGCAAAACGAAAGAAGAGAATGTGCCCTCACGCACGCGTGTCTTCCATTTCTCAGCTACCGCGGAGGTACATGCATGAGTGGGTTCGGAGCAAAAACTACCGAGACCCCGCCTCGCATCGGCATCGTGCGCAGCCTGCTCGCTCTGATGGCAGTGTTTGGATTTGGCTTCCTGTTGATCCTGCCGCTGGCATGGAAGGAGCAGGCCATTCTCGGGGCTGCGCTGATCGGAGCTGCCCTGCTGCTGGATCGTACTTCGCACTCGGCGATTGTGACGCTGATGCTGATGACAGTCTCCATCTTCAGCACGCTGCGTTACGGCTATTACCGCGTGATCCAGACGTATGAAGGAATCACAAGTTCCGGGCATCTCCATCAATGGGATACGGTTTTCGTCATCATCCTCTTGCTTGCGGAATTCTACGCATTCATCACGCTTGTACTTGGATATTTTCAGACGCTTCGCCCGCTCCGGCGCCGTCCGGTGCCCCTGGCTGGTAATCCACGACACTGGCCCACGGTGGACGTTTTTATACCGACGTACAATGAGCCGCTTAGCGTAGTACGGGCAACTATCCTTGGAGCACTCGCTCTTGATTATCCGAACGACAAGTTGCAGGTAATCGTACTCGATGATGGAAGGCGCAAAGAGTTCCGCGATTTTGCGGCTCGAGTTGGGGTGCGTTACCTCACACGCAACGAGAACGCGCATGCCAAGGCCGGCAATATCAATCATGCGTTACGGTACACCGACGGCGAATACGTCGCCATCTTTGATTCCGATCACGTTCCCACGAGTTCATTCTTGCAAGCCACGTTGGGATGGTTCCTGCGAGATTACCGGCTGGGTATGGTGCAAACCCCTCATCACTTCTATTCCCCTGATCCATTTGAGCGAAATCTGAGCCAGTTTCGGTCAATTCCCAATGAAGGGGAACTGTTTCATCGGCTGGTTCAGGATGGCAACGACTTATGGAATGCAAGCTTCTTTTGCGGGTCATGTGCGGTGTTGCGCCGCAAAGCGCTTAATGAGATCGGCGGAGTTGCAGTGGAGACGGTCACCGAAGACGCCCACACAGCCTTGCGCATGCAGCGTCGGGGCTGGGATACAGCGTACATCAATATCCCGCAGGCGGCCGGACTCGCGACCGAGAGCCTGGCAGCGCATATCGGGCAGCGCATCCGCTGGGCGCGCGGCATGGTGCAGATCCTGCGCATGGAAAATCCACTGTTCGCGAGCGGGCTTTCGTTTTCGCAGCGGCTGTGTTATTTCAATGCCACCACCCATTTTTTGTTTGCGCTTCCGCGCCTTATTTTTCTGACCGTTCCGTTGATCTATCTGTTTTTCGGGATGGTGAATATCTATGGCTACTCGTTGGCGATATTCGCTTACGCGCTGCCGCACATCGTCCTTTCGAACATTACGAATTCGCGAGTTCAGGGGCGGCACCGCTTTTCCTTTTGGAATGAGATTTATGAGGCTGTGCTGGCGCCCTACATCCTATTTCCAACGCTGTTAGCGCTCATCAATCCGCGCCTGGGCAAGTTCAACGTGACAAGCAAAGGCGGCATTATCCGGCGCTCATATTTTGATCGCCGAATTGCATTGCCGTTTTTGCTGCTGCTGGGTCTCAACATTGCCGGACTGGTCATGGCACAACGTCGATATACCACTGATCGCGGGCACCGCGACACCATAACTATGAACGCGGTCTGGACGATCTATAACGTTGTGATCTTATCGGCCGCCGCATCGGTAGCGTTTGAAAAACGGCAGCGCAGATCTCACGTTCGGGTGGATGTGCGCACGCCGTGCACACTGATTACCGCAAACGGCCATCGAATCACAGGCATGACAGCACAACTTTCGCGTGGAGGAGCGGCCGCGCGTCTTGACAGTTCCATAAAACTAGGGCGAGGAGCTCCCGCGGTTCTGGTCCTGGAAGGAAACGGATCGCGTTGTGAAATTCTGGCGCGGGTAGCGCATTCTGCGGGCCGCACCCAGCACCTCTGCTTTCCTGATTTGGCGCTTCCTCAGGAGAAGCACCTTGTGAATTTGATCTATTCGCGGCCAGACGCGTGGCTAGCGTGGCGGAAAACGCGAAGTGTGGATCGCCCGCTCAAAAGCCTCGTGCACATCTGCGGGCTATCACTGCGCGGCCTCGTTGTTGTGCCGCTCGGCCTGTTCACGCGCCGTCCAGCGGCGGACAACAGCGAACTGGAGCAGAAGAGAAACAAAAGAAGAGGACGAGCGCCAGCCCCCGCAGCTTTCGGCCTTTTGATCGCAATCATCATGGCTGTTCCTGTGCCTCTACACGGAACAGAGCCGGCTGAAGCTGCTGTCGTTACCACTCAGCCCACAGCTGACTTTCATGATCAGTACGAGTTGATCCAGAAAATTGTGAAACTGCAAGGCGCAGGAGTTTCGGAGAACTTCTTCTTTGGCGTTCCGGTCACGAAAATCATAAGCTCGGCGACGCTCTCACTGCACTACAGTGCGCCGATGTTGCGGGCCAATGAAAGCAGTTTGGAGCTAAATCTGAACGGCACGCATATTGGCGGAGTGGCACTCGTGCACGGCTCGGACGTGCAAACCGACATTGTCCTCCCGACGGATCTGCTCACTAGCGATAACACTCTTTCCGTTCAGTTAGTGGGAAGTTGTGCCGCTTGCGGCCGCGCGAGAACACCGTGGATCACTATAAATCCAAGCAGCAGACTCAGCCTGAGTGGGACCAAGTTGCCCCTCAGAAATGATCTTTCGCTACTTCCTGTACCTTTTTTTGATCCTGCAAGCCAGCGATCCTGGAGCCTGCCGGTGGTCTTTTCCAATCCTCCTGATTTGACGTCATTGCAGGCTGGGTGCGCAGTCGCCTCCTGGTTCGGAGTGTACTCCGATGTTCGGGGAGTGCGATTTCCGGTGACGGTGGGCGAGCTGCCGCAAGGCAATGCGGTTGTATTCGTGCTCGGCGAGTCAGAACTCTCGCGCACCCTGTCGCTCCCATCGCAGCCAGGACCGCTGATCGCCATGCGTGACAATCCACGCGATGCTTACGGGAAGTTGCTGATCATCGCCGGCGAACAGACAAAGGACCTGCTCACAGCCGCCCGCGCACTTGTGACCCGAAACAATTTTCAATCCCGCACTGATGCGGTTTATGTGCGGGATGTGAAACTGGCCGCCCGTCAGCAATACGATGCCCCGCGTTGGCTCAGAAGCGACCAACCCGCGCCCATAGGAACGTACACCACGGCTGAGCACCTGAAGCTAAAGGGCTCGGGGTCGATCAATATCTACTTCCGTCTGCCGCCTGATCTGTTTTTGCAGGCGCAACAATCAGTTCCGCTGCTTCTTAAATATGGCTACGCCGGCGTGGCTGAAGGATCGCGTGCCGCGTTGCATGTCCGCTTAAACGGTCAGGACGTGGATAGTATTCGACTAAAACCAGCTTCCTCCACGGTGGAAGAAGCGGAAATTGTTCGTCTTCCCACCGGAAGATTGCGAACGTACACCAACACGCTGACGGTGGATTTTGATTTCGGGAACGCCCGGCAACCTGAAAACGTGTGGCAGTACGCCGCCATTCATCGCGACTCCTGGATCGATTTACATAGGATTCCACACTCAGTCGTGCTGCCGAGGCTGGAGCTGTTCGCGGATTCAGGCTATCCCTTCACGCAATGGCCGGATCTCGGGAGAACTGCGGTTGTGGTGCCGGCGGCCCCAACCGCTGCAGAGTACGAAGCGCTGCTGGACATGGTGGGGTTTTTCGGAGCGCAGACCGGTTGGCCAGCGACCGCAATCACTCTCACGGACTCAGACGATATCGAGAGCGTGCGCGAAAAAGATATCATTTTGCTCGGAACGCCGTCATCGCAGCCGCTGCTTTCAAAGTGGGCTGAAAGCATGCCCCTGAATCTCTCCGATGGTAAGATGCAGCTCAATGGACAACCTGAGCCTTCGCGATGGTTGCATCCCGAATGGCCGTTTCGCGCGGAAGATCGTGACAAACTGGTGAAGGCGCTGGCCGATCAGACACCACTTGAGCTCATCGTAGAAGACTTCGTCTCACCTTTTCGTTCTGACCGCTCGGTTGTGGCGATTGCGCCTGGCAATCCTGACAACTCTGATGCGATCGCAGCTCTTTTCACACCCGATTCTCGTCAAGGCCCCGTCTACGGCGGACTTGCAGTGTCGCAGAATGGACGCTTTCAATCCTTCCTCCTGGGCAATCTGGCATACCACTCTGGCCAGCTCGATCCTTATTGGCAAAGCAAGATTTTTCTTTTTGAGAATTACCGGCTCATTCCCGCATTTGTTGTGTTGCTCGCCTTGATGTTTGCGGCTTGGTTGTTCCAAGGCACCGAAGTGGTCGCAGCACGACGCTTAGCTGCAGGGAAACTCTAACTCAGGGTGGCTTACGACTATGAGAAAGACCTTACTCGGTTGTTTTGTTCTGATTTTTGTATTAACGCTTGGGGCGACTGCGCCTGCTACTGCGCAAAACCAGACCGGCGTCGAGGTTCTTTTGGGTAAAGCCCGTTCGTTGGAGGCTCGAGACCGCATGGACCTGGCAGCGCAGAACTGGAAGCAGGTTCTGCTGGTCAATCCCAATCAACCCGAAGCTCTCGCTGGCTTGGCACGTTATGCCAAGCAAAACGGGGATACCGACGCGCTGCGCACGTACTTGGACCGCTTGCGCAAGATCAATCCCAAAGATCCGGCCATCGCCGCTATAGAGAAGATGCACATACTAAGCCCTCAGGAGCGCAACCGGCTGGACGAAGCCGGACGCCTTGCCATGCAACATAAGCCGGACGATGCGATGAAGATCTATCGTCAGGTATTTGGCGATCAGTCCCCTTCGGGTAAATGGGCTGAGGCGTACTACGAGACCGAGGCCGCCAGCACCGGCGGACGTGAAAAGGCTATCGCACAGTTGCGCCGGCTGTGCGCGCGCGATCCAAAGAATGAAGTATCTCGGCTGTGGCTCGCGCGTCTTCTCAGCTATGACCCCAAGACTCGCATGGAGGGATTTCGCCTGTTTGAATCCATCAAGGATCCCGGAACGGTTGAGCAGGCGCGCACAACCTGGCGTCAAGCTCTGCTTTGGGAGAAAGAAAATCCACAAATATTGGATCCACTTGATGCTTACCTCAAGCACTATCCGGATGCGGAGTTACAGAAAATCCAGGCATCTCTGACCGAGAAACGGGAGCACGCGATTGAGGAAGCCAACAAGAAAAGCGGCTTCGAGGCGCTGAACGGCAAAAATCTCGCGGCGGCCGAAGCCAAATTCAGTGAGGTTCTGCGCCGCTCGCCCAATGACACGAATGCGATCACCGGTCTTGCATTCGTTCGCCTAAATCAAAAGAGATTCGGTGATGCATTGAGCTTATTTGAACGGGCTCGGCAGTTGGCGCCCCAAAGGGCAGATATTCGCGATGGATATGAGACCGCTAAGTTGTGGTCGTCTATGCAGCAAGGCTCGACAGCGCTGCAACAGAATCGTCCGGAGGCGGCAATTGCCGCTTACCAGGAGGCGCTCACCATGCAGCCGTCGAACCAGCAGGCGCTGCTGGGAACGGCACAGGCATTCGTGCGCGAAAAACGATACTCGGATGCGGAAGCAAAATTCCAGCAAGTGCTCGCCCAGGACGCCAACAACGCAGACGCGGTAGCTGGGCTAGGGTTCATTCGGCTCAACCAAAAACAATTTGAAGAGGCCGCAACCCTGTTTGCAAAAGCACGCACGCTGTCCCCGAATAGACCCGATGTTGACGAAGGCTACCGCACTGCCAAGTTCTGGTCATTGATGAAACAGGGCGGAACCGAACTTGCGCAAGATCATTCCGACCTCGCCATTGCAAGCTATCAGCAGGCGCTGACAGTGAAACCGGGCGCGAAAGATGCGCTCTTTGGTTTGGCGCAGGCAGCAACCAAGAAGGGAGATTATTCGCAAGCGGTCCAGGCCTACACTCAGCTCACGACAGCGGATCCCAACGACACGCAAAGCTGGCTCGGGCTTATAAACTCACACCTCGCCGCGAAGAACCCGAAGGCAGCACTCGATGCGGCCAACCGAATTCCGCCCGCGACCAGGCAGCAACTGGAAAAACGGGCGGACTACCTGGCCGAAATGGCGTTTGTGTACTATCGCACGAATCAGGCTTCCGCGGGTGAACTGGCATTGCGGCGGGCTCTCGATGCCGCTAGTAGTTCTGACAGTGAAGAAGCGCTGAACGCTCGCCTTGAAGTTGCAAGTGTGCTGATGGACCAGGGGGATGTGGACCGTGCGGTCTTGATCTATAAGCAAGCGGCAGTATCGCAACCCAGAAATCCGGTTCCATGGCAAGGAATGGTCGGCGCGTATTTGCGTAAGAAGGACCTTGTCCAGGCCAAGGCAGCCATCCGCTCCATGCCTCAAAGCTCTTTTGACGTCGCGTCAAAGGACTCTGGCTTTCTTAATTCCGTGGCTGCCATTTATTCCGCGGAAGGCGAGTGCAGCGAGGCGGAAGACCTTCTCAATCGCTCCTTGAGTCTGGACAAGGCTGCGGGACGCGAGCCGTCCCAGAACACGCGCCTGCAGCTAGCCGACATCTGGAGGCGTGAAGGTAACTACGACAGAGCGGTTGAAGCGTATCGGGAAATTACCAACCGCGATCAGAATTCTATCGAGGCTTGGCGCGGCTATATCACAGCCCTTCACATTAAGCGGGATGATCAAAATGTGCTGGCGGTAGAACAACGTAGCCCGGCTGCGATCCGCGCCCGGCTTGAGAAAGATCCCGACATTCTTGTTCTTCTGGCGAGTGCGCAATCCCGTCTCGGACAGAATCATGAAGCCGTTCGATCTTTGAGACAGGCGCAGTCGGCTTATCAGGCGCAAAGCAAATTGGCGCCAGCCGATCTTGACGTGCAGCTTGCTTGGGCGATGTTGGCCGACAAGCAGAGCACGGAGGATCCTCGAGATTTTCTGTCGAGGACAAGGATGCGCAAAGATCTAACTCCGAAGCAGCGCAGTACGATTGACGAGATCTGGTCGACCTGGAGCGTCCGCCGTGCAGAGGAGGTTCTTCAAAGCAAGGAGCCTACACGTGCAGTCGCCATTCTGACGGAGACCCAGAGCATACTTCCAAATGATCCCAAGATACCTGCCGCATTGGCCTCGGTGTACGTGCGGCAGCATGACTATCAGAAGGCTCTAGGCGTGTATCAGTCGTGGGGCATGTCGGGAGCTGAAGCGGTGGATTATCGCGCCGCAGCTGGAGCAGCCCTGGCGGCACACAAAGATACGGTTGCAGAGGGATTCCTGCGCGAGGGATTACAGCGATTTCCAAATGATCCCGAACTATTGCGTATGAACGCCAAGCGGGCTGTTGCACATGGAAACTACGACCAGGCGGAGTACCAGTTGAAATCTGCTCTTTCCGCGATGCGGAATCCGGATGCTGAAGATCGCAACAGCGGTGGATCCGGAGCACGCGGTGCGCCGCAGCGTGAAGATTCGGAAAACCCCGGGTCCGTTCCCAATCCAATGATTGGACCTGCCACTTCAGACACCGTGGCTGGTTGTCGGCCGAAAAGCAACGAAAACGCCAGCGAACCTGGTGAGGCGAAAGTCAAGCCCATTGCCGCCGTCTGGGTAGAGGAAGCTAATCCGGCTGATGTGAGTGATGAGCAACAGCCTCAACCTGAGCAAAAAAAGGAACGGCAGCTTCAGGACGAAATCGATATCGTCAAGAACAGAAATACACCTTTTTTCAATATTGACGAACTGGCCAGCGGACGCCCCGGCGACCTCGGGTTTAATCGGCTCATTATTCAAGACGGAGCGGTAGGCACATCAGGTGCCATTTCCGACACAGTTCGCCTGGGTTTCGAGGCTCATGGCGTTTATCTCTTTAGCGGCGCGCCAAACGGAAGCTCCAGCCTTCAGCTTGGCACACTGCCTCAAGGCGCCCTGTTCGGTGAGCAATCGACGGCAGGATACGGAGGCGAAGTGCAGCTGTCCACCAACACCTTTGGACTGATGTTCGGTACTACGCCGCAAGGCTTTCCGGTCCGGAATCTCACCGGCGGGGTTCGGTTTCGTCCGCTGAATGGACCCGTCACTTTTCTACTTGAGCGCGACAGCGTAAAGGACAGCCTTCTATCTTATGCCGGATTACGTGACCCCGGCACTGGGATCGTGTGGGGCGGAGTCATGTCGAATTCCGGCTCCGTGCAATTCCGACGGACTGCGCGCCGCAACGGCCAGTATCTTATGGTCCGGTACTCGGACATTCGCGGGCGCAACGTTGCTGACAACACGGCCATCGACGGAAATGCCGGATTTTACTTTGGGGTAGTCCAGCGAGCACACGTAACTTTCACCGTGGGCGCCAACCTCGGCGGTATGCACTATGACAAGAACCTCAACTTCTTCACCCTGGGACAAGGGGGATATTTTAGTCCGCAGGAGTATTACCAGACGTCATTGCCCATCAGCGTGCGGGGCCGGCACAATCGGCTGGAGTACGAATTTGATGGCAGCGGCGGCGTGCAATATTTTAAGCAGGAGCGATCTCTGTTCTTTCCCGTTAACGTGGGGGTAGCGCTCCCCCCTCAATCTTTTTACAATAGTCAGACCCACACCGGACCGAACTACACGGCTGCGTTGCGCCTGAATTATCGAGCAGGACCGCATGTCAATTTCGGCTTCTTTGCAGTGGCCAACAACTCGCGCAACTTCGCTACACAGTCGGTTGGCTTCAGCCTGAAATTCTTAGTTCACCGGCTCCCCACCAATCCCGACCTGCAAGTGAATTCCATTCCCGATTGGAAAGGAGACCAACCGTTCAGACTTGAGTAGAGAGACGGGGTGGGAAACCTCCTCGTCTTCAGCCTTTGGTATGTTCCGACGATCTTGCACTAACTCGGGACGCTCTGTCTTGTAGCGACACTAGGCTGCAACCTGAACTTTATACGTAACCGCCTACAGCTTTTCCTCTAAATTCTCGCCATGTTTCCTGAAGCCAGGCTTAATTCTGCCGCAGTTTTTGCGTCCTCCTGCGGAGTTTCCGTGGTTCAAGCATCCAAGTGTTTGGAGGCTATATGAAGCCCGTGGGAATTATGGGAACCGCAATTCTAAGTTTGCTTCTCGGGGCGAGTGTTCCCGGATTTGCCCAGCAGGATCAACCGAACCGTAAAGAAGATCGTGATCGAAAAGACGAGAATCGAGGTCGCCCAGACCGCCCGCAGCCGAGTCGTGGCGTGGAACAGCGCCCCGCGGAGCAAGACAGCCGCCAGGTGCAACGGGAGCAGGAGCGTCAGCGGGACTTCAGGCGCGAACAGCAAATGCAGCAACAGCAGCGCGCTGCTCAGGAGCGCCAGCAGGAATTAAGCAGAGAACAGCGCCAACGCACCGAGCAACAGCAGCGCCAGATGGAACAGAATCGGCAGCGCGCGCAGCAGGAGCGTCAGCAGGAATTGGATCGTCAGAGATCTGAACAGCAGCGTCTCTCTGACCAACATCGGCAGGAGTTGAACCGGGAGGAACGCGAACGAGCCGAGCAACAGCAACGGCAGATTCAACAGAATCAGCAGCGGTCGCAGTATGAGCGCCAGCAGGAAATCAATCGCCGACAAGAAGAGGAGCAGCGCCACTCTGTCCAACGCCAGCAGGAACTGAGCCGTCAAGAACAACAACGTGCGCAGCAGCGCCAGTTGCAAATCGAATCGAACCAACAGCAGGCGCAGCGTGAAAGAGCCCTGCAAATGCAGCAACAGCGGTTTTCCCGGGAGCGGCAGGCGCAACTGATCCAGCAACAGCAGCTACGCGTGGCGCAATATCGTCGAAACCTGGAAGAACAGCAGCGCCGCCTGCAATGGCAGACGGAGCAACTGCAGCGCCAACGGCGGATAGCGCAGTACCGCTGCGAGAGAGAGTACCTCGAGCATTTGCGGCAGCAGGAGTTTCGCATCCGCCAAGCGCGATACGACTACTACTCCGATCCATATTTCTACTCACCTCCAATTTATCGTTACTACCGTGGAGGGTCGTACTACGAGGTCAATCAGTACGGTGCGGACTTGCTGCGGCAAGCGGTGAACTACGGCTATCGGGAAGGCTACCGCGCCGGCGCTGCAGACCGTGAAGACGGTTGGAACTTCAACTACCGTGCTTCCTACGCCTATCAGGACGCAAATTATGGCTACGACGGCTATTGGGAAGATCAAGGGGCGTACAACTACTATTTCCGTGAAGGCTTCCGTCGCGGCTACGAGGACGGCTACTACAGCCGCTATCAGTACGGAAGTTACTACAATGGAGAGTACAGCGTCCTGGGAGCAGTGTTAGGCCAGATCCTGAACTTTGTGTCGCTCCGGTAACAGTGTCATCTCTCATTCTTCCGTGAACATCGTTCCAGATCAGGCAACGGCGATGCACGACGGATCGTGTCAGGCCTGATAGCATATAGAAAGAGGAGCGCGATCGAGTCATGGCAGTACCGGTTTCACAAATGTGGACGGTGGCGACGTATGTGATTCGGCAGAAGCTTGCCGGGCGGAAACAGTATCCGCTGGTGCTGATGCTGGAGCCCCTGTTTCGGTGCAATCTGGCGTGCGCGGGGTGCGGGAAGATTCAATATCCGGCGCACATACTGAAGCGGCAGCTCACGCCTGAAGAATGCTTCCAGGCGGTGGACGAGTGCGGCGCGCCGGTGGTGTCGATTCCGGGCGGCGAACCGCTGATGCATCCGGAAATCGAGAAAATTGTCGAAGGGCTGGTGGCCCGCAGGAAGTATGTGTATCTGTGCACGAATGCGTTGCTGCTGAAGGAAAAAATCGGCTTGTTCAAGCCGACAAAGTATCTGACCTTTAGCGTGCATCTCGATGGGCAGCGCGAGCACCATGATTTTGCGGTCTGCCGCGAGGGGGGGTATGACATTGCGGTAGATGCGATCCGCGAGGCGTTGCAGCGCGGATTTAGAGTCACAACAAATACGACGCTCTTCGACGGAGCTGACCCAAAGAGCGTGCGAGCGTTTTTTGACGAGATGATGGAGCTGGGCGTGGAGGGCATGATGCTTTCGCCCGGTTATTCTTACGAGAAGGCGCCCGATCAGCAGCATTTTCTGGGGCGGGCCCGGACGCGGCGACTGTTCCGCGGGATACTTTCTAACCGCACACCGGAATGGCGGTTTAATTTGTCTCCGCTGTTTCTCGAATTTCTCATGGGCAAGCGGCACTATCCCTGCACCCCATGGGGCATGCCGACGTACAACATTTTTGGCTGGCAAAAGCCGTGTTATCTGCTTCAGGACGGTTACGCCGAAAGCTTCGACGAACTACTGCGGGAAA
Organism: Acidobacteriota bacterium; assembly: GCA_003224905.1. Taxonomy (GTDB): domain Bacteria; phylum Acidobacteriota; class Terriglobia; order Terriglobales; family Acidobacteriaceae; genus QIAA01. Next base: position 39,542 of record QIAA01000055.1, read on the forward strand.
CCGATTGGGAGAACTACGGCACTGAGTCGGGCAATCCGCATTGCGCGAACTGCATGGTGCACAGCGGGTACGAGGCGTCGGCGGTGAATGATACGTTCAGTTCGCTTGGTGGGTTTGTGGCGACAGTGAAAGCCACTTTCTCCCGCTACCCTGACGAGGGGGCTTTGAAGTTGCTGGAAGAACCAATCGCGCCGGCCCATCCACTCGTTCAGATTGTGGCGCCTCAGGAGTCGCTCGAGGAAACGCGGGCATGACCGGCAAGGCCGCGGGACAGACTCCTGCAGAGGAACCCAATCCTGCAGCTGCAGATGCGCTCGAAGTAGCGCCCGGCTGGGGCCGGGAGAAGCTTGAGGGCTGGATCCCAGAACTTGCCAACCAGGAAGAAGTTTGTAGTGCGCTTGAAAAAGCGTTCGACTACCGCGGCGATATCACTATTACTAAAAAAGACGGCAGCAAGATCGAAGGGTACGTTTTTGATCGGCGCAGCGGGCCATCGCTAACGCAATCCTGTGTGCGTCTATTTCCTAAGAATTCTGATGAGAAGGTGTCGATCTCTTACGCCGATATCGCCGCGCTCGCTTTCACTGGTCGCGACACGGCTGCCGGTAAGGGTTGGGAGGCATGGGTAAAGAAGTACCAGGAACGGAAAGCTGCGGGAGAGAGGAATATCGGGCTTCAGCCCGAGGCATTGGAATAGGAATCTCCGCGCAGCTCGGAGAGCATGAGCGCTAAAGCGTCTAGGGGCGGGCTCGTGCGCCAAAACTTAACCTTCCTATTATTTCCTCAATCTCATCCTGGCTCCCGCCAATAAAGGTCAAGGACAGGGCGTATCCCTTCTCGATAGTGGCGAGGGAACTCTGATACATGGTCACGGAGCCCCGGGGCTTGCTGAAATCGCCGCGAATCAGCTGCTTTGCGCCGATTGAGTCCGCATAAGGTTCATCGCTGGCCGTGAATCCCTTAGCATCTGCCAATTCCTTGATTGAGGCGAAATAGTCCGTGGCTGTCTTGATGCCGGAAAATGATGAAAGCTTTTCTGCGGCAATCACTACGGCGGAATTGATCGTGCTGCCGCTCGCTTCGGGTGGCCGCTCGAAAATGGAGAGCAGTACCAGCGATTTAGCTTGATCGTCCGGCTCACGCATCTGCTTGGTGCGGTCTACCCAACCAAAGGGAATCTTATAAGAGAAGCCAAAGAACGGGCTGTGGTAGACGCCGTTCTTTATCTGGCCGTTGTCCGGATTAGTGCTGGCGCGTGCAGTATTTCGCGCTCCAGGACTGTCCTGAGCTGAAGATGGCGGGAGGAGCGCAACCGCGGTGACGAAGATCCACGTCGACGACAGAGAAAGCATCAATGCGATACTACTCTCCCTGCCAACCGTTTAATCTGCCGCCATGCCCAGCGTGATCGGCTGGGTACAGAACGAGCAGCGACGGGCCTCTATAGGGATTTCACTCAGGCACTCCGGGCACTTCCTTGTTGTCGGATCAGCCGGAGCTGGCGCTTTTCGCATGCGGGAGACCAGGGCATTGATCGGCGTGACCACGAAGAAATACACGGCGGCAGCGACCAGCAGGAAAGAAATCGCGGCGTTGATGAAGTCGCCGGCTGCAAACACCGAGTTGTTAATGGTGAAGGTGATGGCGGAAAAGTCGGGCTTGCCGACGATGGCGGCAATGAAGGGCGTGAGCAGGTCTTTGGTGAAGGCTGTCACCACTCCGGCAAAGGCCGCGCCGATCACCACGCCGACGGCCATATCAATGACGTTTCCTCGCAAAATAAACTGCTTGAAGCCGCTGAGCATGGATGCCTCCTTAGCGCAGGTGGCGCAAGCGTAGTACTCGGTTCGGGGCGTGTCAAGGCGGGGCAGTTTGAGTGTCGTTAGCACATGATATGTCCGGTTGAGTTAGCAAGTGATCTGTCCGCTTTGCGGGCGGCGAGGGTAGGAGACCATGCGAAGCATGGATTTCTACTCGAAGGCCGCGATGGAGCGGGCCATGAAAGTACAGGAAGTGATTTTGCGGGCCCTGGCCAAGAAGATCACCTGGTG
>QIAA01000142.1 GCA_003224905.1 Acidobacteriota bacterium
ATGCAGCTTGCCATTCTGCATCAGGCTCTCGACCGTAGTAATCATCTTGCGCTGCGCTTCGATTGCCAGCATCGAGCAGGAATACATCGGCTTGTTATCCATCAGCACTGTGCATGCGCCGCATTCCCCACGATCGCAGACCCGCTTCGGGCCGGTGATTTCGAATTCATCGCGAAGGGCGTCCAATAACGTCACGCGAGGTTCCAGATTGGCCTTTTGCTTTTTCCCGTTGATCGCAAATTCCATCGGGACCTTGCCCGGCCCATGTACTGGCACTTCCTTACCGGCTGCAAGCACGATGGTTGAACTCGCAACCAATGGCACGGCAGCAGAGATGCCGGAAATCTTGAGGAAGTCGCGGCGGGAGACGCCGGAATCCAACTGATCTTTGGGTGAGTTCAGGGTTGAATCATCTTCGTGCATTCCTACCTCCACGTGGTCTGGGAAATTGATAGCACGGGAGCCGCAGAATCCCGCGCAGCATGAATGCTACTGGGACGACGTAAAGAGTTTGCAGACTTAATCAATTCGCGCCCATGCCTACAGCGCTTGAGACAGCCTAACTGGTGCATGCCTACAGCGCTTGAGACAGCCTAACTGGTGACGACTACGAATTTTACGTCTAAACACCTGTACCGGTGAAGCTCAGATGGCTATCTTCGTTGTATGGTTGTCATTGGACTTTGACGACTTTTTATCAAAGGCGATAGCGGCAAGTCCGGCGAACGCGATTTTTTGTAGTTTGTCCATTCCGGCTAAACGCGACATTGTTACACTGCGCAGCTGGTCTGGCATTTGTAAACAGAGTCTCTATGAGCACACAGACTGAATTGGGTGTCGATCGAATGGTATTTCGTAAGACCAACAAGAAGACCGGCCGATATGGCGTCGTCAGTCCGGGCAATAGCTCGATGCAGCACCTCTCCTATGGGCGAATCATCCTGAATCCATCAAGGTCGAGCGAGTCATTTTTCACCGAAAATCAAGAGACCGGGCTGATTTGCCTCTCCGGCGAAGCGGATGTGAACGTAGATGGTCACCAGGCGACGCTCGCACAGTACGACGCCATCTATATACCCCGCGACTCAGCGGTGCAAGTTATGTCGTATGCAAGCGCCGACCTGGCTGAGTTCTCCGCTGAGGTTGCGAACCGCTATCCAGTGCAGACCGTGCGCTTCTCACAGATTTCCCGGGATCCGGGATTGAAATTCAGCACCGGGACTACCGGGTGCCGTCGCAACCTGCACATGCTATTGGCGAAGAACGTCGAAGCTGGGAGACTTATCGCCGGCTTTACGGATTCCGAACCTGGCAACTGGACGAGCTGGCCTCCACACGAGCACGCAGCCATGCTGGAAGAGATATATGTGTATTTCAACATGCCCTATCCGGCATTTGGGATTCAGCTGGTTTATCAAAATACAGAGTATCCGGAACTCGCTACTGTTGTACGCGAGGGCGACGCTGTACTGTTGCCCAGCGGATTTCACCCTAACGTCGCCATTCCGGGGCACAGCATCTGCTTTCTTTGGGCAATGGCGGCGCATCGAGAAGTCGAAGATCGCCAGTTTGGGGTGGTCACAGTCCAGCAGGGCTTCGAACAAGGACCGTCCGGCCTTGAGGCGGGCCGTAAGAAATAAGCGACGGCGGCGTTCATGGATCACAGCACCGCAACCGGCACGTGCGCATCGCCTGCGGAATCAACAGCCGCCGGGACGGGTCGCAGAACATTACTTGCCGGAAATTTTCGCTGGGTCATTTGCGCGCTTCTCCTCTTCGGAGTCACCAAAAACTACATGGATCGCCAGGTGCTCGGGGTCCTGAAGAGCACTCTTCAGCACGATCTGGGCTGGAGCGAGATTGACTACAGCAATCTGGTGTTTGCTTTCCAGCTGGCATATGCCGCGGGCATGCTCTTCGTGGGACGCCTGGTAGATCGCTTTGGAACCCGCCGGGGTTACGCGCTCGCGATGACTTTCTGGAGCCTGGCTTCAATGGCTCATGCCCTGGCGAACTCGTTAAACAGTTTCGTGATGGCGCGCTTGGCACTAGGGTTCGGCGAAGCGGGTGTGTTCCCGGCCAGCATCAAGTGCGTCGCCGAATGGTTCCCAAAGAAAGAACGTGCGCTAGCTACAGGAATCTTCAATGCCGGAACCAACGCTGGCGCGATTGTCACACCGCTCCTGGTGCCATGGATCACTCTTCATTGGGGATGGCGTTGGGCGTTTGTCATTACCGGCACATTAGGTTTCGCTTGGTTGTTTTTCTGGCTGCTTTTCTATCGCAGGCCGGAGGAACACCCACACGTCTGCAAAAGCGAACTCGATTACATCCGCAGCGATGCAACTGAGCTCGCAGCCTCGGTCAAATGGTCGAGCCTGTTGCCCTATCGCCAAACTTGGGCGTTCATCGCCGGCAAGTTCCTTATCGATCCGATCTGGTGGTTTTATCTATTTTGGATTCCGGATTTTCTGCAGCGCAAGCATGGTTTAGCTTTGATCAAGATCGGTCTACCGATTATGGTGATCTACTTAATTTCCGATGTCGGCAGCGTGATGGGCGGGTGGGGTTCGTCATGGCTGATCAGGAACGGAAGAAGCATAAATGCGGCGCGGAAGATCACGATGCTGGTCTGCGCAATCAGCATTGTGCCGATTGTGTTCGCTTATCAGACAGCAAGCCTGTGGCTAGCGGTGCTGCTGATCGGGCTGGCCGCCGCCGGTCATCAGGGTTTCTCGGCTAATCTGTTTACGTTGACCTCAGATATGTTCCCCGCCAAGGCGGTCGGCTCCGTTGTGGGAATCGGAGGGATGGCCGGTGCTATTGGCGGGATGCTGATCGCCAAGGTAGTGGGTTACGTGCTGCAGTGGTCCGACAGCTACATGGTTCCATTTTTTATGGCGGGCTCCGCCTATTTGCTGGCACTCGGTGCCATCCACATTCTGGCGCCAAAGTTGAAACCTGTCCATGTTGCCTAGCTTTGGCCCTACAATCTTCACACGGTGAACAAGTGAACTTTTATCAAGCTCGTCGCGGCTTCCTTCGCCACCCCGCCGTGTCACGCTGCATGGCGTGGGCAAGTGCCGGTCATCGCCCCCGATTCTGGAACTAGTGACGGCGACCGGGGACGTGGTGAACCTGTCCGCGACGGGGATAGGAAGACGCTTCAAGGGGCCGTGGTCGGATTGGGCGCGCCGGGCGTGATCACCACGCTCACACTGACCTTCAGCCAACGGTTTAAGTTGCCTCAAGAAAAGCAATGCTGATGAGAGAGAGCGGACGGAGGGCGGTGTACCAGGCCCACTTTCGGGAAAATGCCCCAGTGCTTCGGGAATTACTCGACCAGACGTTAGATCCGCAATCCTGTAGAAGAGATCACAGGAACGGAAGGTTGAATGGCCTCAGGATGCCTACTTCTTACGTCTTTCTTCTCTGGCTTTCTTGCTGGCTGTGCGTATCCGGCTCGCTTCCTTCATCAGCTCGTGTGATTGTCTCCGCAGTATCACGGATTGCTCTTTCAGGCTGCGCGCCGTCTCCTCCAGGACTTTGACTATGTCCTGCTGGTCCGCCACGACGAGCCTTTCTCCCCGCTGCTAACGTACTCTCGAGCATCAGTTTGGGAAAGTTCTCTACGGATGAGAGTCACACAAAATTCTCAGCGAGGAGCTGCGGCCAGTGTTTGGAAATGGCGTCTTCGGAAAATCACGAGGACCAAGACTCTCGATTTCGGAAAGCTTTTGTAACATAATATGGTCACGGGGAGGCGAAACAATGATCGTCAGTGGTTGGAAAGAGATTGCCGGGCATCTTCGGCGAGGGGTGCGAACTGTGCAGCGTTGGGAACAATACGGGCTGCCTATACGCCGTCCTGCTGGTCGCAGTCGAAGCGCAGTGTTCGCTATCTCGGACGAAATTGACAAATGGGCGCGGAGCCGCTCGAACGGCAGACCGGAGCGGAAAGCGCTTGGTACATATTTGCGACTCCATCCTATCGCACGAATTCAAGAAACCTTCTCTGAGACAGAAAAGCTGATGGCAGCATTAAAGCTTCATGCCGCTAAACAGCAGCATCTCCTTGCACTCCTCCGCGAGGAATCCAGGAGGCGGCGATTAGAGCAGCCCAGAATTGCCACTGCGCCAGTTGTGGAAATCAGGCGCGGGGCCACACCCATGGGTGCTGCGTAAGTCCGAAAGCCTAGTCCGTCTCGGAATCACGTCGATGACCAGATCGGCTAACCACGCCTGCTTTGTGGCCGGGAGGCAAACCAAGTAGAATCCGCAGTACGAATGCAGATGATCCATCCCGAAAGCCGGCCAGAGACGTCAAGAATGGGAAGCGAAAACTCAAGCGTGTACCGGGGCGCGCTGCGACACGGTATTATGACGTCGTTGCGATTGGTGCGTCCGCCGGGGGCTTAAACGCTCTGACCGAATTGCTGCGGCCGATCTCGGGCGATTTCCCGGCGATTCTGGTGGTCCAGCATCTTGATCCCACACATGAGAGCCACATGGCGGAGCTGTTGAGCCGCCGGACCCGCATCCATGTGAAGCAGGCGGAGCACGGCGAGGCGATCCTGCCCGGCAGCGTGTATATTGCTCCACCGGACGAACATCTCCTGGTGGGGCCGGGTACGGTCCAGCTGGCGCACTCGCAGTTAGTGCACTTTTCGAGACCGTCAATCGACCTGATGTTCGAGTCGGTGGCAGGCATGTACGGTTCGCGCTCGATCGGGGTTATTCTAAGCGGGTCAAACCGGGACGGCTCGGTCGGTATCCGGACCATCAAAGAGGCCGGCGGCACCACGATTGCGCAAGAGCCGGCCACGGCACATTTTGCGACCATGCCTCAGGCGGCCATCTCCACCGGGTGTGTGGATTTTGTAGTACCTATCGGCGAGATAGGTAATTTGCTCCGTGACTTGTGCGCGGGCAAACGACAGCGCCATGAGTAAAGACGTCACATTGAAAGAACTGCTGCAGGAACTGGCCGAGCAGCGCAGCTTTGATTTCCGAGGATACAAGCCGGCCACCCTGGAGCGGCGCTTTCGACGGCGAATGTCCCAGCTCCGCATCGGCGGCTACGTCGATTACCGAAAGTATCTGGAGAAGAATCCGAAAGAAGTCAATGAACTCCTCAACACGATTCTGATCAACGTGACGGAATTTTTCCGTGATCCCCCAGCCTGGGAGATACTTCGCCAAGACCTCTTACCGCCCCTGTTGAAGAATCCAACTTCGGGTTCAAGTTTCCGGGCGTGGAGCGCGGGTTGCGCGAGTGGAGAGGAAGCGTACTCAATCGCCATTTTGCTGAGCGAGTTCTTCGGGCCCCGACTTCCCGAATACGACATCAAGATCTACGCAACGGACATCGATGAAGAGGCCCTGACGACAGCGCGCAGGGGGGAATACTCCGCCGAGGCACTGCGGCGAATCCGTCCGGAATGGAAGGGCAAATATTTCCACGGAAAAGGACCGCTGCGGGTGAACCGGGAACTACGGAAGCTGGTGATTTTTGGGCGCAGCAACCTGGTGCAGAACGCACCTATATCGCACGTGAATCTGCTGCTTTGCCGCAACGTTCTCATCTATTTCAACTCCGAACTGCAGAAGCAGGTTTTCGCCCGGCTCTACTATGCGCTGGAGCCGGAGGGAATTCTCTTCTTAGGCAAATCGGAATCACAGTTGACCGACTCCAGCCAATTCCGGAGGTTGAACGCACGTTGGCGAATTTTCCGGCGCATCACTCCGGGCATCTCGATGGAAGCTGATTCTGAAGCCCAAGGCAATGAGGAACAAATGCCAGGTTCGGACCGGTCGCACAAGGAACTGGATGAACTCCGCTTGCGACAGCAGTACCTGTTTGAGACCGTGCGATTGGGTGTTCTGCTGCTATCTCCCGATGACAACATTACACAACACAACTCTGCTCTGCTTACGTTATGTGGTTTGCCAGCGGGCAGATTGGTGGGGAAGAAGTTGCAGGACACGGACTTACTGACTCGGACGCCCGAGCTTGGGCCGGAATTGCAGGAGTGCCGGATCACAAATCAGACCAGGCATTTTCAGAGCCGGATCCGGGTGGGTAATGAGGCGCGGCTGATCGAGATCACCTTGCGACCGATCCTGGATGATCGAGGTCGCCATTCCGCGACTTTCGTCTATTTTGAGGATGAGACCGCGCAGGAGAAACTCCAGTCCACTATCGAAGAACTGGAATCGACCACCGAGGAGTTGCAGTCGGCCAACGAGGAACTGGAAACTACCAACGAAGAATTGCAGTCCACCAACGAGGAACTCGAGACTACCAACGAGGAACTGCAGTCTACCAACGAGGAACTAGAGACGACGAATGAGGAGCTACAGTCGTTGAACGAAGAGCTCGAAACCACCAATCAGGAATTGGAAGAGCGGAGGAAGGATCTGAATGGGTTGAGTACGCTCTACGCGCAGACGCTGGAAAAGATCCGGTCGCCGATCATGCTGGTTGACAATGAAGACAAAATCCAATTCTGGAACAGCATGGCACTGCGGTTGTTCGGTTTCAGGAGCAAGCCGCCGGTGGAACTCCGTTTGGACCAACTTCCGCTTCCAGAACCTGTGCGAAACCTGGTCATCCGGCGCCATCGGGCGGCGATAGAGCAAAGGAAAACTTTAATCGCCAGAAAACAGGCTCTTCTCGGGAAAGCGAGTTCTGTAGTAGACATTCACTTCAGCCCGGTTAACCGGGAAGATGAGAGCAGTGTTTTAATCACGTTCGAGATGGACAACTCAGATGCCACACCGAGCACTTCTCAGGGAAATTCCAAACCAAAGAGAAGCCAGGGGCGACGACAGGCGGGCGATTAGGCCACTCCATCCGAGAGCGACTGGTTTTTGTCTGTCCTGCCGTTGCGGTGTTGGGTCAGAATTTGAACAGTTTGCAGTAGTTGTTGTGTCCGTTGCTGCTGCAAAACCGCCCTATCCGAGAGCTGGCGCATGAGAAGGCGGGAACGAGCGAAAGACGCAGCAAGCGAGCTGACGTGATCCCGAATTACTGTGGCCGGATTATTTGCCGGAAACTGTTTTCGGGGCGCACTTCGAATCGCCCCGTTCAGCCAAAGATCCAATTCTGAGGGGAAGGCAAACACGGGACCGACTTTGCCAGTACCTAGTCGGTGCGCCGGCAATTGCAAATCTCGCTCCCAGCGTTGAACGGTTCGGACACCACGGTCCAGGTAGGAAGCAATCTCCTTCCATGAGTTCAAAACGTCCGCTTTGAGTTTGGGAGCACCGGCCACAAGAACAAACCCCGAGGAAGGCTTATATCTCTATCCTAGGCCTTTTCGAGGAATGCGCAAGCGTTTTCGCACGGAACGTCACTCGGGGCGTTCGGAAATGCGCGGCTCAGGGGCTAAAGATGAACGCAGGGGGCCTTCCCCATTAAGGTTGTTGATCGGCTGGGTTGTCAATGATTGCCGGAGGCGTCTCCTCGCCCTTTTGAGAATCGAGGTTTGCTGAATTAGTTCGTGGGTTTGTTCAATCTTCGTTCTAGCTTGGGCCAGGAGGTTTTCGGATCGGGATAGGCTGTCTGAGCATTTTCTCAGGCGCTCACGATTTGCCACCTCAAAGACGCGGGACTCTTTTGTGAATTTCGAGTTGTAACCCATTTTATTCCGGTGCAATCTCCTTAAATTGGGTTTTGAGAGGGTTGAGACAACGAACTTTGCTTCGACGGAGGGACTTTTCGCCTTGTCCTCGAACCGACTGAGCAGAACCGTATCGCAGGCGGAACATGCCTCAAAATGTCTCTCCCTCTGTTGGGCCCGATTTGGCGCATTCTGGCCCCAATGGTGGGAATCAGTATGTGACGGATGTCACACTACCGGGATTCTATTGCTGTGGAATGCTGTGGAATCTTGCCAAGGTCTGGCATGACAAGCAATCTCAAAACCCCGGGGCGAAGGTATAGCCGATCGAGATGCCGTACCGGGTCGCAAAGGGAGAGCTGAATTCGTTGTTATTGCGGATCAGGTAGACGTGCGCTTCGGGACGGATGAAGAAGTTCCCATGCGCATAGAGACGGATGCCGCCACCGAAATGTCCCATAAAGTGGTTGCTGCTGACAAAGTTCGTGCATCCCGCAAAGCCGCATTGGAAGAAGGGTTGATAGAAACGTAAGCTCTCCCATCCGATGCCGGCCTGCACTTCAGCGCCAATATTCTTCAGGCGCGGCGCGAAGACTCCGTTGAGATCGTAGAAAAGCGGGCGGTAAGGCTGGAACCCAGCGTAGAGACCACGGCTACCCTTCCAGGAGATTTCGCCACCGACTCCGAGTGGGCCCTTGAGGAGAACATCGGCACTGAACACCGGGTAGGCACCCCCAGTCAGGCTCACAGGGACGGGGTCACCGAAAGCGTTGAAGCCAGTCGGCGCTGTGATTGTGCCGACGCCGAAGGCTGCGTCGAACTGCTGGGCGGCAGCTGGGGCGGGGAGGATGGAGAGGCTAGTAACAACAAACAGGCAGAACGCTTTGCAGATTCCTTCCAAGTTCATGCACCTATAGATGCAAGCTGACAGGCTTACGCAGCCAAATTTTTGCGATAACGGCTCAAGAAATCACTATTCGGCTACCAGGTATAGTGCACGGTGTAAGTAAGCGTCTTTTCTCCGTCGGGCGCGATCGAGACAGGAAACTCAATCGTCTGGCTATCTTTTTTGCGGAAGGGATCGGATTTCATTGAGATATTCCAAGTGATCCAGCGATATAGATGTTCCACCACACGCACGTCAGCCCGTTCCTTCTTGTGATTTCGGACCTTTATTTCAAAAGACTCATCAGCGAAGTGTTTGTCCAGATCCAGCTTGTAGTCCGTCCGCCGGCGCTCGCCTGTCATGTCGAATGCATTGCCGGTGTAGACGCGAACGTTCTCATCCCGCGGGGTGTGATCAATCACGTTCTCGCCCGTAAATTCGATCTGGCTGTCATCGTTTCGGCGATAGAAGCGGACCCGTCCCTTGGGAAGCGGCATGCCCAGATGGTTAGTTTCTGAGTTAGCGAACTCGCGCATTACCCAGATCTTGGGGTTGGATTCAGTTCCGTAGGAATAGTCGTTGCGGATGTTTTCCCAGTTCCAACCGTTGTAGCGGTTGGAATCGATCTTGACTCCGTCGTAAACGTAGATGCGCTTCGTGGCGACCCCGGCGGCGCGGATGAATTCCACCTGCTTGGTTTCGCGATCATGCAAGGTAGTCGGGCGAGCCAGCGTGTAGAGGTGGTATTCGTCGAAGGTTCGTTCGGTTACGGGTGGTGTCATCGCAGAATTGACGGCACCGGCCATCCCATAGGCCTGCAGACGATCGAACTCTCTGCCAGGTTGGATTTTACTGACGTCCCCCGCCATCAGCTTGATGCGGGCATTATCGAACGTTTTTCCACTCTGGTTGTCCATGGTGACCCAGCCCACGACGTCGACGGCATCGCCTTTATCGGGCGCAACGATGTTGTAGTCGGCTTCCCAGGTCAGGCCTCCGGTAACGTAGGACAACTCGGCGCGCACAGGGCCGGCTTGAGGGCTGGTGAGTAACCACTGCAGCGTTGGCTTGAGAATGGTCTCGTCACCGAGAGAAGGGAAAAGTGGAACGCCCGGCAGGCCGAACCTCAGCTTCCCCTGGACTTCAATAATGGGCTGCTCATTGCCGCCTTGAGCGTAGGCCATCTGGGCCTGGTAGTACTGCTGGCCATAACGGCTCATAGCCATGTAGTTGTGAGGAGTGTATCCGCTGCGAATGATTTTCCCGGGGACCGTTTCCTGCTTGTTGTCGCGCTGCACGAGAAAGTCGATCGTCTTGCCCTCGTTCAACGAAAGCAATAGAGATTCGGAAATGGGGTCGGCGCGATAGTTCTGTTCCAGGACCTGTATGGAGTGTTTGCCAGCCGGATCGCGCAGTATCACTGAGTCCGGCTCCAGGTGCATGGTGATGTCTGTAACTTGGACTTCGTTGGCCCCGGCTTTCAAGTCGAGCGGCAACTCCTGGCGGACCACCGCAAAATTCTGGTTGTAGATGGTCAGGGAGGGCTGCACAGGCTCATCAGTGGAAAGAGTTGCTACAGAAAAGACAAACACACACGCGATTTGGCGGATCACAATTCCTCCTGTGCGGACGGGGGATCCGCGGCTAGCGTACCTTGAGTGGGAACGGCGGAGGGAGTGCAACTTGCAACACATCTATGGGAGGCGGGTTGTCAGCCAATAACCACAGAGGACTCAGAGGTACACGGAGGAACGGCCGGCCGGGATTAAACCTTGTGCTTCGTATTTCCGCTGAGCAACTGCAGGGCGTGGGGAAGAAGATCGATCACTGCTTCCAGCGACTCCACGGCGCCTTTGGGGCTTCCGGGGAGGTTGAGAATGATGGACCTTCCGTGGACACCGCAAACTGCGCGGCTCAGATCCGCGAATAGAGTTTTCTTGCGGCCTTCCGCCCGCATGCGCTCCGCCACACCTTCGAGCAGCCGATTACAGATGGCTTTGGTGGCTTCCGGCGTAACGTCGCGCTCCGCGATTCCAGTTCCGCCGGTTGTCACGACGAGGTTCGCTTTGCTGGCGAGTTGCAGGAGCAATTTCTGAATCGCATTTTGATCGTCTGCGACTACCGCTGTCTGAACGACCGAAAATTTCTTCTCTATCAAGGCTTTCGCGACGGCCGGGCCTGATAAGTCGGAGCCTTCGCCGCGAGCGCAGGTATCACTGACGGTGAGGACTGCCGCGGTGAGAGGCTCAGGTGTCGAGGAGGACATCTTCTTCCTCCTCCGCACCACCGCCGCCGTCTTCGCGCTTGGATTCATCGAGCAGGCGCAGGCCTTCCATGAGCAGGCCCTGCGTGTTGAGAGTGGTGGACTGCTTGGTGGTCTTTCCCTCGAAGTCGATCTGGAAATTCCCGGACGTCCAGCGGAGCACTTTGAAAACCGCTCCATCGCCCGTCAGGGGACCATAGGCAGCGTGCGTTACCTGGCCCTCCTGAAAAAACATTTCGCATTTCTCTTTTGCATTCGTGAGAGTGAGCGCGCAGCTTTTGCGGCCCATTTCAAGGGATTGCACCAGGTCGATCACGTTCATCTGCAAGAGGCTTCCCCGGAGTACGCCGTCGGAAGGCGCCTTTTTGGCCATTTTCTCCAGTGCGATCTTGTCGATGACGCGCTTGATGCGCTGCGTGGCTTCCTTCAGAAAAAAAGGCTTCTCTACGAAGTCGTCCACTGGTCCACTGCTGGAAAGCTTTTCAGTGATGTCGGCCTTGCTGGCGAGCAGGATCACAGAAATACCTGCCGTATTCGCCCGGCCCTTAAGCTTTTCCACCAGCTGGCGCCCATCCATGCCGGGCATCCGGTAATCACTGACCAGCAGATCGGGAGGGTCATCTACTGCCTTCAGTAAGGCGTCGGCGGAATCGTTGGAGGTGACTACGTTGGCGAGCGGGGTAAGCGCCCCGCGCAGCATGCCCAGAACCATGGGGTTGTCGTCTACCAGCAGGACTTTGACGTCATTCGACATGCAGGTTAATTGTGTTTTCGGGCACGGTTGTAATCGCCACTTTTGCCGCCGGACTTGTGCTCAAGCGCAATCTCCCGAATCTCGATCCCCTTGTCCAGCGCTTTGCACATATCGTACACGGTAAGAGCAGCGACAGAGGCGGCTACCAGAGCCTCCATTTCCACGCCGGTCACAGCTGTCGTAGTAACTCTTGAGGTAATGGCGACGCCATTTTCGCATAGCCGCATGTCGACATCAACGTGTGAAAGCGGCAGGGGATGACACATGGGAATCAGCTCGGAGGTTCGCTTGGCCGCCATAATTCCCGCCAACCGTGCCACTTCTAATGGATCACCTTTGGGGTTTTTAGGAAGCTGTTTCAGCACTGCACGCTTCAGCGCGACGAATGCGCTGGCTATCGCTTCACGCCGGGTCGGCACTTTGGGTGAGACGTCCACCATTCGTGCTCTTCCTGACCTGTCATAATGCGAGAGCTTTTTCGGCATGTGGAAAAGAGCTATCTTACATGCTGGCCGGATGGCCTGGTCCGAACTGCGGCCCTCTCGCATCAAATTCAACGGAGCGTTCAATGCCAGAAAAAGAGACCAAGACAGACAAGGTGACGAAAACGGACGAAGAATGGCGTCAGCAGCTTTCTCCCGAGCAGTACCAGGTAGCCCGGCACGCCGGGACTGAGCCTGCATTCACGGGAAAATATTGGAAGACAAAAGATCAGGGCACGTACACCTGTGTTTGTTGCGGCCAGCCGCTCTTCACTTCCGATACTAAATTCGAATCCGGCACCGGATGGCCCAGCTTTTACAAACCGGTGGAAGAAGGAGCCGTGGACAGGCACACCGACCGTGCCCATGGAATGGTTCGTACCGAAGTACGTTGTTCAAGCTGCGACGCTCACCTGGGGCACGTATTCGAAGATGGTCCGGCGCCCACCGGACTTCGCTACTGCATGAACTCCGCCGCGCTGGATCTTAAACCCGAAGAAAAGAAATAGGGCACCGCTCGGTGCCCTATCTGATGCGGGTTACGACGGAGATTTACGCGCTGGCAGAAGCGGCGGCCGCCTTGGCCTGCTCAACCGGCTTGGCGTGTGATTGCTTTTCGTTCTTGTGCTGTTCTACAGCTTTAACTTGCACGCTGCCTTTGAGCACCGCGCCGTCTTCCACACTGATGCGTTGGGTGACGACATCGCCTGTCAGCATGCCTTCACTGCGAATGTCGAGCCGATCAAGGCATTGCACGTTGCCGGTCACTTTGCCGAGGATCACCACTTCTCGGCCTGAAATATTGGCGGCCACAACCCCATTCCGCCCGATGGTTACGCGATTCTCAGCGATGTTGATTGTCCCTTCGATACGGCCGTCAATATAAAGCGATTCGGAGCCGCTGACTTCACCCTTGATCACCAGCGACCGTCCGATTGTTGCCTGCTCCATTGGTGCTCCCCCTGTCTTGATTGGTATGTAATTTTGGTTGGAGGGGGATGAATTTTTTTGCGAATTGTCTGGTGGCTGCAGCATCGTTTCCGGCCTTCCTTGGTTTACGCACGCCAGGCTGGACTTTGCGCCTGTGGCGGGTTTTAGTTGGTGGCCATTGGCCCAAACTGAATATCGCACGCCGCAGTTGAATCGAGCAGGTTACGGAAGGACGATTTAGGGAATGGAAACTAGGCAACTTACTGAAAAATCAAACGCTACATCTGTGAAAACCGCTAGAAACGTGGCACTCTAACACCGATTTAGCACAGGATTACGTCAGCGGCTCGAACGTGGTACGCATCTGGCCCTCTTGCCACTTGACCGTCGTTCGGTACTTCCTTCCAGAGAGCGACTCATATTCGGTTTTGAAGTCGTGCTCTTTTATCTGACGGCCAGTTATCCCGTCAATGTTGTAATCAGCCTTCGGAGCAAGCGGCGAGACCCCAACCATGCCAGAGGTTTTATCATTGTAGTGGGAAGTGCGGTAAATGTTCAGCGCCGGGCCCGAGCCTTGATTTTGGAGATACCAAGAATACTCGTCTCTTCCCGTCTGATTTCTTTTCCATATTAGAGCCAGAAAAGGCATCTGCGACCGCTCTACCTGTGAACTGCTGTCGTTTGCAATCCGCTTAGTGTCGGCAGCGTACCGTCGCAAGACCACGAGGGTTAATGATGTCAGAACAACAATGGCTAATGCCGATAGAGCTTGAATCCAGTTCGGCCAATCGGAGATGAAGCAGAACATATTCAGCACCTGTACGGAGATTCAGAAACAAACGAGACTCTATCAAGGTTTGTTGTAGAAACCCACCGACGAACGTAGCCGACCGGAACGACGAAATTCGTTAGCCACGTTCCATCCTCCGTCTGGCGTGCTTCGAACTGACGGAGCACAATCCTGCTCTGGTGGGCGCGTCGGTACTGGTGGACTTATGCGCGGGCGAAGCTGCTGTTGCAGAATCGGCCATTTCGCCATTAGACAGACACGGCACGGGCAGTTTCGTGTGATGGCTCGCAACTCTCGCCGCCAATCTTCATTCTTGGGGTTGGATTGCCCTAACGTGGGCGCAACATCTTCAAAATTAATGCCGTACCTCCGGCGGGAATCAGCTAGCGTTCTTGCTGTGATCTCACCTTCAATCGGAACGGAAATGCGCCAATATCCGGCACGCGGAGGAACCCTCTCTCGCTTGCGAATGACCGTCGGAATAAGACTCACAAGCGGTTGGCCGTTAATGCTACGGACGATGCCGTTCACGATTAGGATGTATTGCCACGGCTCACCGTCTTTGCGAATCTGAATGTCCCCTCGCGCTCCGGTCCAAGCTTTATCCCACCGCCATAACCGTGCACGATTCAATTTCGCGGCGGTGATGTTGTCAACCGTCGCATGGCCGTGAGTGAGCACGTAAGCGCAGTGTTCACCGGAGCAGGGCTTCTTATGATGGCGACGCCAGAGGCTCAGGGCCGACCGCGCGACT
>QIAA01000056.1 GCA_003224905.1 Acidobacteriota bacterium
TCAACGGCACCCAGTGCGGCTCCCCCGCTCTCAAAGACCACCGCTTCTGCTACTTCCACCAGCAATGGCACGAGCGCAAGCTCGTCATCAACTCAGCCCGCGCAAGAAAAGCGAGAGCGAACATCTCTCTCCCCGTCCTCGAAGACGCCAACGCCATCCAGCTCTCGGTCATGCAGATCATGCAGCTCCTGCTCGAAGGCCAGATCGACCAGAAGACCGCCGGCCTCCTCTTCTACGGCCTGCAGATCGCCTCTTCCAACCTGAAGCACACCAACTTCGAGCCCGAGACCAAGAACGAAATCGTCATCGACCCGAAGAAAACCGCGGAAACCCGCCTCGGTCAGCCGCTCTGGAAGAACGGCGATTTCGAAGAGACCGCCGACGGCAAAATCAACCTCGACGACTACGACCTCACGGACCTCACCATCCGCGTCATCGACCAGATGAAGAAGCAGTCCGGCATGGAGCCCACGCCGCGATCTGTCCGCGAGCGCTACGCCCCCTGGACCCTGCCCAAACCGGCCAACCCTGAGGACAACAAGAACGGAGAGGAAAAGAACGAAGCCGCAAAAAAGGAGGTCAAAGCCGAACGCAAAAGAAATCCGCGAGACCTGGAGTTATCCGCCGACGGCAGGTACTACTACCCAGACGACAAGTAGATAAGGAGCGAAAAAAATCCGCGCGCGAATCCGCGGAAGGGGAGTGAGGGCCACGTTTCGTGCGCGGGCGCCCCTCCTTTCGCGGTTTTCGAAACGTGGGAAAAAGCGAAGGACCAACGACGAACGACCAACGACGCAGGGGAAACCGGAGCGAGGGCCTGCCCTGAGCGACAGCGAGTGCAACGAGCGAAGTCGAAGGGACGCCCGTGCCTACACGTGCAGTGTTACCTGGGCTTCGTTGGTAGCGCAAAGGCGACGTAGACGCCGCCCGAGCCGAACTTCGGATCTTTGCCGCCTCCTGCAGCAATGACGACGAACTGCTTTCCGTTGACCATGTAGGTGGCGGGAGTGGCGTTGCCGGAGAAGGGGAGCGCGGTTTCCCAGAGAAGCTTGCCGTTTGATTTGTCGAATGCACGGAATTTTCTATCAAAGTTTGTGGCGCCGATGAATAGCAGGCCTCCGGCGGTCACGACTGGCCCGCCATAATTCTCGGACCCCGTGTTCTTCATTCCCTTGGCCGCAAGCTCCGGGTATTCACCGAGATTGATTTTCCACACATACTCGCCGGTGTTCAGGTTGATTGCGTTGAGCGTTCCCCACGGTGGAGCGATGGCGGGATAGCCGTCGGGATCGAGGAACCTGCGGTATCCGGTGAGGCGGTACTTCATCCTGGGCAGCTGCGGCTCGGAAGCCAGTTCTTTGTTTTCTCCCGTCAAAAGAAAATTCACCAGGCCGTTGAGTTGATCTTCCTGCAGATTGTTGAAGCCCGGCATTCGGCCTTTGCCGTTCTTGATCGTAATTGTGATGTCGGCGGGACTTACGCGATCGCCTACGCCGATCAGCGAGGGAATTGCAGGCGGGGAACCGGCCATCTTCTCACCGTGGCAGACGGCGCACTGGCTCATGTAGATGGCCTTCGCGCCACGCTCGCCGGTGTCTTCGAAGAGCGTGGCGGTCCACGCCATCTCGTTCGAGTTGACGTAAATGATCTTGGTCTCGGGGTCGACCGCAGGGCCTCCCCACTCGGCGCCACCGTCGAAGCCAGGAAACACGAGGGTTTCCTTTCCCAGGCGGAAGGGGACAAAGTGTCCTTCGTTGATCGTATTTCGGAAATGCTGAACGGCCCACTGATGAGTTTCAGGACGAGGAGTCAGCATGTCTTCGGTGAGCGATTGACGCGCGTACGGTACTGGCCAAGTCGGCAATCCCTGCTCACCCGCAGCGACGTCGCCCGGCATAGTGCTGGCGGGATATTTGCGGTACTCAATCGGAACCAGCGGCTTGCCAGTCACCCGGTCAAACATAAAAAGCCAGCCTTGCTTGCTGGTCTGCACGACGGCATCGACGGGCTTGCCGTCGTGCTGCAAGGTGACAAGCACTGGAGCTGACGGGAAATCGCGGTCCCAGAGATCGTGGCGGACGGCCTGGAAATGCCAGATTCGCTCGCCGGTTTCGGCGTTCAGGGCAAGCAGGCAGTTGGCGAAGAGGTTGTCTCCAAGGCGGTCTGCGCCGTAGAAATCGAATGCTGCCGAGCCGGTTGGGGCATAGATGATGCCGCGTTCACGGTCGAGCGCCATGCCCGCCCAGTTGTTGGCTGCGCCGCTTTGTTGCCAGGCGTCTTTGGGCCAGGTGTCGTATCCGAATTCGCCGGGATGGGGAATGGTGTGGAACGACCAGCGCAGTTTGCCGGTGCGAATGTCATAAGCGCGGATGTCGCCGGGCGGGGCAGGGAGGGTTTCCGGATTGCGTCCACCCACAATAAGCAGGTCTTTGTAGACCACTCCGGGGCTGGTTAGCGCAATCGACTGCCACCGCGGATCTCGGCCGAGATCTTCCTGCAGGTCGATTCGTCCATCTTTTCCAAACGATGGAATCGGCTTGCCGGTCGCGGCGTCCAAGGCATAGACGAAGTTCACGACGCCGACGAGAATGCGCTGATCTTTATTTTTGGCGTCGCTCCAGTAGGCGAGGCCGCGGTCCGGTTGCATGCCTTTGATTCCGGAGTCGAATTTCCAGAGGAGGCGCCCGGTGGCCGCGTCCAGAGCAAAGATTTTTTGGGTGGGGCTGATTCCGAAGAGCACTCCGTTTACGATCAGAGGGCTGGTTTGCAAGCCGCCCTGCTCGCCGGTGTCGAAGGTCCAGGCTTGCGCTAGCTGCGCCACATTGCTGCGGTTGATTTGTGTCAGCGGGGAGTAGTGCGTGTTTTCGGGCGATCCGCCCCACACCGGCCAGTCACCGGATTCAAGAGGCGCGTCATTGTTTTGCTGGGCTGCAAGGGATGAGAAGGCCACTAGAAGGATCGCCAAGAAAGAGGTGAAACGCTTTCGAATGCTCCTGGAGTGCATGGTTCAAATCTACCTCATTTGTTTTTGCCGAGTATCAGGACTTGCGGAGCAGTGCTGCGGAAGCGGTTATGTATGCAGTCCGCAAACAGAACGCCCCAGACCAGTTGCGTAGTCCGGGGCGTTCCTGAACAGCTCCCTCCCCCAATAGAAAGAAACTGTTCGGTCGAAAGAGTAGACCTTTCCGTCGCAACCGGTAAATGGCACCGTCGAGTCAGCGATGGCACCGACAGGCTACAGTGCGCGCCTGAAAAAGCCCCTCAACAATTTTGCCTGCAACTCTGATGCTGAGGGGCTGCCTTGAGAAGGTTCTTGTCTGAGTGGAGTGACTGTACAACGGGAGAAAACGGGCGACTGTGACGTTCATCACATGCAGGTATCTACTTTCGCCCGAGTAGATTATTGTGTCGCGTACTTCCACTCTGCTTCGCCGCGCCGGAGCACTGCCGGGATATCTTCGGGAAGCAGAAATCCCTGTTTCACCAACCGCTCTGCTGCCTCACGGTACAGACGGATATAGTCTTCATGACTGCTATATCTCTCAGCTATAGAGAGGCGTGAGTCGTGCGCCTGCTGGCGCTCAGCCGCTGTTTTGGCGAGCGGAATGTACGATCCCACGAATGGAATGACGTATTCAGACATCCCGGTGCTCGGGTCGCGCAGATTCCAGCCTGTATAGGTCGCAAGCGGCACTTCGAGTTCGGGCAGGCGGATGCCGGAGCGGTCGCTACCGTCACGATCCACCTGGGGCACGAGAGTTGTGAATTCCTTACCTACTTTCGGTGGCTCGAAGCTGATAATTCCACTCTTCCACTGCGGGCCGAAGTCAATCCGGTAGGCGGTAAGCGGTGAAATCGGCAGCTTCACGCCGGGAATACCCGGAAAAGAGACTTCTGAAACTGGCACGAGTGTGTGATCGGTGATCCGCGGATACGCGCTCAGCGGAGGAGCAGCAACATCTCTTATCCACTGATCCATATCGGTGATCAGCGCGCGCCACGCCCAAATCGAGGGATTAGGGTTGCCCTTCTGTTGACCATGCAAGTCTGGCATTTCGTATACGACTGGCGGGAAGTGCGCGGGGAAGTGTCCTTCGCCGGGAAGGAAGTAAATTCGCACATCCTCGCTGGGCGCGACGTCCTGCGTGCCATCAACACTGGTATGGATCAGGGCCGCGGCGCGGCCCCAGTATTCAAATGACGTGTTCACCAAAAATATTCGCGGAACTGTGTTGGATTTTCGCGCAGCGTCCAACAGCCCTGCCGTCGTAGCTTGCACGGGATCGGTTTCGGGCCTGTCAGTAAACGGAAAGAGATCGGTGGGGTAAAAGAAGGAGGCAGTTGGTTCTGCATCACGTGAAGGTTGGGCGAAGCGATGATTGAAGCTGCCTCGCCCGGCGCCGGCTACCCAAGCAATCACCCCGTCCAGAGCTTTGCGGCCGGATTCGTCGGCGTTGAAGTCCTGCCAGAGATAGTGGCGGAGAAAGCGGCCGTCCTGCGAAATACCGATGCCCACCGCATGGCTGACGCGGGCGATGGCCTTTGAATCGTACTTGAGAAATGAGACAAGATCGCGCACAGCTGCCAGCCCGAGGCCAACGACGACTGGATCTTTTGCCGCATAAACCACCTCGTAGATTTTTCCCGGCTCGAAACCGCCCTCAAGGCGAATGAAGCGGTCGCTGAGGTTTATTTTGGCGGCCTCTTCGTGTGCGAATTTCCAGCGGGTGTTCGGGATCACACTCCGGCCGCATAGCGGACAATCACGTACCGTAAGGAGGTTTTCCGGCGCCTCAGGATCGGCAACCGGGTAGCCTTTGCCACCGATTTGCTCCAGAATCACGTGCGCGAGTGGCCACTCCTGCTTGCGCTGGGCTGGTATCCAATCGGCACGAACCAAACCGCGGATGCTTGTGCCATCCGATTCATGTGCGACCGGGGCGTAAAGCCGCATGAGACCAGCGTCATCGCGGACATCCCATTGCCAGCCCAACCAGGCAATCGTGAAGCCCTGATTCAGCAGGAAGCCATCGCCAAACTCTTCCCCGGTGGCGGGGTCTGTCGATTCTTCCGCAGCTTGCACCGCGCGCAACAACGCTTTTCCGCCACGGTTGGGAACTTCAAGCAGCAAGGTTCCGTTGCCGCCCGACTTTGGGCGAAGCAGATATACGTCAGCGCTGAACTCGACTTCACTGTGAGAATTGCGAGGAACTTTTTCGAGATCGACGATCTGGTGATTGTGACTGTTGGCGGGGTCGACCGCGAAATAAACTCGTCCGAGGATCTTTTCGTACGCGCCGGACTTGCCCCAGATCTTTCCGTTAAGCACATCGGAATGCTTGGCAATGTCGATCCGGATCACCCGCGCACTTGCGGTTTGGACGGCGAGGGCGATTGCCAGAAGAACGACAGAGCGGATAAGGTTTGTGTCTACGCGCATGCTTTTCGAAGTATCTTTCTTTGCGAACTTTGCGGAGCCCTGGCGTCCATTGAGGTTAAGAGCGAAAAGTCTTAAACCGCAAAGATCGCAAAAGAGGAATCGCAAAGGACGCAAAGACTGCTGAACTTGAAAACTGTTAACAGATATACGACGAGTGCTTATCTCTGCGCTGCCCACGCCAGTCCATCGGCGCCGGCGCCGGCGTCGATAAGTTTTTCAACGGTCCAGTCGGAGGTGCGAATGGCTGCAATCTTGTGGCTGGCATCACATGAGACATAGGCTACACGTCCGTCCGGACGAATGATGACTTCCTGCGGGGCAGCAGGAACGTCGATCGTGTGCGAAACCTTCATGGTCGCGAGGTCGACGACGGCCACTTTGTTTGCGCCCGGTACTGCAACAATAAGCCAGCGACCATCGGGAGTGGGTGCAGTTCCATAACCTGTTGACGGCAATGGGATCCACGTTTTTACCTTATTGGTTGACGTATCGATGACGGCGATCTGGGGCTTTGTCTGATCGGCTGTGAAAGCCATGCGGCCGTCCACCGAAACGGAAATACGCTGTACCTGACCTGAAACCGGAATCACTGCGATGTTTTTTCGCGCTTCCATATCCAGGACTGAAACCGTGCCCGGGCCAACGTTGGCAGTGTATCCGCGCCGCCCATCAAATGTGATCGCAAGCATGTGCGACTCTGGCTGGCCGGTCGGGATGCTGCCCACAATTTTGAAAGTCTTTGGATCGATGATCGTGACAGTCTGGTCGAGCTCAGTCGTGACGTATAGCAATCCATCTTTGGGGCCAAGAACAGCGCAGTGCGGACGAACGCCATGGCTGAAATCCAGATTGCCCACCTTCTTTCGCGCGGCGATGTCTATTACGACCATGTTGCTCCCGTCCGTGCCCGGTTTGCCTACGCCCGAGTTGCCATAGATAGGTACGAACGCAAGCTGCCCGTCGGGGGACGCGGCGACTTCGTGGCCGGTGATGCCTTCTTCTGGAACAGTTGCGATTTGCCGGCCGGCATCGGGGTCAACAATGCCAAGAGTGTGATCGCCTTTATTAGCTACGAGCAAGATGCCTTGTTGTGGCGTGCTTGCAGCGCGAGTGCCGGAGAGGTTCGACATCAAGTAAACCGTGACAATCGAAATGATAAGTGAAAAACGCATTGCTGGCTCCCGTACGCGGGGAATGCAACGCCAGAGAGTGTATCGCAGAAGAAAACAGGGGCGCGAGTTTTGATTGTGCTATGAACCGAATTGCGAGGAGGATGGCAATCATCTCTGATCGCACGCGCCTGATAAACTTCTTTGATGATTACTGGCGCTCACGTGCTTTTCTACAGCGAGAATCCTGAAGCCGACCGGGCGTTCTTTGGCGACGTGCTCGGGTTTCGCGCGGTTGATGCGGGCGGAGGCTGGCTTATTTTTGGGCTTCCTCCAGCGGAGGCGGCGTTTCATCCGGTAGAAGCGGGGGATAAACGGCAACTGCTTCATGGGGGACACAAAATGCTTGGCGCCGTCCTGTATCTGATGTGTGACGATGTGCGTTCGGAGGTCAAAGCACTGCAGGCGAAGAATGTGACTTGCTCGCCTTTGGAGGAAGAAGACTGGGGAATTGCGACTTCTTTCAAACTGCCCAGTGGCGGCGAAATCGGACTTTATCAGCCGACGCATGCCAGCCCCTTGGATTCTGCTTCTGCGGATGAGAAACCCTGAGCGCAAAGATCGCAAAGGCTATGCCTGTCACCAAGATCCAGGATGTAATTTTCGCGGGTCTTTATCTTCGAGAATTCACGCGTTGCGACTTGCGTGATCGACAGGCATTCTCCAGGCACATCTCCCGACTTTATGATTTCAAGCGATCATCTTGCCAGGATGCCCTGAAGAATGATTGGTGCCAGACGCTAACCGAAGTCAAGGCCCAACATATCTCGTTTCCTCGAAAGGGTGATCGTAAATCCGCGCTTTTGCCGAAGAGGTGAGCCATGACCTGTAGTCCAGAAATCCTCAAACGTGTTCCTTTATTTTCTCTGCTCGATGAAGAAGAAACCGCCGTGTTGGCCGGCCAAGTTGAATTGAAGACCTTCGCACCGCGACAGCGTATCTACAAAATGAGTGATCCCAGCGGGCAAGGCTATGTGTTGGTCTCGGGCAGAGTTCGTATCACGACGGTTGATGAGGATCATCAGGAAGTCATCGTCGACGAGCCCGGCTATGGCGAATTTTTCGGCTTCGCTTCCATGCTGGAGCAGACGCCACATCAAACCACTGCGATTGCACTGGAAGAGACCGTCGTTTTGGAAGTCGACCGGAACGATATTGCTGTCCTGCTGCAACGCAAGCCGCTGGCCGGCATGGATATGCTGACTGTGCTGGGGCGCCAGTTCCATGGCGCGCAGCAACTGGTGCGCATTCGCGCCAACCGCCATCCCAACGAGTTGATCGAAGCTGAAGCTACGTTCGGAGAACGTATCGCAGATGGGGTAGCCCGATTTGGTGGTTCCTGGGCCTTCATTATTACTTTCGGTACTGTGCTCATCGTCTACACAGCTATTAACCGGAAGCTGGGTGGGTCGGCCTGGGATCCTTATCCTTTCATCCTGCTCAATCTATTCCTCTCGATGCTGGCAGCTATACAGGCGCCGGTCATCATGATGAGCCAGAACCGGCAAGACACCAGAGACCGGCTCAGGAGCGAACTCGATTATGAAGTGAATCGGCGCGCTGCGGCTGATATTCAGGGCCTGTCGCGCAAGGTGAACTTACTCGGCGACAAAATTGGAGATCTTGAGGATTTGCTCCGGCGCAGTGCGCTGGAAGCGGAGCACGGGAGTTAGACACGCTACAGAGAATCTCAGGCCCGCTACTTCAAATGCTCCACCAGAAATAAATCGGACAAATTTCGGGTATATCCGAAAACATAGTGCTGTTCATCGGAAGAAATGAGAGGACACGCCGCGCCAATCACCCCCGCGAGGTCCGCGGGGCTGAACGTCTTCCATGCGGTGCGGGCGCCTGTCTGAACGTCCAGGCGCGAAACTGGACATGAGGTGTCCCCGCGAACTCCGACCAATAACGTCTGCCCATCTTTGGTCCAGCGCAACGGCAGATCTCCGGGTTGTGAACCCTTCATCAATTGTGGTTCGCCCCCATCGATGGGTACCAACGCAATTCCATCATTGCCGATGGCGGCAATACGTTTGCCCTCTGGCGAGAGTGAACGGGACCGCACGTTAAACCCTTCTGGAGTTATGGCGCGAGGCTGCGCACCATCCATATCCATGACATAGACCCGCGAAGCGTGACCGGGTTCGTGTCCATCGAATACAAGCCTTTTGGAGTCGGGAAAGAACTGGCCGAAGTTAGGAATCACCTTGCCGGTCGAGATTGAGCGTTGCTGTCCCACGCCGGTCGGAAGGAGTACGAAGTCTGGAGGCGACATGTTCTGGCGCAACACTAGAGCCCATTTGCCATCGGGCGAAAGCGCGCGCGAAGATCCCTGGCCGAGACGAACGGCGGATGCGCCATTGGTCTCACGCGTGAACACCGCATACTCACCGCCACCCGCTTCTCCGGCTTCGGTGAAAAGCACGACCTTTCCGTCCTCGGAGATAGCAAAAGGGACAGTCCAATCCTGCCAGCTCAGGTCGCGTTCTTTGCTTTCGCCCGCAGCGAGGCCGATCGCGCCAGCACGCATGGCGTCACGCGAAATCAGAGCGCGGCCGTCCACTCCGGCATCATGGAGCGTGAGTGTACCCGGAGCGCTGAGCAACTCGCGGGCTTTGCCTGACAAATTAACGCCGCGCAGCGAGCGGCTGAATCCGGTGGCCGTGGCAGTAAACCAGACCTCGTCGCCCGAGGGTGACCAAGCCAGTCCGAAAGCGCTCGCCCAGCGCTCCGTCAGGTCTGATTTCTTTCCGTGGAGGTCGATAACACTGGTGAATCCGCCATCATCGCCGAGGAGCGGATGATCGATGAAGGCCAGACGATCACTTTTTGGGGAGAAGCGCAGATTACTGATCCAGCCAGGAGTTTCGTACAACAGGGTGCCAATCGGGTACTGCAGACGTCTCTTGCCATCGGCCACTTGAACGACCGCCAGCGCACTGCCATCGGGAGTCCAATCAGCCTCCTCAACGTTGTCCAGCAAATCGCGCGGAGCATCCGCGCCGATGGAAAGGCGAGCCAGCGTCCCGACATGCGTGAATGAGTTGTCGCTGACGCGAAAGCGATGCAATATGGCCATTTGTCCCGCGGACGAAACTGCCAGCACTTTCGTTTGGGAAAGTCCCAGATCGCGGGATTCGGTCGAATTGGCAGAACTGATAAAGATGCTCTGCGGATCCCCTTCCCAAGATGCGCTGTAAATAGCCGAGCGAGGGTCAGGCGCAAAGCGGGCCGCAATCAGGGCACCGCGCCGAAAAGTTAGTTCGCGAAAAGTTGGCACCGGAGGCGTGGCAGATCGCTGGCCTGTAAGAAATGCGACCACAGCTGTCGCGATCAGCAGCAGCAAAACTGCAGCACTGATCAGAGCCATGCGCGTGCGCTTCATGCTCGGCAGGGTGCCGGCTTTAGAACTTTCTGTGATCGAAGCCGTGGCCGGCTCCGCCGTCGCGGCCAGCTGCCGTGCGGACGGATGCCTGTCGCGCTGCAGCCGTTTGAGATCGGCGCGGATTTCAGCGGCGCTCTGATAGCGCAGGTCGCGGTCCTTTTCGAGGGCCTTGTTGACGATGCGTTCCAGTTCGGGCGGCAGTTCGGGATTCAGTTGGACCGGTGCGATTGCCGGCTTGTTCAGAATGGCGTTGAAGATTGCCGCCGATGTACTTCCCTCAAACGGCAGCCGCCCCGTAGACATTTCGTATAGCACTACGCCGAAAGAGAACACATCGCTGCGCGCGTCCAGTTCTTCGCCCAGCGCCTGCTCGGGGCTCATGTATGCGACGGTACCGAGCGCCGAACCAGGCGACGTCAGGTGCTCCAGGTTCACGCCGACCGTCGGTCCTGCGGTGACGCCAGTGCCTTCTGCGACTTTGAGCCGCTCCGATACGACTTTTGCCAGACCGAAATCGAGAATCTTGGCATGACCCAATCGCGTAACGAAAATGTTCGCCGGCTTGATGTCGCGATGAACGATGCTCTTGGAATGGGCTGCTTCGAGCGCTTCCGCGATCTCGATCGCCAGGGTGAGAAGAAGGCTGGTTTCGAGCGGACGGTGCGTGATGCGGTGCTTCAAGGTCACGCCATCCAGAAATTCCATCGCGATGAAGGACTGACCTTCATCGTTGCCGATCTCGTAAATGGTGCAGATGTTTGGATGGTTCAGAGCAGAGGCGGCGCGGGCTTCGCGGCGAAAACGCTCCAGCGCCTGCGAGTCCTGGGCAAGATCGTCGGGAAGAAATTTCAGCGCGACAAATCGCCTGAGCTGGGTATCTTCGGCCTTGTAAACGACACCCATGCCTCCGCCGCCAAGTTTCTCGACAATGCGGTAGTGCGAAATGGTTTTGTCGATCACAATGCGGAAGCAAAACTCTGGAGTGCAATCTTAGGGACGTGAAAGAACGTAGTCAAACAGATCAGCGCGTCCCCGGCTTCGCGTGGGGTTCAGCCCAGGCTGCGCGTTATGTCCAGCGCGCAATGACTCTGCCTTAGCCTGCAGCTTAGGGTTGACCAGGGCCCCGAAATCCGCGCACTACTTGGACGGTGACGACTGATAACCTTCGATCAAATCCCGAATTTTTACTGCATCGGCTTTGCGATGTCCGTGGCTGGCGATGGGGTCCGTACCTGCGCTTGACTCAATCAAAATGTCAGACCAGATGATCCCGGTTGAGATGTGCACAGACGCGACTTGCGAGATGCTGATGCTCTCCTCGCTGCTGCCAAAGAACCGCGGCTTCATCCGCGACACCCGCTGGGGCGTCACCACAACGCGCGTAGGAAACAAGAGATTGCCTTTGGTCCAGCGGCTGGCCGCGAACGTCTCTCCTACGGATGGTGTCTTGGAGATTGTTGGATTGGTGCTCAGAGATGATCCCCGCAGATTCCCGCGAACGACGAACTACTAACGACGAGCGACGGCGCTTCTAGACCCACTCCAGCGCACCCTTTTTCCAGATCCAGATATAGCCAACGATCAGGATCAGCAAAAACACCAGCATCTCAACCAATCCAAAGACTCCGAGAGCCTTGAACTTTACCGCCCACGGAAAAAGAAAAATGGTCTCTACGTCGAAGACCACAAACAGAATGGCGACGATATAGAAGCGTACAGTGTAGCGCCCGCGAGCGCGGTCCACAGGGTCAATGCCGCACTCATAAGGCAGCAGCTTTTCCTTATGAGGATTATCCGGCCGCACCAGTTTGGCTGCGAGCAGAGTAACCGGAATCAAAATGCCGATAAGCGCAATAAAGATGAAGATTGGAACGTAATTTTGCGGCATTCAGGTTCCGAAAAGGGCAGCCTCAATATAACTCTCAACGTGCGGAAGCTTCAAGGGCCGACACCAAGATGACTCGGCTGAAGGACAGGCCCGGAACTCCACGGATCTCATCGTGCTTGTGGCGCACTCAACTTCCGCGACGACTTGACCACGGCTGACAAGTCTTCTTCACCGTAACCCTGATTGATTGCCTCTTTGAAGACAGCGAGAGCTGCCGCTGGAGTTTGCAAATCCAACTTGTGGCGTGTGCCTTCGCTGGCTGCATACGTGAGGTCCTTAGCCATCAAGCGCAGGGAGAAATTAGGACTGAAGTCTCCTGAGGCAAGGCGGGCAGCAACCCTCTTTACCATGGGGCTTCCCGGTACTCCATCAGTAAGAATGGATACCGCCTTCTCGCGATCCAGGCCCCCTGCAGTGATAAGTGCTACAGCTTCGGCGAAGGAAGCGGCCTGCACGGCAGCCATGAAGTTGTTTATCAATTTCATCAGCGCGCCACTCCCATTTGACCCGAGATGAATAACGTCACGACCGAGCACGGACAGGACTGCCTGCGCGTTAGCGAGCGCCGAGGCGGAGCCTCCCACCAGGAACAACAATTCTCCGGACTCCGCATGGGGCTTGGTACCGGTGACGGGGGCATCGAGGAAGTTGCAACTCTTGTGCGCAGCGGCTGCAGCTAGCTCCTGTATCCAGGGAACAGTCAGTGTGCTGGATTCAATCAAGGTTGATCCAGGAGCAGCGCCATTCAGGGCGCCATTTTCTCCAAGCCAAGTGTCGCGTGATGCCTGATCATCGGCAACCATGCTGATAATGACCTCAGAGCGTTGCGCCGCCGCGCGCGGGGAATCCGCGACGTGCGCTCCGGCTTTCGCGAATGGGTCTGTTTTCGCGGTATTCCGGTTGTAGACGGTGACGGGAAAATTCGACGTGAGCAGACGGCTCGCCATTCCTGAACCCATAATGCCCAGCCCCAGAATTGCAACGCGCTGTTTAGCCATGGTTCACTCCAACGGAATCGTGGGTATGAGAACGGGCGCAGATTTATCGACGCATACCGGATTGCGCAAGGGGCGCCCGAAGCCCTCAACTGCGACCTGCATCACATCGCCATCTTGCAATCGAATGCCCTCACTGAAACTCAAGCAGTCTGTGCCGAAGAAATGCACATGAACGTCACCGGGACGGCGGTGGGCTTCGTACTTAAAATGATGATGTTCGATATTTTGCAGGCTGTGGCACATCTCTGCTTCGCCGGAAGCAAACGTCTTTGACCAAAGGTCCGCCCCGCTGCGCTCAATGCTGACTTCCACTTTCACGGATTCGAATTGCGGACTTACTACCAACTCGGGTCCGAGAGCGCAGGTTCGCAGTTTGGAGCCGGCAAGGTTGAGGTAGTTCTTTTTTTCGAAAATATGATCGGAGAACTCATTGCCGACCGCCATCCCGATGCGTCGCGGCTGTCCGTTCGGACCTATCAAGTAGACGCCAGCGACCTCACCCTCCTCGCCGCCATCTTCGGCGTACGCCGGAATCTGCAGCGGTTCTCGGTGTGCACGCAACGTGGCACCGGTACCTTTGTAGAACCACTCCGGAGGTATCCCGGCGTATCCCGGCGCTGGGCGGCCTCCCTCTACTCCCCAGCGGAACATTTTCATGCTGTCAGTTATCTGCTCAGTCGCGGTCTCATGCATAGTTTGCCGATTGCGGGCGCTGCCGAGGTGAGTGAGGCCGGTTCCGGAAACCATGCAACGCGCCGGCTCATCAGGATGGTCAATCGGGGTGATCACCTGCCATTCAGAATGTCCGCTGTATATCGGACCATAGTCCAGCAACTCATCTGTAGCTCTCTTGTGGGCGCAATCACTCAGACTGGTGTTGGCTATGATGGCGGAGTGGGCAAGCTCGTAGATGGACAGATACGTGCTAATGAAACGCAGGTGCGGTTCCTCCACGATTGCAACCCGCCGGATTTCTCCTCTCTTGAGCTGAATCAGTCGCATGGTATGGCTGGCGCTTGCAGATTTATTCAATGACTTCAAATTTTTCGAATGCCTCTCCTCTTATCGTCAGGCCCAAGCCGAGGAGATTTTCGTCAAGGTCTACAAATCCATCCCTGGCCCGGGGCTCGCCGTCAAAAATGTGCCAGAAAAGCTCATTTCCTACTTCCACATCAACCAATGGGAAATACTCTGCGATTGGCGAATTCAGGCTTGCCATAACCACGTGATAGTTGTGCATCTGGCCGGCGTGAGGAACTACGGGAATCGAATATGCTTCTGCCAAAGCGGCAATCTTTCTCGCCTGGGTGATGCCGCCGACCCGGTTGGTATCGAACTGGATGTAATCCAGCGTGTGAGCCTCCAGAAGATGGCGGAAGCCCAGCAGCGTGAACTCATGTTCTCCGCCGGCGATGGGAATCTGGCCACGGGCCTTGAGTTCGGAATATCCGTGAATTTCGTCGGGAGTGACCGGCTCTTCCAGCCAGCGAAGGTGAAAAGGTTCCAGCAAAGGCAGCATGCGCTTGGCGTAGTCGAGGGTCCAGCCCATATAGGCGTCGGCCATGACGTCGATATCATCGCCCACGGCCTCACGCACGGTGCGCACCAGGGCGACATTATGTTGCATACCTTCCGCGCCATCGACTGGCCCCCAGCCGAAACGCAATTTCATGGCTTTGAAGCCTTCGTACTTATATCGCTTTGCCTCTTTCGCGAGTTCCTCCAAGTCAACGCTATAGAGTCGGCTCGCGTAAACGGGAATTCGTGGCTTTGTCTTGCCGCCAAGCAAGCGGTAAATCGGTTGCTTCGCCGATTTCCCAAGAATGTCCCAGAGAGCGATGTCCAGTGCGCTGATGGCGACCATGCCAATTCCT
Organism: Acidobacteriota bacterium; assembly: GCA_003224905.1. Taxonomy (GTDB): domain Bacteria; phylum Acidobacteriota; class Terriglobia; order Terriglobales; family Acidobacteriaceae; genus QIAA01. The sequence continues at coordinate 14,758 of QIAA01000056.1, forward strand.
TTTCGGCCGAACGCCATGGTTTTGCGGTACATGTGTTGCCAGAGGAATTCGATATCCCACGGGTTCTGGCCCAGCAGTAGAGGTTTCAGATAAAGATCAATCACCTGTTTTGTGACCTGTGGGGCGAGGGCTGCGTTGCCGATACCTACGTGGCCATCATCGGTGAAGACTTCGACGACGAGCCATTCGTGGAAGGTGAACGTCTGCATGGAAGCTTTGGGCAGCGGCAGCAGATCCATGGGATTCGTGCAGAAGTGCGGCGGCAATGGGACAGTCTTGCCACGCCAGCGGAAAACACGAGGCCGAATCTCTTTGATCTTCACCAGGCTCCTGAATAACTCATTTTTCTTTGCAGGCTCAGTGGCCGGACGGTCGGTATCGTCGCGAGTATCAGCAAAAAGGCGGCGACGTGAAACGTTCCCGCGAGCGTGAAAACAAGTCCATAGCCAAAGCCGTGGTCTAGCAAGTAGCCGGCGAGTTGCCCGAAGGCGATGCCACCGATAGCTCCGCCGAAGCCCACTAAGCCGGCGATGGATCCGACAATCCTGCGAGGAAAGAGATCAGCCGGCAAGACCATGATCAAAGTTGACCAGGACTGCTGGCCAAAATACGCGAGACTAAAGATGGCCAGCGCCCATGAAACTGGAACGTGGGTCACAAGAATCACCGTGGGCATTACGGCAGCACTCAACCCAAGCGCAATCTTCCGGGCACTGCCCAACGACACCCGACGCCGAACCAAATAGCTCGAGAACCCGCCGCCCAGCAGACAGCCAAGCCCTGCCGCGGCGTAAGGAATCCATGCGAAGGTACCCACCGCCTTTACGTTGAAGCCGCGGGCATCGTACAAATATTTTGGCAGCCAAAAGAGGTAGAAGTACCAGGCGGCATCCGTCAGGAACTTGGCAAAGATCAAGCCCCATGACTCACGAAGTCGCAGCAAGTCCATCCAACGCGCGGAATCAGGGGCCGCGATGTGGTTTAGCGCTCGATCGGCGTTTGCAGAATCGTTTTGCGAGAAATAAGTCCTCCTCCACCAAAGTGTCCAGAGCAACCCCAGGCCGCCGGTGATGGGAAATATCCAACGCCAGTTCAGAGTCGTGAGGATGATTGCGATCAGAGGAGGTGCGACTACGGCGCCAGCCGCAGTGCCAGCATTGATAATGCCCATGGCGGTGGCTCGGTGATTGACCGTGAACCATTCCGCAACGGCCCGGGTAGCTGCGGGAAAGCCGCCGCCCTCTCCCATTCCGAGCAAGAACCTGCTTACTGCCAGCATGGCAAAGCTTGTCGCAAGAGCATGACTAGCGCAGGCCAAGGACCAGAAGACCATGATGACAGTGAATCCCAATCGGGTTCCGAGCGTGTCAACCAGTTTTCCTCCTCCGGCATACATGAACGCATAAGAAACCAAGAATGCCGACTGCAGAGTCGAGAACTGTTCGTTGGACAGAGGGATATCTTTGGCGATCGCACTCACGGCAACCGGTAGTGTCTGACGATCGAGATAGCTGACCGCGATCGCGGCGCTCACCAAGAAAGCAATTCGCCAGTTACGGAATGGTTCGGCTTCGCCTTTCATGCGGGCTTAAAAAGCCAGGGCAGTAAACGTTTGCCCGAGCAAGCTAATGAAGTTGTTTCCGGCTTGTCAACAATTCCTTTAGTTGGAGGTTTTCGCAGGCTCCGCAACTCCGACTACTGGCGTGATGCCTCGATCGGCAAGTGAGCGATTGAAGGTAGCTAAATCCTTTTCGATCACATTGCGGTAATCCGTGCTCACCGCCTTCAGTTCCTTATCAATCGCATCGAAAATCTCCAATTGCACGTCGGTGGGACGGAAATCCGCGCCACCGGCGACGTCGCCGGCGCCAGTCCCAACCTCGGCGTTGAACCAGATCAGGTTCATATAAATTTTGTAGGCAACGGAGTAGTACTTATCGTCACTTAGGGAATCCGCCTGTGTGATCAGGCGATACTCCACGCCTTGCAACTTTTCATCCATAGCTTTGACGGATTTCAAGAGCTCGTCTTCAGGCTCACGCGGTTCGTTGGTATCTTTGCCTTCAGACATGTTTTCCCTCTCTTTGTCATCTTTGCCGTCCTTAGCATCCTTATTCTTTGCCTTGAGCATCTGCTCAATCACGGTCAACTGCTTTCTCAACCATTCAACCTGGTTCACAATGTCGGAGGTGGCGGTGATATCTTCGCGCACGCGTAACAACAATTTGGTGGAAGCCTGGGTATCATCGTCCGTACCAGGCGAGCGCGGATCTTTGAGGATTACCAACGGTGCGGTGAACGCTTCACCGTCAACCGTCAGGCGTACTTTATAGTTTCCGGGTGCAACGAGAGGACCAACCAGCGCCGGTTCGATGCCCCAATGAGTTACTGGACGGGATTCAGCGCCGCGGAATCGCGGCTCCTCCCAAACATGCGGGTTATCGGTAGGTACTGTCCGCAAGGCAATGAACCGCGGCGGCTCGTAATGAAGGTCCCATTCGGCACGGTTCATTCCGGTCCGAGCGGGGGAATCTTTTAATTTGCGGATCACATTTCCGTTGCCATCAAGAATCTCAATTGTCACCGGCTTCTTTGGAGCCGCCTTAAGCGAGTAGTTCAGGAAGGCGTGACCGCCTCGGGTGAATCTGTAGGTTGACCGAGGCTCAAACAGCCGGACTGGGGGCGCATCCGAGGCGGCCTTTGCCATCTGCTCGAGCGGGGTGATGTCATCCAGAATGTAAATTCCCCGGCCATAGGTCGAGACCACCAGGTCGTGAAACTCTTTTTGCAGCACCACCCAGGACACAACGGCATGCGGCAGGCCGGCGTCGAGGGCTGTCCAATGACCGCCGTCATTGAGGGAGTAGTAGAGCCCGTTTCCCGTGCCTGCGAATAACAGGCCTTTGCAATTCGGATCTTCGGCAACTCTTCGAACGTAGGCCAGCTGATGTTTTGGCAGATCGCTGTTGATCCGCTTCCAGGTTTGGCCGAAGTCCGTGGTCTTGAATATGTAGGGATCGCGGTTGTCGACAAGGTGGAAGTCGACGCTGATGTATGCGGTGCCTGCATCGAAGTGGGAAGGCTCAATGCTGGTGACTGTTCCCCATGCGGGCAGTCCGGCAATATTTTTCGTAACGTTTACCCACTGGCCGCCGCCATCCTTCGTGTACCAGACCAGCCCGTCGTTCGTGCCCGCCCAGACCAGGCCTTTCTGCACAGGTGAAGGCGCGATGGCGAACACGAGCTCTGCATAAAACTGGCCGAGATTGTCTCCTACTATCCCTCCGGATGACTGGGAATGACTCGGATCCTGAGTTGAGAGGTCGGGGCTGATGACGTTCCAGGTCTGTCCACCGTTTGTGGTTGTGAAAATTACCTGACAGCCGTAGTAGACCGTATTGTGGTCGAAGGGATCGATGGCCAGAGGCGGAGTCCAATGGCAGCGATACTTGATTTCATTCGGTGGCGAGTCGAGCGTATGCATCCACGGACTGACAGAGCGGGCATGTTTGCTTTTGGCGTCCCAGCGCGTCACCTTGTTGCCATAGCAGGTCGCCCAAACAACATCGGGATTGCCGGGTTCGGGGATGGTGAATCCGGATTCGCAGCCGCCCATGTGACGATCCCATCCGACCTCCTGGCCATCTTCCTCATCGCCCAAAGGAATGCTCGGACCGCGCATGTTCCCGTCATCCTGCATGTTGCTGTAGAAGTAGTACGGGACCTGATCATCCACCGCAACGTGGTACATCTGTCCGATAGGGAGCTTCACGTCGTGAAAGCCGCGACCGTGAACAGCGGTGATATGCATTCCTCCGTCGTCGGTAATCACGAAGCGGTCGGGGTTCTCGGGATCAATCCAGATATCGTGATTATCGCCACCCCAGTGCGTTTCCTGGAAATTCTCTGCGCCATCCAGGGACCGGAAAAAGCTGCTGTTCGCGACCAGAACTTCATTTTCATTTCCGCTTGAAACCGCGATGCGGATGTAATAACCGGCACGTCCGATCAGCGCGCGCTGGTGGTTGACTACGTGCCAGTTTTCGCCGCCGTCGTCTGAGCGCCAAACGGATCCCTGATCTTTGGTCTGAATCAGCGCGTAAACGCGAGCTGAATTTGTGGGCGCGACCGCCACGTCGATTTTTCCTACTGGGGATTTCGGAAGGCCGTGCTTCTCGATGCGTGACCATTTGCTACCGCCATCCCGCGAGACATAGACGCCGCTTCCCGGACCGCCGCTAAGTTCGCCCCAGGTGTGCAGTTCCACCTGCCACATGCCGGCAAAGAGTACGCGCGAATTGTGGGGATCCATGCTCAGGCCGGAACAGCCGGTCTTGTCGTCGGCGAACAGCACGCGCTCCCAGTGCTGGCCGCCGTCAGTGGTGCGGTAGACTCCACGCTCCCGCTGCGGCCCGGTCGCGCGGCCGAGTGCACAAACAAAAACGACATCAGGGTTCGTGGGATGCACAATGATGTGGCCGATTCGCCCCGTTTCCTCCAATCCCATGCGAGTCCAGGTCTTTCCGGCATCGGTTGAGCGATATACGCCGTTGCCCATCACGTCCGTGTCGCGGATCATCCAGGCCTCTCCGGTGCCGGCCCAGATAATGTTGTAATCCGACGGGGCTACAGCCACGGCTCCAATCGCGGCGGCCGGTTGTTTGTCAAAAACCGGATCCCACTTGTTGCCGCCATCAGTGGATTTCCAGAGTCCTCCGGAGGCCGCTCCGGCGTAATAAGTGCTCGCGTCTCCGGGAATTCCCGCGACTGACGCTATCCGGTTCCCGACCGTCGGGCCGACAAAACGAAAACGGAACGTATCTTCATCTTTGGGCTTTTCTTGTGGCGGTTGGGCAGCGAGCGGCGTCAGGAGCAGCGTGAAAGCTAATGCCAGTAACAATCCAAAGCGGAGATCGTTGAGCACTGGTGTCCCCCGGCTAGATTTTTTTCTTGTTATGGAACAGTACTGACTGCGATTACTTGAAAAGACTTCCTGGAAGCGGGAACAGACCTTCGATCTGTCTCAGCGCACTCCTGCTTCCAGTGGCTGCCCGATTGGCGAGCGCGTCATCTCACCATCCACCATTCGCCAGATTCCCATCGGGTTCTCATCCTTTAACTCAGGCGGCAGGGCAGATTCCGGGAAATTCTGATAGCAGAGCAGTCGTGTGAAGCGAAAGATCGCGTGACTGCCGACCGAGGTCGAACGTCCATCGGAAGTTGCCGGATAAGGGCCGCCGTGCACAATGGCGTGGGACACTTCCACCCCGGTAGGAAAACCATTAAAGATGATTCTTCCGACTTTGTCCTCCAGAATTGCGATCAGGTCACTGAACTCTCGCAGGTCGTCTTCGGTGCCGTGAATTGTCGCCGTCAGGTGGCCTTCCAGGTTGCGTGCGATCTGCAACAACTGATCGCGGCTGGCTTCACGGACCAATAGGGTGGACGGGCCAAAGATTTCTGAAGCGAGAGCTGGATCGTGCAGAAAGGAAGACGCGTTGGTCTCGAACAGATTGGCTCCCACATTGAATTGCGGGCCGCCGGGAACGGGTTTCTCCGCCAGCACTCGCACTCCGGGGACGGTCTTGCGCTGTGCGGTCTCCTTGCAATATGTGGAATGGATACTCGCCGTCAGCAACGTGAAGGGTTCAGATTCCTGAACAGAGGTTCGCAGTCTGTCGACGAAATCATCGGCGGAAGAATCCTGTGGCACGAAAACCATTCCCGGCTTGGTGCAGAACTGTCCAGCGCCGAGGGTGAACGAGGCATAGAGACCCGTTGCGATAGCATCGGCGTTCCTTCTTAACGCACCGGGAAGAATGAAAACGGGATTCGTACTGCTCATCTCCGTATAGACCGGGATGGGCTCAGGGCGGGCCGCTGCCAAATCCATGAGGGCTCTACCGCCGGCTCGCGATCCGGTAAAGCCCACGGCCTTAACCAGGGGATGTTTCACCAGCGCTGTTCCAACTTCCGCGCCGGGACCGAAGAGAAGGGAGAAAACGCCTTCGGGCATTCCACATTGGTGAGCGCTTGCTTGGATAACCAGGCCGACAATTTCACTGGTGCCTGGATGGGCGCCATGGGCTTTCACAATCACAGGATTACCCGCCGCCAGGGCGGAAGCTGTGTCACCACCTGCCACTGAAAATGCCAAGGGGAAGTTGCTCGGCGCGAACACAACTACCGGACCAAGCGGACGGAGCATGGAACGGAGCCCAGGCTTGGGAATCGGTTTGCGGTCCGGGTCAGGATTGTCGATGCGCGCGTTGACCCAGGAACCTTCCTCGACCAATCCTGCGAACAGCCGAAGCTGTCCGCAGGTGCGCGCTGTTTCGGTCTGCAAGCGGGCTTTTGGCAGAGCGGTTTCCTTGCCCGTTCTATCGATCAGTTCCTCGGCTACGGACTCAATTCCTTGCGCGATGCTGCGCAGGAACGCAGCCCTATCGCGACCTGGGAGATGTCCATATCTAACGAAGGCTTCGTGAGCAAGGGCAACCGCCGCCTCGATCTCGTCGGAGCTCGCCGACACGAAGGCGGGCGGCAGTGGCTGTCCGGTGCGCGGTTCCACGGCATTGAAAATTGCTGCGCCAGCTTCGCCGCGACGTGATCCAATAATCGACGTTCCTGATAACTCCACGATCTCACCTCGAATTATTTCGCAACTGGCACAGCCGGAAGGGGGTTCAGCTGCGGCCGGGTGCGCAGCGCTTCCTGAATAATTCTTCGCGCCTGCTGCAGTTCATTGCCGGCCAACTCCAAACGCGGAGCCCGAACTCGCGCATTCCCCATTGCGACTTCACTCTGTACCAGCTTGATCAGTTGTACGAATTTGGGCACTGTGTCCATGCGCAACAAGGGCAAGAACCACCGATATAAGTCAAAGGCCTTTTCGCGGTTTCCGTTCATCGCGCGCTCGAAGAGTTCTACTGACTCGCGGGGCAGCGCATTGGCGAGGCCCGCAATCCAACCCGTTGCCCCCACCGCAACTCCTTCCAAAATCGCATCGTCGACTCCAATGAACACCTCAATGCGATCGCCCACTAGTGCTCGGACGGCGCTTACGCGGCGCGCATCCGTGCTGGATTCCTTTACCGCGTCGAAGTTCTCGTACTCCTCAGTCAATTCCTGAATCTGCTCGGGAAGGAAGTCAGTTCCGTAGGCCACGGGATTGTTGTACAGCATGCAAGAAAGAGGTGTTGCCTTGAAGACGCTGGCGACATGCGCTTTCATCTCTCGCCAGTCACCCTGATACACATAGGGCGGCAAAACCATCAAAGCGTCGCAACCGGCATCTGCGGCGGCTTTCGCCAAGCTGACCGCTTCCGACGTAGTAAGCGCCGAGACCGAGGCCACGACCGGAGCCCTGCCGTTCACGGCGCGGACGCAATTCCGCAAGACCGCGATCTTCTCTTCAAAAGTAAGCGTCGCACCCTCCCCGAGCGATCCGAGCGTCACAATTCCAGTGCAGCCGTTATCCAGCAGCCACTGGCAGTGTTTGACAATGAACTCATGATCTACTCTGTAATCCGGGTCGAAACAGGTGGTGACCGCGGGCATTACGCCCTTCCAATTCATCAGTTTCCTCCTGTCACTTGGCTATGCTCCGCATCGGGCGACATGGCCGCTAGCGTGCTAAACCGCGTAGGGAAGACCGGCGGCCGCACCGAGTCGGAGATCCAACCAAATAAAAACTGAGTCGCTGGACCGCACACTCGTCCCTGGCAGGGGCCCATACCACAACGGGTTTGCAGCTTGGCGGCACGCCACGATCGCTGCTGCCTTAAACGGGCATAGGTCACATCTTCGCATCTGCAAACTATGGTTTGAGCGAGAGGCAAACTCCTCAGCTCTGGTCGTATCCGGAATGTACGATCGAGTGCTCCGGCGAATTTCTGCAATCTTCGCCGAGTGGCGAAAAGTTTCCCGGCTGCATCTCTATTCCCGCCGGCAGTGAAGCCTGCAATCTCTCCTTCCACACGTGAGAGCTCGAGCCCCCCAATTCCTGTTGGTTCGCCTACGCAATAAACTTCCGGCACCGAGGTTTGTTGAAACTCATCGGTTTCAACATAACCATTGCGCAATCGGCAACCTATCAGAGCTGCTAGTTCGACGTTGGGAACAAGGTGGAAGCCGCATGCAAGATAATCGCAGGCTATCGTTTCCGATCTGCCGTTCCTTGAAATGATCACCTGCTTGATAACATCCTGTCCTACTGCCGAAATCGGCCAACTGTTTGCCGCAAAGGGAATTCCCGCCAGCTCACGCTTAAGGGAGAGTCCCTGGGCGATTTTTTGCGGTTGCTGAAGCAGCGCAAAACCGAATTGCGCCAGCCGAGACCACGACGCCTGTTCGCAGATGATTGGGATCCCAGCGCCATGTTTTCGCAGGTAAGCGGCGACCGCTAACAGCAGCGGACCGCTTCCGGCCACCACTACGCGCTTGCCTGCAATGGGCAGCCCGGATTTCACCAGCGCCTGTAGACCCCCCGCGCCCATCACATTCGGAAGTGTCCATCCGGGGAATGGGAGGAATCGCTCTCTTGCGCCTGTTGCGAGCACTAGTTTTGTGAAGCCCAACTCGTACGTGGCATCCGTGCCTTCCGCCCACACTAAGTTTTTCGCAACATCAAATACGCGCGTCCCGCAGAGCATCTCAATCTCTAGCGCAGACAGGCGCTCCACCCAGGCAGCGGCTTCGGATGTGCAATCTTCGACATCGCCGCGCCAGATCTGGCCGCCGAGAGTGAGATTGTCATCCACAATTCCGACGCGCAAACCACACTCGGCAGCTCTTACGCTGGCTGCCAGGCCCGCAGGTCCGCCACCAATTGTGAGCACGTCAAAGTGTTTCCGCATTTCTCTAGCCATCAGTGCTCACTTCCATTTCTGGTTGACAAAGGACTTGGCAGCTGCGGCAGTAGGTGTTCTCACCAATGGTCACGCGACACTCAAAGCAATTACCAATCCCGCACAGAGGTCCTCTGCGCTCGCCGTTGACCGATTTCCGGCACGCACTCTCGGCCATCATCACGGCGACAGCTACAGTCGATCCAAAAGGTACAACTATGGGTTTGCCGTTCACCTTTACGGTGATTGGCTTACGCATGGACGTGCTCCGCAACAGTACGTGACGGCAAATAAGGCGCGATTGGAATTTCCGGTGTGCGGCCTGTCAGATGATCAATCAACAGCCGAGCCGTTCCCAGAGATGTTGTAATCCCCAGGCCTTCATGCCCGGTCGCCAGAAAAATCGTGTTGTCTTCGGGCCACGGCCCAATTAACGGAAGCTTGTCAGGAGTTGCTGCGCGAAACCCTGTCCAGGCGCGGATTGTGGACATGCGCGCCAGGCCCGGCATGTACTCTTCGGCGCGCTGCAACATGCGAACCAGGATGCTGGTTTCGACCTCTCCACTCTCTGCCCCATACTGCCGTGACGAGCCTATGAGAATTTGGCCGGTTACGCGTGGTTGCACGTTGAAGGCTACGGAGTCGCTTGTGAGCGAGTGGGCGCTCTTCAGATACCCAAGCTCAACCAGTTGATGGCGCAGGAATCCCGGGTAGCGATCCGTGATGAGCAGATGGCCTTTACGTGGTTTGATTTCCAGACCTGATGTAAGCATCGGCGCGGAGGTGCCGGCGGCATTCACGATCGTTCCGGCGGAGAACTCGTTTGTTGTCGTGCGAACCTGCCCTTTTCCAATTCCTGTCACCTTTAATCCAACGTGCAGCCTGGCTCCGCTCGCCTGTGCCCGGTCCATGAGAAATTGGGCGGCGCACGGCGGATAAAGCACAGCATCCTCTGGAACGAACAATGCTCCGGCCATTCCTTTCCGCAAGTTGGGCTCACACTGTTCCAGCGCTTGCGGATCAAGAACCTCCACAGGAACTCCGCGGCTGCGATAATAGGTTTCCTTCCGCCGGACCTCGTGCATCTCCTGGTCATGTGCGGCGACCCAAATAGTCCCACACTGCTCATATTCGACATCGGGATATAAGTCGGGACGCAGTCTCTGCCAAAGCTCTTGTGAGTAGCGCGTGAGGGAAAACTGAGCTTCAGAATCGTCCATGACTACGATGTGGCCCATGCCGGCAGCGGTGGTGCCGCCGCCCACCATTTCGCGGTCCACCACGGCAACGCGCATCCCCTGAGCGGCACACTCATACGCGCAAGCTGCGCCGACGATACCGGCTCCGATGATCACGACGTCGTAGCTGGCTGCGCTCATGCTCGAATACCCATACAGAACGGATCGTGCTCGTCGAGAATCAGGTCAGCCTCGCCATTTACAAAAGCAGAGCCCGTGATGCTGGGATAGATCTGACCATCGCGGACCGTGATGCTGCCTTCAAAGATGCTGCCGATAATGCTCTCCTGTCGCCAGGTTTCACCTTCGCGCAGCTTCCCGTCTGCGTACAGACACGCCAGCTTGGCGCTTGTTCCCGTACCGCACGGCGAACGGTCATAAGCTTTGCCGGGACATAGAACGAAATTCTTGCTGTGCACTCCCGGCAGTCTTGATGGACCAAACAACTCGATGTGATCGATTTCGTGGCCGTCCATGCCGGTGATACCAGCTGCACCGAGCGCCTGGCGAATTCCCCACGTGTAGTCAGTGAGCGCTGCGACATTGCTCAGCGCCAACTCCATGCCGTGGTCCTGCACCAGGAAAAACCAATTTCCGCCCCACGCTATATCGCCGGTTACGTTTCCGAATTCCAGTACCGCCACGCCCACATTCGCCCTATGGCGATAGCTCGGCACGTTGGTGACGGTCACCCGGCCGTTCTGATGCAACAGCGCTGTCACGTTACCCACCGGAGTCTCGATGCGATGTTCGCCTGGTCCGATGCGGCCCATATATGCGAGCGTAGCTATGAGTCCGATAGTTCCATGCCCGCACATGCCGAGGTATCCGACGTTGTTGAAGAAGATCACTGCGGCCGCGCAAGTGCGATCTAACGGCTCACACAGCAGAGCGCCAACCAGCACATCTGAGCCTCTTGGTTCATTCACGATGGCGGAACGAAGACAGTCAAAGTCGCTACGAAATCGTTGCACGCGTTCAGACAAGGGTCCGGATCCCAGATCAGGTCCGCCCGAGGTCACCACACGCGTGGGCTCGCCGCCTGTGTGCGAATCGATGACATGGATCTTATTTACACTGCGATCATTCATTCGGCACTTTTGCTCGCGTCATCGCGCGACACATCCGATGCCACGAATTTACGCCAGGTGCTCGTACGAGCAAACGTACTCCAGGGCAGTTGTCAACCATCCAACTGCAGCCAGCAAGGGATATTATGGATAAAATATCCACAAGTCAACGAGGCTTGGATGAGAGATACTCCCTTTAAGAAGAATAGATCGAGTGCAGCGAATCCAACATTCGCCATGATCGCTGCGCGTTGTTAATGATGGCATTTGGTGCAAGCAACCTCGACTTAGACTACGTTCGCGTAACATAACAGATTGTCTACCAGGCTAATTTTCAGGTAACGTACAATGTTTCCAGGATGGGAGTACCGATGACGCAAAATGTGAATTCAACGGAATCGGCCATACCCCGTCAGTCACTAACCTCAGCAGTCGCTGACAAATTACGCGAGCAGATCATTCGCGGTCTTATTCCCGAGGGCGCCCAGCTTCGGCAAGATCACATTGCTGCGCAGTTTCAGGTCAGCCGAATTCCGGTTCGCGAAGCCCTTCGCCAGCTCGAAGCCGAGGGTTTAATCGCAATCGTTCCCAACCGGGGGGCGATTGTTCCAGCGTTGTCGCCAGCCGACATCGAGGAACTCTTTACGATAAGAGCCCTGCTCGAGCCGGAAGTACTGAAGTCCTCCATTCCTCATCTCACGCAAGCTGATTTTCTTCAGGCGGAGTCGGTGCTGCGCAAATATCAGAGTGACCTCGAACATGAGGAGCACGTCGCCTCCTGGGGCCGTCTCAACTGGCAATTCCATTCGACGCTGTATTCCCGAGCCAATCGTCCGCACTTCATGGCCATCATCCGCAACGTCAACAATAACGGCGAACGATACACACGGCTACAGTTGTACTTAACACATGGGATGAAGCGAGCGAATGAGGAGCATCACCGCATCCTGGAATTGTGCCGCGCGCGCGATGTGAGTGCCGCATGCAAGCTGCTGCGGCAGCACATCCAGTACGCCGGACAATCCCTAAAACAGGCATTGCAGGAGCGGCGAAGACTTGCCGAATCCACCTCTCCGCCTCGTGCGACTGTGAATTCAACTGAATCGGCCGGACTATCTGCGCAGGAACTTTAGCCACCGCATTAGAACGATACCTCTACTGGTTGACCACGAAACTTAATTTGGCGCGTCGCTTCGTCGAGTCTAATGTCGAAGATGCGGTGCACCGGGGGCAGCATACGCGAGCCTTCCGCAAGACGAAGGCTCAGCCTGCGATCAAGATTATTCCATGTCATCTGAATTCCCATCCATTCGCCCTGGCGATAGTCGAATGATCTGCCGTCGTCTTCGTACAACAGAAAGGCAGCATCGTTGCCGGAATAAATCCGAATAGTGAGCGGTTCGTCCACTTTTTCGTCTACGTATTGCTTGACAGGCCCGATCGGAATTATTGATCCCGCGCGAGCGTAGAGAGGCATGGTCCCGAGATCCACCTCACGAGTGATTTCTCGTCCACCCTGGATGCGCTGGCCAGTCCAGAAATCGAACCAATCTCCGCCCGGGAGATACACTAGACGTTTCATCGCGCCTTTTTCGACTACTGGCGCGACTAGTAAGCTGGGACCCCATAAAAACTCATCTCCACACGCGACGGCTTTTGGGTCATTGGGATGATGCAACCATAAGGCGCGCATGATGGGCATACCGGTGGTGGCACACTCACGCACGGCACTGTAGAGATATGGCAGCAGGCGATAACGCAACTCCAGGTATTTGCGGCAGATGGGCTCAACCTGCGCATTATGAAGCTGGCTGGCATCCGGCGCCGCAGCACCTTCGTAGTTACTGATCTCCACCGGGCCGGGATCGCCTGTGTTCCATCCCCAGGGCAGCCGTAATTTCCACGTGCGCCCGTGAGCGCGGAACAAAGTGCAAAATGCAGCAAACTGGAACCAACGCACATAGAGTTCGGCCGTGAACTCTTTAGTGGGAACAAATCCTCCAATGTCGGTGCCCCAATAGGGAATGCCGGTCAAAGAGGTGTTGATTGCGATGGGCACCTGGAGTTTTAACGTTTCCCAGGTCGAGTACACATCCCCTGACCACAGAAATGAACCATAACGCTGCATCCCAGCGTAACCGTTCCGATGCAGCGCATAAGGACGTTCATTCGGCCTGTCGATCTGCGGTCCTTCCCAGTACATTCGGTTCCGAACCAGTCGCGAAGAGATGTCCAGAGCGTCGCCCTCGTCCGGCCACCATCCGTCGACTCCCATGCCGAAATTCTTGCGATGCGCGTTCCAATAGCAACCCGCTTCCAGCTCATCGAATTCGTCGAGTGGACAGGGATCATGCGCCCTCCCGCGAAGCCTATCCGTCAGAATTACCACGTGTAAAACTGAGCGGAAATGCTGTTTGTGCAGTTCGGCGAGTATTTCCGGAGGATCAGGGAACACACGAGAGTTCCACTCGAACGAGCCGTTTTGAGTGTTCCAACCCGAGGGACAGAAGCCGGTGCCCAGATAAATGAATGCGTCGCAAGGTAATTTCTTTTGGCGAAACGTCTGCGCTTCGGCCACCACTTCATCGCGGCCGGCGAGTGTGCGATGCGACTGCTGGTAGCCTAGGCTCCACAACGGCGGCATCTCGGCGTGCCCGGTAAGGCGCGCGTATTCCGACATTATGGTTGCGGGCTCCGCTGCAGCAACAAAGAAGATATCCAGCGGAAGTGACGTATCCGGAGTTGCCGATTGAAACTTCCCTCTTGGTCCCGTGAAGTCGAACGTTCCAAGCGGCTGATGTATGAACATGGCCCATCCTGCAGTGCCTATCATCCAGGGAACCGGCACCCGGCCGCCATGAGTCGCGAGCTTATAGCCACTCTGGCGGCTTCGCATCAGATCGACGGACCCGCGGCGATCAAATTGCGGACCGCCTTCACCCAGTCCCAGGAGCGGTGAATTCCCGATTTCAAAGAAGAGGACACCGCTCTCCTTTTCCAACTCGAGTGTCTGAACGGGTTTACCTGTGTGGGTTTCGATTTTGAAAGTCAGTGGATCAACTGCGACTCTTACGCTCAGAGGTCCCAGTTTTATGGTCTGGGGCTTTATCTCGCCGCGCAGCTTCGCTGCTACTGGTCCCCAGGATGTGCGTGCGAGTGATCCATCGGAGGGCACAGCTCCAGCCGTGCCGTTTTTTATTGGAAGAATGCTAAGGCGGAGGGTATGCGGACTCACGGAAGCGAGCTGGATCTCGATGTCCGTGCGAGCTATGGTGGAATTAGATTCCGAAACCAGGCCTTCTCTCGGTAGCAGGGATGCACTGCAAAGAACGGCTCCCGCTTGCAGCATCTCTCGGCGATTTAGGTTTCGAGGCACGATGGCACCTCAGCCATAAGATATGTTCTTCCCGCCAGTCGGCCGATTTACATGCTTGCTGTGATTGGGTTGACTGTAGCATATCGTATGTTGTATACACATTGCGCCAGAGGACTACTCCAAAATATCCAGGGGAGGTGGGCCGTGTCTTACCGCATCAGCTTGTTTGCGCTGCGATTAGGGTCGAGATGTGTCCGCTACTTCTTTTTGTTATCAACCCTTGTTTTGTGTAATGCCCTTCTTGCCCAGGTATCGATCACGGGCAAAATCGCGGGCGTGGTTACAGATCCCTCTGGCGCTGCTGTTCCCAACGCCTCGGTGAAAGTGGAGAGCGCAGCGCTGATGGTTCCCCGTACAACAACCACTCATGCGGACGGCAGCTACCTGTTTGACCTGCTCCCGCCTGGCGCTTACAGCGTTACCGTGACTGCCAGTGGTTTTCAGACGCTCGAGCAAACCGGAGTTCAAATCAGCGCCGGCTTCACTGCAACCGTGAACTCGAAACTGAAAGTTGGACAGGTGCAGCAGACAGTCAACGTCTCGGGCGAATCCGTTGTTGACGTGCAGAGCGTGCAAACCGAGACCACCTTCGATCAGCAGTTGCTGCAAGACATTCCCGCCGGACGTGATCCGTGGTCGACCGTCGCGCAAGTGCCGGGCGCTACTTCAAGCACATTTGATGTTGGTGGCAATCAGAGCATGCAGCAATCAACCATGCAGGTGCACGGCAGCACCCCCGCCGAGCAGATTTTCAGCTTCAATGGTCTGGACTTGAACTGGCCGGGCGCCAATGGCGGGTACACGCAGTTTTATACTAATCATGATTCCTTTCAGGAATTCCAGGTAGTGTCGGACAGTACGCCGAGCTCGGTTTCCATCAGTGGAATTTACATGAACATGGTGACCAGATCTGGCTCGAACCAGGTGCACGGAAATCTGGGGGCGTACTACAGCACCAAGGCCCTTGAAGCCGGCACACAATTTCCAACATACAAAGGTGCGGAGATACCTGCCGGATCTCCGACCGTAATGCTTCGTGATACAACCGCCAGCCTTGGCGGCCCGATCATCAAAGATAAGTGGTGGCTTTTCGGGTCGTATCGACGGTATGACCTGCGCTCGATCTTTCTCGCCGTGACGGATAAGAACGGTAACCCCATCGCCGATCCCAACCACCAGACCAACACCGATTTGCGCAGCGATTGGCAGCTGAATTCCCGGAATAGGTTGAGCTTCATCTGGCTCTACAATGAGCAGAACCGGTTCTTCCGCCGGGATTCAGCACTGGTGAGCCCTGAGGCATCTTGGCGACAGATCGAGCCCGCTTACATCCTGCAGGCGCTGTGGACAAGTCAAATCACAAACAACCTGCTCTTGGATTTTCGCGCGGGATACAACAAGGAAGTGTTTCCCCTGGGTCCCCAGCCGGGAGTCAAACCCACGGACTTCAACCGCACGGACCTAGTTACACAAACGCAGACAGGAGCGGCCCAGAGCTATTTCTCGAATCCGGCGTGGCTGTTCAAAGTCGCCGCCGGCGCTTCCTGGTACAAGGGTTCACTGGCTGGCACCCACAATTTTAAATTCGGCTTCGAATGGGGCGACAACTACAACCCATACATTCAATATGTGAACCAAGGGATTAACGCCTTTTACAACAATGGCGCACCGTTTCAAGTCACGGCTTTCAATACACCCTTCACCGCAAAGTCATACTTCCATGACAGTAGTGCCTACGTGCAGGACGCATGGACAGTTCGCCGGAGGTTTACGCTGAATTTAGGCCTGCGCTTCGATCGTTTCATTGGCTTCTACCCCGAAGAGAAGAGCGATCCTAATCTCGTGTTCCCAGATCTTTTCACGCCCAGTACCGTCGCGGCATCGGGCAACATAGTCACGTGGAACAATGTTTCGCCGCGTCTAGGTTTGGCCGTGGACGTCACAGGCCGTGGTACTTCGGTTCTACGCGCCAGTTATGGCCGCTTTTACAAGATGGAAGGTACGGGTTTGATCGAGACGGTAAACCCAATAGGGTTTAGCAGCCAGACATTTACATGGGGTCCTTTCGTTGCGGGTTGCACTCACTGTGACGCGAATAATGACAAAATCCCACAGGTGAGCGAGTGGAAGGTCGGTAAACCAAGTACGCAGACGGGTGGAGCGTTCGGAGCGCATCTCGATCCTCATCTTAGCCGTCCCTACTCTGATTCGATCAGCGTCAACTACGAACAACAGGTCTGGCAAGATCTAAGGCTGGGCGTGGGCTATTACTTCCGTAAGAAGAAGAATCTGTTCGGAACAACGAACTTGGCTGCGCTCCCTTCTGACTACACACCTGTCACCACATACAACGATGGTAAGACGGCGATCGTTAATCCACTCAACAATAAACCATTAACGCTCTACAACCTGGACTCGACCCTCGTCGGGGAATCCAAGGTCCTGGTTACGAACATTCCCGCTCTGGATGACAATTCCTATCACGGAGTCGAGTTCACTGCGGTGAAGCGCCTGTCACACCGCTGGCAGGTGCTGAGTGGCTTCACGATTCAGCGCCAGAAGGGCGCCTTCGGCCGTGGGTATTCCGACGATGCCTACTCTGATAATTTCAACGATCCGAACAGCAACATTAATCGCGGCGACAATTATCTGAATCTCGATTCCACTTATGTCTTCAAAGTGGATAGCACATACGAGTTGCCGTGGGAGCTCAGCACCAGCGTAAACTTCCAGCATTACACCGGTTACCCCATTCAGCCGATCGCTTATTTGGGCGGAGATACCTTCGACGCACTTGGACACACTCAGCTCAACCAGGGGGCCGAGCAAGTGATCCTTCAACCTGCAGGTGGAGTGAGGCTGCCGAGCGTAAATCTGCTGAACGTACGCATCGCTCGCGATTTCAAAGTAGGGGAACGCTTCACGATTAAACCGCTGATTGACTTGTTCAACATAACCAACCAACAAACGGTGATATCCGTGAACGGAACTCTACCGTCGACGTTCAACGACCCGAACTCAACTTACTTGCAACCCTTTAACACGGTCAATCCATTCATTGCCAGGATTGGCCTGAAGGTTGATTTTTAGCCGCTCAGGCTGCGACGTGCTGAGGTCAAGGCGGATATAGAATCGCATCCGCCTTTTTTATGCTTGGAGGTGTCATGTTTGGATTGAAGCGTTGGCGTTGGCTAGTGTTACTCGCGATGTTGGCACCTCTGAACGGCGCGGGCGCGCAAAGCCCCTCAACCCATCGGCTGAGTATCGATGATTTGATCGACATCAAGCATCCCTCCAGTCCAGTGTGGTCGCCGGATGGACGGCGCGTTGCGTTTTTGTGGGACCGCGCTGACATCGTGAATCTCTACGTCGCGAACAGCGACGGGCAGGGACAGCCACTTGCGTTAACCGCCTATCCCGACGGCAAAGTGGGGGACGTGTTCTGGAGCCATGACGGCGGCACAGTTTATTTTTCACGCAACGGCGATCTGTGGCAGATAGGCATATCTGGCGGGGAGCCGCGGGCGGTATGGGCCACGCCTTCTCCGGAAGTTGAGATCTCCCCCTCACCAGATGGCGACCGAGTGGCTTTCGTCCGTGCAGCCAGCGCTGGCGAAGCGCAACACGGCGGTGATCTGATTGTGCGCTCGTTGCGTGACGGGTCTGAATCCAAAATCGCGCACGATGACGAGAGCATTTACTCCCCCGTCTGGTCTCCTGATGGACGGCAGATCGCTTACATCGGTGGGAGCAAATTCATCCGTCACGACGAATCGCCGTCTTACTCCGGGGAGAAGTTAATCTTCGCAGTATCCGAATATGTTTCCGGACAACTTTATGTTGTAAGCTCCTTGGGCGGAAAAGCCACGGCCATCGACACGCCGGGAGAATATAACGGTCTCGCCTGGGTCGATGCAGCCCACGTCACGTACGATCGGCAGTCGAATCACTACAAGACGCGCACTATTTATGTTGCCCCGGCCAACGGTGGCGCACCACAAGCTATTCACGACGATAAAGAAGAGAAGTTCTGGAGCCTCCCCGACTGGGAAGCCGAAGCGAAACCCAAGCCATCACCTAACGGCAAATGGATCGCCTTCCTCACGGACCTGGACGGATGGGATCACCTTTACGTCGTCGCGCCGACGGGCGGACAGGCAATACAGATCACGAAGGGGAAATTCGAAGCCTGGCGTCCCACCTGGTCGCATGACGGCACGCGCATCGCATTCGACGCGAACGACCCCGATCATCCGGGTGACCGGCGCATAGGCATCGCCAACATCGGCAACGATCCGGTTCACGCGACGGTCATCTACATCACCGCTGGCAAGGGCACAAACGTCAAGCCTCGGTGGTCGCCCGACGACAAGCGCCTGGTGTATCAGCACACGGACACGCGTAACTCCGCCGACCTCTACGTCAGTGAAGCAAATTCCGGCACGAAGCCGGTGCGGCTGAGCAACTCCATGTCCCCGACCATTGACCACTCCGCGTTCGTGGAACCGGAGTTGGTGCACTATCCCGGCCCGGATGGTCAGCCGGTGCCCGCGTGGTTGTTCGTACCCAGGAATCTCGACCGCAGCAAAAAGAATCCGGCAATCATTTGGGTTCACGGCGACGGAATCAACCAGAACTACGATGGATGGCACGTGCAGCGGAACTATGCCGTGTATTACAGCTTCCATCAATATTTGCTCCAGCAGGGGTACGTAGTGCTGGCGCCTGATTATCGCGGCAGTATCGGTTATGGCCGCGACTGGCGCAACGGAGTGTACATGGACGTTGGCGGCAACGACGCCAAGGACGCCTGGATGGGTGCGAATTATCTCAAGTCGCTTTCCTATGTCGATTCGGAGCGCATCGGGATTTGGGGACTGAGTTATGGCGGTTTCTTCACGCTGATCGCCATGACTGACCAGCCGAGCCTTTTCCGTGCAGGTATTGATGTCGCGGGCGTCGTGGACTACGTGATGTACTACAACGATCCGTATCACGGCGACTGGACCGAAAGCCGCATTGGCACACCCGAGGAGAACCCCAAGGTTTATGCCAATGCCTCACCCATCTCCCACATCGACCGTCTCGCACGGCCACTCCTTGTGCTGCACGGCACTTCAGACGTAAATGTTCCGTTCCTGGAATCAGTGTGGCTCATGGACGAAGCGCTGAAGAAACACAAGGGTGATCTCGTCACATTCATGATGTATCCCGGCGAGTTCCACTACTTCAGCCGGGAACACGTGCTCGGCGACGCCTGGCGGCGCGTGGATAAATTCTTTGCGGCGCATCTGCAAGCAGGCGATTACGAAAGCCGCTCTCACTGATTTCCATCACATTGGCAGGTCCCGCTTAACGTAACGCAGGCAGAATCAATCAATCTCTTGGAGAAGCCGGGGGAAGCCGTCAGCTCAAACTCTCGGATTCTCAGTGGCTGACCTGGCGAGGCGCCGAATCTGGAACGATTCGGCGCAGACGGACATTTGATAATGGGAAGTGACGCGCGACGAGAGTTCTGAAGTGCTACTGTCCCCCTTTGACCACGTCCATTGACAGCGGACGGCTCAGCTCCATTAACAACTCCGTTCCCGCCGGCAGCATTGCGGATCTCTTTTTTCCCAACCAGTGAGCGACGGTGGCTGTTGCACCAACCGTCCCACCAATCAGCAGCCCCTTGCCCCCGCCCGCTAGTCCGCCGATCAGCATGCCTCCACCGGTACCGAATCCGATCTCAGTGAGATCCTTTCCGTCATGACCCGCACCTTTGAACTGACCTTCCGTGTTCACGTCGGTGCCGTTGCGCAGGTTGGTGTCAATGAGCGGTGCATTGAGCATATAGTGTTCGCCACTCGGCAAAACTATCGTCTCCGGAAAGATGGCAATGGTCGGCTTGCCTGCAATCCGCCGCGGTTCATTAACCTTGGTGACCCGACCTTGAACCGTTGTACCGACGGGAATCACGGTTTTGCCGTCAACTGTCACGGCTTCGGTCACTCGGCCAGAGAATGGATCGCCTGTCTTGCTCCCAAAGGTCGAAAGTGTGTTTTCGAGTTTCACCCTCAGCGGCGTGCCTGCCGGCAGAGTCTGTGCCACAGCTGCGGTCGCGAACGCCACTACGCTGACTAAGACGAGCTTCTTCATCGTGCCTCCTTGATTTGGCTCGACTGTAGAACAGTGCTGTGTAGCCAACAAGGAGGAAAGAAGATGGGAACCAGCAGAGACACGGGAAAGGAACGCAGCAACTATGGCAGCGGCTAAGCCAAAACCAGCTTCTCCAGCAACTGTACTCCTGCTTGCCGCAGCAGTGCCGCGACTACCGGCTCTTTGAATCGGGAGGCGTCAAACTCGACCCGCACAATGCGATTTTTCTCGTCAAAATCAATCCGCCGCACTCCATATACTTCGCGCACACTATCAATGGCGCGCATTGTGCCTTCGGTGAGAGGAGTCGCGTAGCGGTAAGCAACTTCCAGTAGAGTCATGCGTTAACCTTTTCGGTGTGACTTCCCGTGCGCTCCTTATAAAGGTCGGAGTGAATCCAATATAGAGCAATGGCAATCAGTGAGGGCAATTTATGTCAGGCGGGCCTCTAAAGCTGGCTTCAGCCGTGAGCAAGGATCCGGTCTGCGGCATGACGGTGAATCCGTCTGCTGCGAAGCACAGCCACGCTCATGAAGGGACCACTTACCACTTTTGCTGTGTTCACTGCCTGGAGAAGTTCAAGGCTGACCCGCAACGGTACTTGAGTGCAGCCTCGGCCAAGCCAGCACAGCTAGTTTCCTTAGGAGTTCCGGCGGCGCGGCCATCTGCACCGGCCAAGTCAATCCAGTCAGCGCCAGAAAAGTATGTTTGTCCGATGTGTCCGGAAGTTGAGGAGGATAAGCCTGGAGCGTGTCCGAGTTGTGGAATGGCGTTGGAGCCAGAAATGCCCTCGGCGAACAGGCGGACGGAGTACACGTGCCCCATGCATCCGGAGATCGTGCGAGCCCAGCCGGGGACGTGCCCGATCTGCGGCATGGCGCTGGAGCCCCGCAGCACTACCACGAAGGAAGTAGAAAATCCCGAACTGCGAGAGATGACGCGGCGCTTCTGGCTGAGCCTGCTGCTGACGGCGCCGTTGCTGACGATCGCGATGGCCGACATGCTGCCAGGAATGCCGATCCAGCATGCGTTGCCTGGTGGCTGGCGGCCGTGGCTGGAGCTGCTGCTCGCCACACCGGTCGTGCTGTGGGGCGGATGGCTATTTTTTCAGCGTGGGTGGGCGTCCATAGTAAACCGCTCGACCAACATGTTCACCCTGATCGCGATGGGCACGGGTGTGGCTTACCTGTACAGCCTGGTCACGACCATTACACCGGGCATTTTTCCTGCTTCGTTCCGCGAGATCGGTGGAACACCGCCGGTCTACTTCGAAGCGGCGGCGGCGATCACTACGTTAGTGCTCTTGGGACAGGTACTGGAACTGCGTGCGCGCAGCCGCACTGGGGCTGCGATTCGGGCCTTGCTCGATTTGTCTCCGAAGATGGCCAGGGTTCTGCGCAATGGTCGCGAGGAAGATATTCCTCTGGAACAGGTGCAGGTTGGGGAACGACTACGTGTGCGTCCGGGAGAGAAGGTTCCGGTCGACGGAGTAATTCTGGAAGGATCGAGTTCGATCGATGAATCCATGATCACCGGCGAATCCATGCCGGTCCGGAAGGAATCGGGCGGCCGGGTGATTGGCGCGACCGTGAACGGTACAGGTTCGTTCATCATGCGCGCCGAGTACGTGGGAAGTGAGACGTTGCTGGCGCAAATCGTACAGTTAGTGAGCAAAGCGCAGCGCAGCCGCGCGCCGATTCAAAGATTAGCGGACCGCGTTTCTGGCTGGTTTGTACCGGTTGTGATTGCCATTTCTCTTATCACCTTCATTGTCTGGGCGTCATTCGGGCCCGAGCCGCGTTTGGCGCACGCCTTGGTGAATGCCGTAGCGGTGCTGATCATTGCGTGTCCGTGTGCATTGGGACTGGCTACCCCGATCGCGATTATGGTGGGCACCGGACGCGGAGCTCACGCCGGCGTGTTGATCAAAAATGCCGAGGCTCTGGAGATTTTGGAAAAAGTGGACACGCTGATAATCGACAAAACCGGAACCTTGACGGAAGGGAAACCGCGCGTGACTTCCATAGTTACGGCTACACGTATGAACGAGAACGAACTGCTGCGGCTGGTCGCAAGTGTAGAACAGGGCAGCGAGCATCCTCTTGCGGCCGCAGTTGTTTCAGTCGCGCGAGACCGCGGTTTGGACCTTCCGAATGCCAGCGATTTCCAGTCCCTTACCGGGCGCGGCGTGACTGGCAAAGTTGACGGGCATACAGTCGCCGCAGGTAATGAAGATTTGCTGCAAGAGTTGTCTATTCGCAGCAGTGAACTTGCTCACAGAGCAGAAGAACTGCGGCGCGACGGGCAAACAGTAATTTACGCGGCCATTGATGGCGAGCTAGCCGGGTTGCTGGGCATCAGCGATCCTCTGAAACCTTCGACTGCAGGTGCACTACGAGATCT
The DNA here is from genome assembly GCA_003224905.1 of Acidobacteriota bacterium. Classification (GTDB taxonomy): domain Bacteria; phylum Acidobacteriota; class Terriglobia; order Terriglobales; family Acidobacteriaceae; genus QIAA01. Next base: position 37,835 of record QIAA01000056.1, read on the forward strand.
TAAGACTGAAGGCCTGAAGGTAGTGATGCTTACCGGAGACAATCGCGTTACCGCGGAAGTAGTGGCGCGCAATTTAGGAATCGACGAATTCGAGGCCGGTGTGCAGCCGGAAAGCAAAGCCGAAGTGGTGCGGCAGCTGCAAGAAAAGGGGCGCATAGTCGCGATGGCGGGAGATGGCATCAACGATGCTCCGGCGCTGGCGCAGGCGAACGTCGGAATCGCAATGGGCACCGGTACCGATGTTGCCATGGAGAGCGGAGGTATTACGCTGGTGAAAGGCGACCTGGCGGGCATTGTGCGCGCTCGCAAGCTCAGCCGCGCCACGATGGGCAACATACGCCAGAACCTTTTTTTCGCCTTTCTCTACAACTCCTTGGGTGTGCCCCTTGCGGCGGGAGTGTTGTATCCGTTTTTCGGTGTGCTGCTGAGTCCGATTCTGGCTGCAGCGGCGATGAGTTTGAGTTCAGTTTCAGTCATTAGCAACTCGCTCAGGTTGAAGAATGCGGAACTCTAGCCCACTGCTCCAAGCCATTTAACGGGCAGGTGTGCGGCCAGAGCGTTGGCCAATCGTTCGTCAGCGGTAATCAGTTCCCCTTGGACACGAAGGGCCAATGCAACATACAAGCTGTCATAAACACTTCGATCAAATTCAGAAGCAATCGCATGCGCCTGTTCTAGCAACGATCTTGAGGGTACCGTTGGAAAATCGCGCTCGAGCATTGCCTTCAAAGCGGTTTGGGCGGATTCTCGCCTCCAGCGATGTTGGCGGACAGCTTTCCAAAATATATTGGCCAGTTCAGCCCAAAAGAGGTCTGGCTCTATAAAGCGGATCTGCGTCTCGACAAACATGTCCAACAAGCGAGCAGCTTCGCTCGTCAAACTTTCCTCATTGGACGGGAGGAACCATTTCGCCGCAACGCTAGCATCCACTACGACTGTCTTCATCGCGACCGGTCTTGGCGTTGCAACTCTTCAGTGGTAGGAAAAGGACCACGGGAAGTTGGCCGGCGCGACCTTAAGAGCTCAGCTTGGCGACGAAATCTTTGTCGAGACCTGCGTTCCGTAGCAGTAACGACATTCTCTCGAAGTACCGATACTATTTCTGCGGCAATCGAGCGCCGGTTCTCGCGCGCCTGTTGCCGGAGCGCATCATACAAATCGTCGGGAACATTTTCAGCGTATAGAGTAGCCATAGGTAGAGCCTAGGAAAAGTATAGCATTATCATAAGTTACAACCCAAGATGGACGTTTTGAACGTGTCCACTGTCGCAATTGACAGTCCGCATTGCCTATTCAACAATTGATTAACATCAAGCCACATAGGGGAGGTTTCATGGTTGAAGATAATGCGCCGGAAGAGGTCCAGCACACTGAAGGCACCTCAGGCAAATGGATCCTGCTGGCGCTTGCAATTTTGTACGTAGCGGGCTCTCTTTTTTTTCTTTTCAGTTTGCGAAGCCGGGTCGATCAGCTCGGGAAGCAGCAAACCACGAGCAATTCGCAGATCGCCGATCTCACCAGGCGTCTGGAGTCAGCGGAAGCAGAGAACGAAGCCCTTGGTCGCCAGGTTGGGATGACGAAAAAAGACCTCGCTTCCCGAGCCGCTGAGCTGCAGCGGCAACAACGGCTTGCCGAAGCACGGCTGGCAGCAGCCCAGAAAGAGCAGATCACTGCCGTCACCGGCGAAGTTGCCGGTGTGAAGACCGATGTGGGCGGAGTCAAAACCGATGTTGCCTCCACCAAAGCGGATCTCGAAGCCACGAAAGCCAAGCTCGCGAGTGCCGTCGGCGACCTGGGCATGCAGAGCGGGCTGATCGCCAAGACGCGCGATGATCTTGAAATCCTAAAACACAAGGGAGACCGAAATTATTACGAATTCACGCTCGTGAAGGGCGCCAAGCCCCAAGCCATTTCCACCGTTAGCCTGCAATTGAAAAAGGCTGATATCAAGCGCGGCAAGTTCACTCTGAACGTCACCTCTGACGACAAGACAATCGAAAAGAAGGACCGCAACATCAGCGAGCCAATTCAGTTTTATAGCGGACGTGAGCGGATGCTGTACGAGTTGGTGGTCTGGACGGTCGATAAGAACAAAGCGACTGGATATCTGAGCACACCTAAGAATGCTCCCGTGCCGGTCTCGGCAAACTAGCCGATGTTTCCAGGCTGGCACATTCTGTTGCAAATCCTGCTGCGAACGGCTGCCATTTATGCCGTGGTCCTGATCGGTGTACGCCTGAGCGGGAAGCGTGAAGTCGGCCAGATGACGCCGTTTGATCTGACTCTGCTGCTGCTGATCAGCAACGCAGTACAGAATGCCATGACCGGTCCCGACACGTCGCTATTCGGTGGCGTAGTCGCTGCTGGAACTCTGCTAGTGCTCAATTATTTCGTGGCTGAACTTTCGGGCGCGAACCGCAGATTTCGCAGGTTTGTGCAGGGACAGCCTTCATTGCTGGTGCACGATGGTCAGGTGATCGCGTCCCATATGGCGAAGGAGCACGTCAGCATGGATGAATTGCAACGGGCTCTGCGCGAGCACGGGATCAACAGCTATCACGATGTTGCGCTAGCCGTGCTGGAAGTGGATGGTTCGATCAGTTGTTTGAAATACGATGAAATTCAGCCGACCGCGAAAACGCATCTCGCGCGCAGGAAGTTCCTGCAGAAGCATGAATAAGACTCGACTCACTTTCTTAAGCTGTTCCTATCTGCTCAGCACAACTGGAACAGGTTGGTCGTATGGCTGGATTACCACGCTAAGCGATTTCCGTTTATCGAATACATCCCGCGTAACTGGGAAGTAAAAAATCACTGTGCCCCGAGTTTCACTATCAGGCGGGATTTTCGTCTCGGGAGTGAGCGCCGTGATGGCGTGCTCTTTCAGTGCAGGGAAAGCCTGGAAATAGCGGTCAAAATCTACAGCTGAGGCTGCGTCGTCGCTGACCTCTCCGCTGTCGGTCTTTAGAGTTCCTTTGATGGTGTGCACATAAAGCGCCTTCGCGCCGGCATTGCGCAAAGTCACATTCACCGTCACTAATACAGCGTTCTGGCCCGCAACATCAGCGGTTGAGATGTCGTCTATCGATCCACCGCCTTGGGGCGTGGCGCGCTGCAGAAATGCAAAACAACCGAGAACGACCGCCACGACGCCGATCGCGATGGCAACGATTTTGGCCGGCGGCAAATTGCGTTTTGCGGTGCCGAACTCTTCACCGATGTTGAACGAAGTTCCGGTTGGCGCTGTCGCAGTTTGCTCTGCCGGTTGTGAAACAGGAGTAGCGTTGACCGGCGGTATTACGGGCGGCTGTGTTTCTTCCGGCATAGGAACCCGACCCTTTTATTGTATCCGCCAGGTTTGGTGAAAAG